>JBMOKE010000118.1:0-7504 GCA_049315425.1 Mycobacterium sp. | reverse complement strand
TGCGCTGCACCAGGATCCGGCTGCGGGCGCAACAGTCTTGACCGGCGTTATCGAATACGCCGTTGGGTGCGGTGGCGGCCGCGCGCTCCAGATCGCAATCATCGAAGATGATGTTGGCGCTCTTGCCGCCCAATTCGAGGGTCACCCGCTTGACCTGCTGTGCCGCTCCGGCCATCACGTGCACGCCTACCTCGGTGGAGCCGGTGAAGACCAGCTTGCGGATATCGGGGTGGGTGATGAAACGCTCCCCCACCACCGACCCCCTACCCGGCAGCACCTGAAATAGATCCGGCGGTAGGCCCGCTTCCACCGCCAGTTCGCCGAGCCGGATGGATGTCAACGGCGTCCACTCGGCCGGTTTGAGCACCACGGCGTTGCCTGCGGCCAATGCCGGCGCGAACCCCCACGACGCGATGGGCATCGGGAAGTTCCACGGGGTGATGATCCCGATGACGCCCATGGGCTCGTTGAACGTGACGTCGAGCCCGCCGGCAACGGGAATCTGCCTACCGGACAGCCGTTCCGGCGAGCCCGAGTAGAACTGCAGCACATCGCGAACATGCCCGGCCTCCCATTCGGCGGCGCCGATGGGATGCCCGGAGTTGGCGACTTCCAGGGCGGCCAACTCGCCGACGTGGGCATCGACCACCGCGGCAAACGAACGCAGTGCTGCCGCACGTTCGGCCGGCGGGCTTGCCGCCCAGGCCTTCTGGGCAACTCTGGCCCGAGCGACGGCGTCATCGACCCCCGCCGCATCCAGCAGTTCGACGCTGCGCAGCACCTGCTCGGTGGCCGGATTGATCAGCTCCGTGGTGGTCACGAATTCACGCTTCCTTTCGACAGGGTCCGGGCCCTCGAGTATGTCCGGGCCGCATCGACGAGCCCGGCGAACAATCGCAGATCATCGGGAGTCTCCTCGGGATGCCACTGCACGGCCACGACGAAGTCATCCCCGGGCAACTCGATCGCTTCGACAACACCTTCGGTGTCGCGTGCGCTGACCGTCAAACCCTCACCCAGGCGGTCGATGCCCTGGTGGTGATAGCACTGCACAGCCGCCTCGTCCCCGAGCAGACCGGCCAGCCGACTGCCCTCCACGGTGCGCACGGTCGAGGTGGAGAACTCCGCATTGCCCTGCTGATGGCCGGTGTGACCGAGGAGGTCGGGGAGGTGCTGGTGCAGGGTGCCACCGAAGGCCACATTGAGCACCTGGGCGCCACGGCAGATCCCGAGCACCGGCATGCCACGGCGCAACGCCTCGCCCAGCAGCGCGAACTCCCAGGCGTCACGGTCACGGGCGGGGGAATCGGTGGCCGGGTGCGGCTCATGGTCGTAGGTGCCGGGGTCGACGTCGCGCCCGCCGGTGACGATCAGCGCGTCGACACCGTCGAGAACGCGTGCGGCGATATCGGCGTCGACGAGTTGCGGCGGCAGCAGCATCGCGATCCCGTCGGCGCGGACCACGCCCTGAAGGTAGATGTCGGGCAGGAAGCTGGCCCGTACATCCCATACCCCCGTTTGCGCCCGTTGCAGGTAGGTGGTCAGACCGATCACCGGCCGGGCGTCAGAGGCGCTCAAAGCCGCGCACTTTCTCCCAGTCGGTCACCGCGGAGTTGAATGCCGCCAGTTCCACTCGGGCGTTGTTGAGGTAGTGCTCGACGACATCGTCGCCAAACGCCTCCCTTGCGACAGCGGATCCCGCGAACAATTCGGCCGCTTCAGCCAGCGTGGTGGGCAGCCGCTGGGCGTCCCCGGCGTAGGCGTTACCCGCGCACGGCGCGGGCAGTTCCAGCCCCTGGTCGATTCCGTGCAGCCCGCCGGCGATCAGCGCGGCCACGGCGAGGTACTGATTGACGTCACCACCCGGCGCGCGACACTCCACCCTCATCGAATGACCCTTGCCCACGACGCGCATCGCACAGGTCCGGTTGTCCAAACCCCATGCGATGGCGGTGGGTGCGAAGCTTCCCGCGGCAAATCGCTTGTAGGAGTTAATATTCGGGGCGCTAAATAGGGTGAGCTCACGCATGGTGGCGAGCTGGCCGGCGATGAAGCTTCGGAACATCGCCGACATGCCCAACGGGTCGGACGCGTCGGCGAGCACGGCGGTGCCGTCGTTGCCGCGCAACGAGATGTGGATGTGGCAGCTGTTGCCCTCGCGTTCATCGAACTTGGCCATGAAGGTCAGGCTCTTGCCGTGCTGGTCGGCGATCTCTTTGGCGCCGTTCTTGTAAATCGTGTGGTTGTCACAGGTGACCAGTGCGTCGTCATAGCGGAAGGCGATCTCCTGCTGGCCGGGATTGCACTCACCCTTGACGCCCTCGCAGTACATGCCGGCGCCGTCCATCCCCAGCCGGATGTCACGCAGCATCGGCTCCAGGCGCGTCGAGGCATGCATCGCGTAGTCGACGTTGTAATCGGTGGCCTTGCTCAGTCCCCGATAGCCGGCCGCCCAGGCGTCGCGGTAGGTGTCGTCGAACACCATGAACTCCAGCTCGGTACCGACGAACGCGGCCAGGCCGCGCTGTGCCAGCCGGTCCAGTTGGGTGCGCAGGATGGCGCGCGGCGAGGCGATGACCGGACCGCCGCCCACCCAGTGCAGATCGGCCATCACCAGGGCGGTGCCGGGCAGCCACGGAATCAGCCGCAGGGTGCTCAGATCCGGCGCCATCACCATGTCCCCGTAGCCCGACCCCCAGCTGGACATCGCGTACCCGTCGACGGTGTTCATCTCCACATCGACGGCCAACAGGTAGTTGCAGCACTCGGCGCCATGGCTGGCGACTTCCTCGGCGAAAAGGCGGGCCGAGACCCGCTTGCCGGTGAGCCTGCCCTGCATATCGGTGAAGGCCACGATCACGGTGTCGATCTCGCCGGCGGCCATCAGCCGGTCCAGCTCACCGGCCGTCAGCAGCCCGTGCCGACGGCCGGCTGTGCTGTCAGGCGACACGAGCGCCCCCTTCGCTAGGACGTATCAACAGGCCGCCCAATGTGCGGTCGGCCCCAAGGTTTACACAATCGACAACGTTAAAGGTAGGACGACAAGGCCCTAACCGGCATATCGTCCCTACCACGCGCGCTTTATTGCCGATTAAAGGAGACCCGCCGTGCCCGAGGGCCACGAACTACTCGACGAAGACGAACGGCAGCTGGCCAAGTTGGGGTACTCCCAGGAGCTGTCCCGTTCCTGGTCCGGTTTCAACAACTTCGCCATCTCGTTCTCGATCATCTCGATCCTGGCGGGCTGCTTCACCTCGTTCGGCCTGGGCTGGAACAACGGCGGCCCGGCAGCGATCGCCTGGGGCTGGCCGATTTTGGCCGCGTTCATCCTGCTGGTCGGATTCTGCATGTCGGAGTTGGTCTCGGCGTTCCCCACCTCCGGCGGAATCTACTGGTGGGCGGCAAAGCTCGGCGGCCCCAAAGCCGGGTACTACACCGGCTGGCTGAACCTCGTCGGGCTGATCGCGATCCTGGCCTCGGTGGCCTACGGCAGCGCGACGTTCCTGGACCTGACGCTGGGCACTCTCAGCGAGAATTGGCTGGCCGGTTACAGCCTCAAGCGGGTGTTCGTGATGTTCCTGATCATTCTGGTGGTGGTGGCCTCGATCAACATCTTTTCCAGTCACCTGCTCGCCGTCATCAACAACATCTCGGTCTGGTGGCATGTTGCGGGCGCGGCGACGGTGATCGCGATTCTGGTCCTGGTTCCCGAACACCACGCCAGCGTCGGCGACGTGTTCGCCAGAACAGTGAACAACAGCGGCATGTTCGCCGGGGCCACCTCCGGTTTGGGTTGGCTGCTGATCGTGTTGCCGATCTCGGCGATCCTCACCCAGTACACGATCACCGGCTACGACGCTTCGGCGCACCTATCCGAGGAGACCAAGAGCGCGGCCGACGGCGCAGCCAAGGGTATCTGGCGGTCGATCTTCTACTCGGCGATCGGTGGCTGGATTCTCCTGCTGTCCTTCCTGTTTGCGGTTCAGGACGCCGACGGGGTGTCCAAGGCCGGCGGCGCGGTGGCGGCGATCTTCAGCCAGGCGCTGACGTCCAAGTGGGCGGCGGCGGTGTTGTTCATCTCCACGGCCGGGCAGTTGTTCTGCACCACAGCCTGTCAGACCAGTGCCTCGCGCATGCTGTTCGCTTTCAGTCGGGATCGCGCGGTGCCGGGCCACAAACTGTGGTCTGCGGTGAACTCCCGCAAGGTGCCGGCCAATGCAGTGATCGTGACGGCGTTGATCGCGGCGATCATCACCCTGCCCGCCCTGGTGCCGGTCGACATCAACGGTGCGCCGGTGCCGATCGCATTCTTCGCGGTCGTCTCCATCGGCGTCGTCGGGCTGTATCTAGCGTTCGCGGTTCCGATCTACTACCGCTGGAAGGCCGGCGATTCGTTCGAGGTGGGCAGTTGGAACATCGGCAACCATTACAAGTGGATGGCCCCGCTGGCCCTGGCCGAGATCATCATCACCTCGATTGTCGCGATGTTCCCGACCTCGCTGGGCGGCGTGCCGTGGGATGCCAGCTTCGAATGGAAGTTCCTCAACTACACCCCACTGCTCGTCGGCGGCACGTTCACCCTGCTGTGGATCTACTGGCACGTCTCGGTGAAGAAGTGGTTCACCGGGCCGGTGCGCCAGGTCGACGAGACCGGTGCGCAACTGGGCGGGGTCCGCTAGTCGGTGGCGATGCGGGGTGACGGAACTCCTCAGCTGGCTGGATTGGCGTTAATGAGTTGCTTGGCGATGGCCGACAGCTTCGGCTCGTTTCGGCCAGGGAAGTCGATGTTGATGAGACGTCTGCCCGGATCGCCAGCGATGCGTAACAAACCTTGGAGCCTCGGCCTGATACCGGCGGCGTCTAACCGGGTCATCCAGTCCACCGACGCGTCGCGCCAGAGGAAACCGCTGGCAAGACGCGATTCGATGGGGCCCCGTTGGGTAGCGATCCACCCCACCTGCTGTTCAGAGACGTAGGCGGCTACAGCGCGGGTGTCCTCGCCTCGTTGCTGTAAGTGCAATGTCACCTGGACCGAACCCAGAGGCAGCGCGTTTATCGTGTCCTCATAGGCGGGGCTTCCTGAGATGGTGCGCGTCCACGTTCCCGGGATGTCCACCATGCGGTAGTCGCGTCGGTTGCGATGTGCCAGCGATTCGGGCCTGCCCAAGAACCGGTCCCAGATCGTCATGGAATGACCCTACGGCGTCGGACGGTCAAGCCCCAACGGCGCTACCGCAAAAGCCCGGCAGCGTAAAGGCAGATATACAGGTTGATCAGCAGCATTACCAGGGCAGCCAGAGAGTCCAGTATCGACGACCGAGAGCGATAACGGACGGCGAGGCCGAGGGCCATCAACAAGGCCAAGCCGCCTGACGCGGCAATCACGAGTGGCGGTATGAGGTAGCCGACGATGATTCCGACCGCACCGAGCAGTTCGAGGACGCCGGTGGCTTTGCGCAAATTGGGTAGCCCGAATTGGTCGAACTCGGCCACCATCGCATCGGAGAACAGAACACTTAAGCCGTAATACAGGAAGAGTGTCGCCGACAACGGCTTCAAGGTTTGATAGAGAATGTTCACGAAGGCATCAGTGCGTCGAGTTGTCTTCCATCACAGAACCCTACAGCGAGGCATCAGATGTCAACTTCCGCAGTGTCTGTCATTCTCCAAGTGATCGCCGGACTAGGTCTCATCAATGTGTGGTTGGTGCGTCCTCGGTCGGCGACGGCGTTTCGCGGAGGTTCTTCGCAGACACTCAGAGAAGAGTTTGCCGCGTACGGCCTCCCCGATTGGTGCTTCTATGCGGTCGGGGCAGCCAAGATCGTTTCGGCGGTGATGCTGATCGTCGGCATCTGGGTGCCGCGATTGGTCTTGCCAGCGACACTGGTCGTTGCGGTACTGATGGTCGGGGCACTGGCGATGCACGCGAAAGTCAAGGACCCCCTGACCAAATCGGTGCCGGCGTTTCTGATGCTGGCGATGGTCGTCGGAATAGCACTACTACGGTGACCATCGGGATCGGCTGCACGAGTTGATCGTTAAGCACAGTCAAACAATGGCGAGGCCGCGTCAACCGCGACGATGAGCTCGCGACGCGACTAGCTATCAGCCGGACTGTCAATGGCGATGACCTCACCGCGATTGATCGACACCCAGTCCCGGGCCTGCAGATACGGACGGAAGGCCTCGGCGATCGCCTGCTCATCAGCGGGGGTTTTCGGTCGCTGTAGCTCGTAGAGGTGGGGGAACTCCGTCCAGGCGACGACGGCGTCCCACAGTCGCACGGCCGCTTCCCCGGTGGGTGGGTCGACAAGCACCGGCCCGAATAGGCACTGACCGTCCGGGAAGAACAGCGTCGGCACCCCGTACCCCTTAGCATCGACCACACGCTGATGCTCGGCACGCACCTCGTCGTGGGTGCTCAGGTCGGCGATCGCTGCATCGACCAGATCGGGGTCCATACCTAACTCGGCCAGCAGGTGGCGGGCGACGGACCTCTCGTGCGGCTTGTGGCCCTCGACATGCAGGGCACGGCCGGCCCGGGCGTACCAGGCGTCAAGATCGTCCATCGACGAACGTCGCAACAGCGCACCGATGCGCATCATCGACCATCCGTAGGACCACTCGCGCTCCCACGGATGCTTCTTGCCCTCGACGCGATTGATCTCCTCGAGACTGAAGAAGCGCCAGTTCACCTGCAGCCCAGTCAATCTGCTGACCTCACGAATCCAGAGCGAGGTTTGATATGCCCACGGGCACATGACGTCGAAGTGGAAATCGACAAACTCCGGGCGCCCGGTCACATCGTGTACCGCAGATTGCGGGCGGCGCGCTCACCGAGTTCGGCGTCACCGGTCCAGGTGATGGCACCCGCGTCGATGGGGCCTTGCGGGTCGATGCGGCCGCAGGCCAGTTGGATGAACGTGGTCGAGTCGGTGCTCACCTCGCTGTCCGGATTGTCCAGATGCTCAACCTGTTTGGCTCGCCCATCGACGGCGACCGCATACTCGGCCGCGATCGGTCCGGTGAGGCGGAAGACGATACTGCTGCCGTCGGGCAGTCCCACCTTCTTACCCACGATGTAGCTGAGCGAGCCTTCCACTTCGGCCAGCGCGATCTCGGCAGCTACCCCGGTGTCCTCGGTCGACAGGCCCAGCGGCGTGGTGATATCGCGCTCGTGGACCCAGAAATCGAACACCCGGATCGCCATGAACTTTCCATACGTGCCCGGACCCACCGGAGTAAATGACGGGCGCTCCACATCTGACTGCGACAGCGCAGCCAGGTCATGCCGGCGGCTGGTGAAGACCTCGCGAACCTTGTCCAGATACTGCGCCCCGTGCAGATCGGCGGTCCGCGCCAGGAACTCCCCCGCGCGCTCGAATGGCGGCATCGCGGTGGCGTCCTCCGGCACCCAGCCGGCCAGCACTGCCTCGACACTGGCTAGGTGGTCGACAACCCCTCGCACCGTCCATTCCGGGCACAGTGACTGCACCTGCCACTG
>JBMOKE010000373.1:0-1714 GCA_049315425.1 Mycobacterium sp. | reverse complement strand
TGCAGCACGCCGATACCGTCGGCATTGCCCACCAGCACCCCGGTGACCGCCGAACCGTCATGCAGGATCTCCAGCGCCACGTGGTCATGCCGAATATCGAGGGTGGCCGCGGCGTGGTCGAGTGCGCGCTGCACCTCAGCACCGGTGGCGTCTCCCCCGGCGTGCATGATGCGACGGCGGGAATGCCCGCCCTCGCGCGTCAGCGCCCACTGCCCGGGGGCGCTCTCATCGAACCGGGCACCGTCGGCGATCAGATCGGCCACCGCCTGATAGCCGTCGGCGACGATCGAGCGCACGGCGTTTTCATCGCACAGCCCCGCCCCGGCCACCACGGTGTCGTGCACATGGGCTTCGACGGTGTCGTCGGTGAAGGGCAGCACCACGGCGATGCCGCCCTGGGCGTAGAAGGTGGCGGTCTCGGTGGCCTTGCTCAGGACGACGGTGCGGCTGCCGCGACGATGCGCGGCCAGCGCAGCCGCCAGACCGGCCACACCGGTGCCGATGACGACGACATCGGCACGCTGCTCCCAGTTGACCCCCGCGGTGTTACCGCAGGCGACCCGGCGGGTCATTCGCCACCGCCCGGCTGCCCGATCTCGATCATGCGCTGCACGCTGGCGCGGGCACGACGCACGGTATCGGGATCGACGTCGACCTCATCGGCACCCTCGATCAGACAGCGCAGCAACGCGGCCGGGGTGATCATCTTCATGTACTTGCACGACGCACGATCGTTGACGGCCTGGAAGTCGATATCCGGTGCGGCTTTTCGGAGCTGGTACAGCATGCCGATTTCGGTAGCCACCAGTACCTGCTTGGCGTGCGAGGTTCGAGCGGCGTCCAACATCTGACCGGTGGACAGGATCTTGACCCGGTCGTCGGGGAACGCGCCCTCGCCGGCCAGATACAGCGCGGAGGTGGCACAGCCGCATTCGGGGTGTACGTACAGTTCCGCGTCGGGGTGACTGCGTGCCTGCGCAGTCAGCTCGTCGCCGTTGATGCCGGCGTGGACATGGCATTCGCCGGCCCAGATGTGCAGGTTCTTCCGGCCGGTCATCCGGCGGACGTGGGCGCCCAGGAACTGATCGGGGAGGAACAGCACCTCTCGGTCAGCCGGAATGGAGTTGACAACCTCGACGGCGTTGGACGAGGTGCAGCAGATGTCGGTGAGCGCCTTCACCGCGGCGGTGGTGTTGACGTAGGACACCACGACGGCACCCGGGTACTCGTCCTTCCAGGCCCGCAGATCCTCGGCGGTGATGGAGTCGGCCAGCGAGCAGCCGGCCCGCTGATCGGGGATCAGGACGGTCTTGGTGGGGCTGAGGATCTTGGCGGTCTCGGCCATGAAGTGCACGCCGCAGAACACGATGGTGTCCTCGGGCGCCTCGGCGGCGATACGTGAGAGGGCCAGGGAGTCACCGACGTGATCGGCGACGTCCTGGATGGCGGGCAACTGATAGTTGTGCGCCAGGATGGTCGCGCCACGCAGGGTGGCCAGACGGCGGATCTCGGCGGCCCATTGCGCGTCGCCGGTGACACCGGTGTAGCCACCGGGACCATTGATGATGCTCCCGGCCAGCACTGAATCTGTGCGATCAGCGACGGTCATTGCCGCCTCCTGTTCCGCGTCCGAGGTTTTCGACTTATAATCGAAAACATGAGTCATACTAGCACTGAACACGAGGTGCTGGCCGTTGTATTCCAGGTCCGCGAA
>JBMOKE010000117.1:0-7510 GCA_049315425.1 Mycobacterium sp. | reverse complement strand
GAATGGGGCATCGGCTGACAATCATCATGGGGTCGTGGCGGGGGACGGTGCGGTGGCGTTCCGGTAAGCCGCTGAGTGTGGACCTCACGGTGGTCGTCGACTCTCTTCAGGTCATCAAAGGTGAAGGTGGCGTTACTCCGCTGTCAGGCCCGGAGAAATCAGTTGTCAGATTCAACGCGCTGAAGTCACTCGATGCCAAGAAATATCCGCACATCCGTTTCGCCACAGACGATATCGTCAAGAAAGTCGCGGGATACCGGCTCACGGGGACGGTGGAAATCCACGGTAAGTCCCGCTCTCAGGTGATCGACCTGGCGGTTGACGACACGGGAGACGCCTGGACGATGTCCGCTCAAACCGGGATCACCCAGAGCGACTTTGACGTCAAGCCGTACTCGTTGCTGATGGGTTCGTTGAAGGTCGCGGATGAAGTGACGATCGAGTTCACCGGCAACCACCCGAAATGACGGACTGAAACCGACTCTGGCTCAGTGGTTCGCTCAGCCGTTGATGATGATCGGATCGCCGATGTTGACCTGGTTGAAGTACCAGGCCGCGTTATCGGGCCCGAGGTTGATGCAGCCATGACTGACATTTGCGTAGCCCTGTGAACCCACCGACCACGGCGCGGAGTGCACGTAGACACCACCCCAGTTGACCCGGACCGCGTAGTTGACCGTCAGCTTGTATCCCTCCGGGTCGTTCAGTGGGATTCCGATGGTGCGGGAATCCATCACCAAAGTCTGCTGCTTCTCCAGAGCGCTGAAGGTTCCGATGGGTGTGGGGAATTTGGGCTTGCCCATTGAGGCCGGCATCCTCCGCATGATCACGCCGTCGATGCTGACCGTGAAGGTGTGCGCGGAGATGCTCGCTACGCCCAGCGTGGTTGATCCGGTGCCGAAACTGCGTCGAACGCCCCCGACTAGCAAGGTGATCTGGGAGTGGGCCGGCCAGTACTGGTCGGGCACCCACTGCACCGCGTCAGTGCTGAGCCACTCGAACTTCCCGGCCACGTTTACCGGAGAGGTGACGGTGATGGTCTGCTCGGCGGCCCGACGGTCGATGACCGGCCCGTTGAACGTCACGATGATCGGGTGGGCGACGCCGACGGTTTGGCCATTGATGGGTCGCACCGACGCCACTGTTGCCGCGGCCGCCGAAGGGGCCGTGGCGGCCGGACTGGCAGGTGCCGAAGCCGTCATCGCAACCACTGCGATACCCGCGGCGGCGAGTGCCCGTCGAAGTGCCCTGGCCATGACTTCCTGTCCTTGTGGTGGTCTGCGAGCAAAGTGACAGTCTAGATGCTGACGCCTTTCCGCTGTGCAGTGTGCACCACCGGCGCGCCTAGAATGAAGTCGACCGAAACCGGCGCAGCGTTACCGAGGTCAAGCCTGCTTCCGCGGTAGTGCGGCCACCATCGGGGTGTCCACCCCGACCGCACCTACCGCGTCGGCTCCGCCGGGCGAGCCCAGCGGAACCCGCAGGCCGGGAAGCACCTCTGAGAAAAACGCTTCGTTGTCAGCGAGGAACTTTCGTTCGCTCTCGGGTAGGTCGTCTTCGTAGAAGATCGCGTCCACCTCGCACAACAACTTGCAGGCGCCGCAGTCAACGCACTCCTCGGCATTGATGTACATGGTCCGGTCGCCCTCGTAGATGCAGTCGACCGGGCATTCTGCGGCACACGCCTTGTGCTTGACATCCACACATTCGCTGGTGATCACGTAGGTCATGGCTGGCAGTCTATGTGTTACGGGCCGTACCAGACACGGGCGGAAGGCCCTCCTTGCCGGGGACCAAAGTCCCCCGGCCGCCGTTTCTTCCCCGCTGATCAGCGGTAGAGCTGGCCGGTGATGTCGGTAAAACCGCTGGGGTCCGCTCGGTGGTCGGTCATGTCGCGGCATTCGCCGTAAATCTGCAATACGCCGCGACGGGGAACGTCCGGGTGGCGGTAGTAGACGGCGGTCACCCCGTCCTTGACCAGGGTGTGCCCGCCAGGGTGGCGGCCGGGCGCCACCCCCTCGGTCCATCCCCGCTTGGTCAGTGACCGCGCGATCGCGCGGAAGTAGGCGGGGGTTTCGGTGATCGTGGGCGTATCGAAGTTCAGGTAGACGCTGCCCTGGTAGGGCGGTAAGTCGTCGGGCGCGCAGGACACCAGGATGTAGGTGCCGCTGGCCGCTCTGAGTCCGCCTGCCCGAACCAATTGTCGCGCCGATCCGAGCACCTGCTCCTTGGCCTGGACATCGGTGATCGGGTTTCGCGGAGATTCCACGGCGGGGCCACGCAGGTCGTAGACCCGGTGCATGCCGATGAATGTCGCGCTTAGAACCATCGACATCAGCAGTGCTGCCGCGATGAGCAGCCGCGACGATCGGGTGCTGAGTGTGTCTGTGTTCATGCTTTCCTCGCCCGAAAATGACGATCAACTGATGTTACCGCTACTCGGTCGGCACCTGTTCCGGCGAGGCTTTTCGCCGTTTCGGAGGTTTTCAGGCAAAGTTGATCCTGTGAACGCAACCCATCCGCGTCCGGCGGGCCATCCGGCCCGCCGACTCCCCGGGGTGCTGGCTGTGCTGACCCTGCTTGCCGGCCTGGTTGCGGCACCTGCGACCGCTGCGCCGACGCCGGTGCCTCGGGCGCCGTTGGACCAGTCCGCTCTGCTGAGTCAGGTGGTCCCAGGACTCGTCGACATCAACACAACATTGAGTTACCAGGGAGCTATCGGGGCAGGCACCGGCATCCTGCTGAACCCCGACGGTGAGGTGCTGACCAACAACCACGTCATCGAGGGAGCCACCGAGATCACGGCGTTGAGCCTGGCGAATAGCCGGTCCTACCCCGTTGACGTGATCGGCTTCGACCGGGATAACGACATCGCGCTGGTGCGATTGCGCGGAGCAGCCGGGCTTCCGACCGCAGTCTTGGGCACCTCGTCGTCGCTGGCCGTCGGTGACCCGATTGCGGCTATCGGTAACTCGAACGGGTCCAGCGCACCGCCGAGCTATGCGCCGGGCACGGTGACTCAGATCGGCGCCTCGGTTCGCGCGTCCGACGAGTCCGGCGGCGGCTCCCGGGAGTTGTACGACTTGATCCGGGTGGCTGCCGAAATCCTTCCGGGCGACTCCGGCGGTCCCCTGGTCAACGGGACGGGCCAGGTGGTCGGCGTCAACGTTGCCGCCACCCTGACCTATCGAATGGGTGGAGTGGCCGGCGGCGAGGGCTTTGCGATTCCGATCGACCGGGCTTTGGCGATCGCCAACCAAATCCGCACCGGTGCGGCGTCGGACTCGATTCATCTCGGCGATACGGCGTTCATCGGGGTGGGGATCGCAGACTCTTCACCGATGAGTCGTGGACCGGCCGGTGCGGTGGTGCGACAGGTCCTGCCGGATACCCCCGCCCGGCAGATCGGGATCTTCGGTGGTGACGTGATCACGGCGGTCGACGGCATTCCGATCAACTCCGCGGCGGATCTGTCCAACGTCATGGATCAACGTCGACCCGGTGACACCATCTCGCTGACCTGGATCGACCGCGGCGGTATCCCCCACACCGCACCACTCGTGCTGGCCAAAGGTCCGGTCGGTTGAGTGTCCGACCGGCGCTGATGGCACTGGCTGCGTTCGGTCTCGCATTCGGAAGCCCGTTGGCCGGGATTGCGTCAGCCGATGAGGTCGAACCCCTGTACGACCTGATCGACACCGCGACCCAGCGTCTGGCGACCGCCGATGCGATAGCGGCCAGCAAGTGGCTTAACGGCGCAGCCATCACCGACCCCGCCCGGGTGCAACAGGTGCTCGAGGCCGTCTCTGCCGATGCCGAATCAGCCGACGTGCCAAGCAATTACGTCACCACAGTGTTCGCCGACCAGATTGACGCCACCGAGGCCATTCAGTACAACCGGTTCTCCGCGTGGAAATTGGACCCCGCGGCAGCGCCCCTGTCGGCTCCTGATCTGTCTGCCTCGCGCACGCTGATCGACGACCTCAACCACCGGATGGTCACCCTGATCGCCGCCGATTGGCCGATATTGGATTCACCGGACTGTCCGATCCGCCTCGATGCCGCCAGAACCGCGGTCGCCGAGGCACGCCAACTTGACCCGTTGTATCGGCAGGCACTCGATGCCGCCACCCGGTCGTATTGCCAGACCTGACGGATTCAGCGCAGCAGCGAGTCGATCCGTCCCAGTGCGGCCGAGCACACCGGCAGGTAGGCGGTCGCCCACCACGGAACCTCAAATCTGACGAGACAACCGCCAGGCGCGGCGGTGACCTGATGTCCGGTTGCCGGCACCCCCGCGACCTTCCAGGTCCAACGCTGGCCCGGCTCGAATTCGGTGATCACGAATGGCATCCGCACCCCGACCGCGGTCCAGACGTCTCCCCGCGTCCCGAGACTCAGGCCGGTAGCCCCGTCGCGCAACATCGCGCGCCGCACCGACGGCCCCCAAATCGGCCACGCCGTCACGTCAACCAGCAGGTCCCATGCCGCAGCGGGCGGGGCGGCGATGAACCGGTCGATGCCCACGATGCGCGGTCCCAGAATTACGCCCACGGTGCCGACCCCACACCCGCAGACGTTACCGGCCTAGGATCTTCCATCATGGATGGTTCTGTAACGGTTCACATGAGCGCGCCGGCTGACAAGATCTGGGATCTCATCGCTGACGTCCGAAACACCGGGCGCTTCTCCCCCGAGGTCTTTGAGTCGGAATGGCTGGACGGCGCCACCGGTCCGGCCCTGGGCGCGAAGTTCCGCGGACACGTCCGCCGCAATGAGATCGGCCCGGTGTACTGGACGGTCTGCCGCGTAACGGCCTGCGAGCCTGGCCGGGAGTTCGGCTTCGCGGTGTTGGGCCCGGGCGACGCAGCGGTCAACAACTGGCACTATCGGCTCACCCCGGCCGGTGACGGCACCGATGTCACGGAGTCGTTCCGGCTCAACAATTCTCCGCTGCTGCGAGTGTTCTGGGTGTTCGCCGGCTATCTGCGCGGGCGACGCAACGTCCGCGATATGCGCACTACGTTGGAGCGAATCAAGAAGGTCGTCGAGGAAGAGTCCTAGCTGCGCGGCGCCATCCCCGTCGGCGCCACCTCTAATGTGGAGCAGACTAATCCCAACCAAGGACGGTAATCATGGGTATCGCAACCCGCGTCAACGGCCAGGCGCCCCCGAGTGTCCCGCTGGCGGACATCAACCTGGGCACCATGGAGTTCTGGACGTTTGACGACTCGATCCGGGACGGGGCGTTCGCGACCCTGCGCCGCGAGGCGCCGATCATGTTCTTCCAGGAAGTCGGCTACGAGGGATTCGAAGCGGGCGCCGGTCACTGGGCGCTGATGAAGTTCGATGACGTCCATTACGCCAGCCGGCATCCGGAGATCTTCAGTTCGGTGCCCAATATCACCATCGCCGACCAGTCACCCGAGGTGGCTGAGTACTTCGGCTCGATGATCAATCTCGACGATCCGCGTCACGCGCGGTTGCGCAATATCGTGCGCAGCGCCTTCACGCCGAAGGTGGTCGCGCGAACCGAGGAATCGGTTCGCGACCGCGCCCGCCAGTTGGTATCGGAACTGATCGCCAACCACCCTGACGGCAGGGGAGAACTGGTGACCGAACTGTCCGGACCGCTGCCACTGCAGGTGATCTGCGACATGATGGGTATCCCCGAGGATGACCACCAGAAGATCTTCCACTGGACCAACATCATTCTCGGCTTCGGAGACCCGGACCTCACCACCGACTACGAAGAATTCATGAAGGTCTCCATCGACATCGGCGCCTACGCCACCGCTCTGGCCGAGGATCGCAGGGCCAACCCGCGCGATGATCTGACCACCGCTCTGGTGGCCGCCGAGGTCGACGGCGAACGACTGACGTCTGCCGAAATCGCGTCCTTTTTCATCCTGCTGGCGGTCGCCGGAAACGAAACCACCCGTAACGCGATCAGCCATGGTGTGCTGGCGCTGTCCCGCTACCCCGAGCAGCGTGAGATCTGGTGGAATGATTTCGACACCCACACGCCATCGGCGGTGGAGGAGATCGTGCGGTGGGCCTCGCCGGTGGTCTACATGCGCCGCACCGCCACCCGCGACGTCGAACTCAGCGGCGTCAAGATCGCCGCGGGAGACAAGGTGACGATGTGGTACTCCTCGGCCAACCGTGACGAGGACAAGTTCGACAATCCGTGGAAGTTCGACGTGGCCCGAGCGCACAACCACCATCTCGGATTCGGTGGCGGCGGCACCCACTTCTGCCTGGGTGCGAACCTAGCCCGCCGCGAGATCGCCGTGGTCTTCGAGGAGTTGTACAACCGCATGCCCGATATCACCGTCACCGAGGAGCCCGCGATGCTGCTGTCGGCTTTCATCCATGGCATCAAGAGGTTGCCTGTCAGCTGGACACCGGCTCCCTGAAACATGGCGACGATCAAGGAGCGACTGCACTGGTTCGCCATGCACGGCGTGGTCCGGTCAGCAGCTGGTTTGTCGGCAAGGCGTGGTGATCTGCAGGCTCGGCTGGTAACCGATCCTGCCGTTCGTGCCGATCCGGTTCCGTTCTACGAGGAGTTGCGCTCGCACGGCCCGATGGTGCGGTCCAGGGTCGGCTACCTCACCGTCGATCACACGATCGCCCACGAATTACTCCGCTCCGACGACTTTCGGGTGATCACATCCGGCGCCAACCTGCCCGCACCGCTGCGGTGGCTGGAACGCCGCACCAGGGCCGATCTTCTGCACCCACTGCTGGCACCGTCGCTACTGGCCGTCGAGCCGCCCGAACACACCCGCTATCGCAAGACGGTCTCGTCGGTGTTCACCTCTCGGGCGGTGGCCGGGCTGCGCGGCGGGGTCGAGTCGACTGCGGAAGAGTTGCTCGCCGGACTCGCGACCGATACCGGTGTGGTCGATATCATCGACCGATATTGCGCCCAGCTTCCGGTGTCGGTAATCAGCGAGATCCTCGGCGTGCCGGAAGCCGATCGGTCGAAGATTCTCGAATTCGGTGAATTAGCCGCTCCCAGTCTCGATTTCGGCTTGAGCTGGCCGCAGTATCAGCGCGTTCAGCACGGCATCGAGGGTTTCAACGACTGGCTCGGCGCGCATTTACAGCACCTGCGCGAACACCCCGGCGATGACCTGATGAGCCAACTCATCGAGGCATCGGAGGACGGCGTCCGGCTGGATCAAACCGAACTGCGGGCCGTCGCCGGCCTGGTGTTGGCAGCCGGTTTTGAGACCACCGTCAACCTGCTCGGCAACGGGATCCGGCTGCTGCTCAACCACCCCGACCAGTTGGAGATCCTGGCCGAGGATCCGTCGCTGTGGCCGGGAGCTGTCGAGGAGATTCTTCGACTCGAGTCCCCGGTGCAACTCACCGCACGGGTGGCGAGGAGGGACACCGTCATCGCGGGCACCTCGATCAAACGCGGCGAGGTGGTAGTGATCTACCTCGCCGCCGCCAACCGCGACCCGATGGTCTTCGACGACCCTCAGCGTTTCGACGT
>JBMOKE010000372.1:0-1722 GCA_049315425.1 Mycobacterium sp. | reverse complement strand
GCCGAACGCACCGACGGAACGAACTCGGTGACCACCCGTAAGCCGCCGGGCAGGACGGTGCGACGCATCGTCGAAAGCTCCGGGGCCGACGCACGAGTGCGCCGACCCCGGAGTCCGACGGGCTTAGCTATTGGCGGTCGCGGCATCGACCGGCGCGGGTGCGCCCTCCGCTGCGGTGTCCTCATCAACCGGGACCAGCGAGATCTTGCCGCGGTTGTCGATATCGGCGATCTCCACGCGCAGTTTGTCACCAAGCTTGACGACGTCTTCGACCTTGGAGACCCGCTTGCCACGGCCCAGCTTGGAGATGTGGACCAGGCCGTCGCGGCCGGGCAGCAGCGAGACGAACGCACCGAAATCGGTGGTCTTGACGACGGTTCCGAGGAACCGCTCGCCCACCTTCGGCAGCTGCGGGTTGGCGATCGCGTTGATCATGTCGATCGCCGCCTGAGCCGACGCACCGTCGGTGGCACCGACGAACACGGTGCCGTCGTCCTCGATCGAGATCGACGCACCGGTCTGCTCGGTGATCGAGTTGATCATCTTGCCCTTGGGCCCGATGACCTCGCCGATCTTGTCGATCGGCACCTTGATGGCCGTAACGCGCGGTGCGTACGGGCTCATCTCGTCAGGAGCATCGATGGCCTCGGCCATCACGTCCAGGATCACCAGTCGGGCATCCTTGGCCTGCGCCAGCGCACCGGCCAGCACATGCGACGGAATGCCGTCGAGTTTGGTGTCCAACTGCAGTGCGGTGACGAACTCCTTGGTGCCGGCGACCTTGAAGTCCATATCGCCGAACGCGTCCTCGGCGCCGAGGATGTCGGTGAGTGCGACGTAGCGCGTCTCGCCGTTCACCTCATCGGACACCAGACCCATCGCGATACCGGCCACCGGGGCCTTCAGCGGCACACCGGCGTTCAGCAGCGACAGCGTCGAGGCACACACCGAACCCATCGACGTAGACCCATTGGAGCTCAACGCCTCCGAGACCTGCCGGATGGCATACGGGAACTCTTCGATGCTGGGCAGCACCGGCATCAGGGCGCGCTCAGCGAGTGCACCGTGGCCGATCTCGCGCCGCTTGGGCGAGCCCACCCGGCCGGTCTCACCGGTCGAGTACGGCGGGAAGTTGTAGTGGTGCATGTACCGCTTGGACTTCTCCGGACCCAGCGAGTCGATCTGCTGGGCCATCTTGACCATGTCCAATGTGGTGACACCCATGATCTGGGTCTCGCCGCGCTCGAACAGCGCGCTGCCGTGTGCACGCGGGATGATCGCCACCTCGGCACTGAGCGCCCGGATATCGGTGATACCGCGGCCATCGATACGGAAGTGGTCGGTCAGGATGCGCTGACGCACAAGCTTTTTCGTCAGCGAGCGGAATGCTGCGCCGATCTCCTTCTCGCGGCCGGCGAAGTTCTCGCTGAGCCGGTTGAGCACCTCACCCTTGATCTGGTCGGTGCGGTCATCGCGCTCCTGTTTGCCGGCGATGGTGAGCGCCTGCGACAACGAGTCACCTGCGACGTCGGCGACGGCCGCGTAGGCGTCGTCTGCGTAGTCCGGGAACACCGGATAGTCGGCGGTCTCCTTGGCAGCCTTCTCGGCCAGCGCACTCTGCGCCGAACACAGGGTGGCGATGAACGGCTTGGCCGCCTCCAACCCCTCGGCGACGATGCTCTCGGTGGGCGCGGTGGCACCGCCGGCGATGAGTTCGATGAC
>JBMOKE010000371.1:0-1734 GCA_049315425.1 Mycobacterium sp. | reverse complement strand
CTCCGCAGAGCACCGAAACCTCGCAAGCTGTCGCGCCGGCTCCCAAGGCCGCCCAAATCATCATGGCGATCGACTCGATTGGCGCCGGCTTCAATCCGCACCTGTTGTCGGACCAGTCGCCCGTCAACGCAGCCATCGGTGCGCTGGTACTGCCCAGTGCGTTCCGGCCGGTGGCTGACCCGGCCACGCCGACCGGCTCACGCTGGGAGTTGGATCCCGCGCTGCTGGTGTCGGCAGCGGTGACCAATGCGCGCCCGTTCACCGTCACCTACAAGATCCAGCCCGAGGCCGCGTGGACCGATAACGCCCCCATCGCGGCCGACGACTTCTGGTATCTGTGGCGCCAGATGGCGAGTCAGCCCGGTGTCGTGGATCCGGCCGGCTACGACCTCATCACCGGCGTCCAATCCGTCGACGGAGGCAAGACCGCGATCGTCACTTTTTCACAGCCTTACCCGGCCTGGCGGGAACTGTTCAACGACCTGTTGCCGGCCCATATCGTCAAAGACGTGCCGGGTGGATTCGCGGCCGGTTTGGCGCGGGCTCTCCCGGTGACCGGTGGTCAGTTCCGGGTCGACTCCATCGATCCGCAACGTGACGAGATTCTGCTTGCCCGCAATGACCGGTTCTGGCGTCAGCCGGCCACGCCCGACCAGATCCTGTTCCGGCGGGCCGGTGCGCCTGCCGTCCTGGCCGACTCAATTCGCAACGGCGACACCCAGGTGGCCCAGGTGCATGGCGGTGCGGCGGCCTTCGCCCAGCTGGCGGCGATCCCCGATGTGCGCACCGCGCGGATGATCACGCCGCGCGTCATGCAGCTGACATTGCGGGCCCAGCAGCCCAAGTTGGCGGATCCCCTTGTGCGGAAAGCGATTCTGGGTCTGATCGACGTCGATCTGCTCGCGGCAATTGGTGCCGGTAGCGACAATTCGGTCATCTTGGATCAGGCCCTCATCCGAGCCCCGAGTGATCCGGGCTATCTGGCCACAGCGCCGGCACCACTGGGCACCGAACGCGCGTTGGCGTTGTTCGCTCAAGCCGGCTACCAGGTTGACCGCAGCCCGACAACGTCACCCCCGTCGCCACCGGATACGCCGGGCAGTGCGGCGCCGCTGCCGCCGGAGACTACGCGCGGGCGCATCAGCCGCGGCGGCGAGACGTTGGCGCTTGTGATCGGAGCCGCCGCCAACGATCCGACCTCGGTCGCGGTCGCCAACACCGCGGCAGATCAGTTGCGCGGCAGCGGCATTGCGGCCACGGTCCTGCCACTCGACCCACCGGTGCTCTACGGCGCCGCGCTCGTGAACAATCAGGTCGATGCCATCGTCGGCTGGTACGGCGCCGGCGGCGATCTCGCGACTCTGCTGGCCTCCCGGTACGGCTGTCCGGCATTGGAGACACCGCCGCTGGAGGCTCCTCTGGTTGAGACCCCTCCGACGACGGCGCCGTCGTCATCGTCTCAAGCGGCTAATGCCCCTCAGACGGGTGCCGCTCGACCGTCCGAGCCCACCCCGCTGGTGCGCGCCCCATCCAACCTCACCGGCATCTGCGACCGCAGCATCCAACCGCTCATCGACGGCGCCCTCGATGGTTCGCGAGATATCAATGGGGTCATCGCCGCCGTCGAGCCGCGATTGTGGGCCATGGCGACAGTGTTACCGATCATGCAGGACACCACCATCGTCGCGGCCGGTCCGAGCGTCCAGAACGTCAGCCTCACCGGCGCGGTGCCGG
>JBMOKE010000370.1:0-1737 GCA_049315425.1 Mycobacterium sp. | reverse complement strand
GAGTGTCCCGGCGTTCTTCCCAGGTATGGGTGGTGACGACATTGGTGAAGAAGGACCGAGCCGTCTCGAGGTTGTGATTGTAGCGGTGCACGCCCATCTCGGCGAGACGATCCACCTGCTCCTGGGTCAGCATGCCCAGCGAGCAGGCGATGTGGATCTCGACCTCATTGCGGATGGCCTCGATGCCCGCGGCGACCTGAGCCAGCAGGCGTTCATCGGGTCCGCGGACCGCGGCGACGATGCAGAACTCGGTGGCACCGGATTTGGCGGTCTGCTTGGCCGCCTCGACCAGGCTGGGGATGTCCAGCCACGCACTGCGCACCGGGGACGCGAACAGTCCGGACTGTGCGCAGAAGTGGCAGTCCTCCGGGCAACCGCCGGTCTTGAGGCTGATGATGCCCTCGACCTCGACGTCCGGGCCGCACCAGCGCATCCGCACCTCGTGGGCCAACCCGAGCAGGTCCTCAAGCTGGTCGTCGGGGAGCTGCAGAATGGCGAGCACCTGATCGCGGGACAGTCCTTCGCCGCGCTCGAGCACCTGTTCGCGGGCCTGGGTCAGGATATCGAGGGCTGCCTGTGTCACGCAGGTCAGATTAGTGCACCCCAGGATTCGGCCCCCGACGGCTCAGTCGATCAGCAGGTGGTCGGTGCGCGCATCGCTATCCCAGCGACGCAGAGCGACCGCTTGAGCCATCAGATCCGGGGCCACCTCGGCGGCCACCTCCCCGGCCAATGCCAGCGCGGCGCCGACCTGGGCCGCGGTGAACCGCCGGCCAAGGGTGGCGTGCGCCGTCCAATGCCCCGGTCGGCAGTGCGGATAAGGCTGCCCACTCAGAAACGGCAACGCCAGCCGGTAAATCTCCGCGTGCAGTGCGAGCAACTCCGCCGACGGCACGATCACACGCGCCAACGTCAGACGCGGGCCACCGAACACTGGGCCGCCGAAAACCACGTGCGCACCCACCACACATTCCATCGGTAGCTGGGACGCCAACCCTCGCAGCACCTCGTCGACGTCCGGACTGATCCGCTCGGCGGCCAGCAGGGTGATGTGCGGTCGGTTGGTCGACGACGTGACGTTGACCTGGCTGGGTAGTCCGGCATCGGCGAGCGCCTGCCACGCCGCGCGGATCGCGGCGTCACTGTACGAGTCGAGAAGTAGCTCGATGGAGTGCGCCATATCAGAGGAGTCCGGCAACCCAATCGGGGTCGAAGGCGTTCCCGGCCATCACGGCGAAGTCGGACGGAGCCAGCGCGGCCGCGCCGGCCGGCAGCACGGCGCGCACTGGTGCGAGGTCTTCTAGTGCGCCGCGGTTGAACTCCTCGGCCGCGCCCGGTGCCGTCGGCCAGGAACCAATTACCAGTCCGGCACACGAAACGCCTTTATTCTGAAGGGCTTCCAGGGTCAGGGCGGTGTGGTTGAGGGTGCCGAGGCCGGCTTCGCAGACCACCAGAGCCGGCGCCGCGAGTTCGACGGCGAGATCTCGCAGGGTGATGCCACCGGCGGCGAGTTCGACCAGTAGTCCCCCGGCGCCTTCCACCAGGGTGAGCCGGCCGGGCCGGTCGACGGAGCGCACCGCGTCGATGATCTGCTGCGCCGACGGTAACGACCGCCCGGCCGCTGCGGCGGCGGCAACCGGTGCCAGCGCATCGGGATACCGCGCCACCGAGACCAATTCACACACACCGGACAGCCGCGCGATCTCGGCCAGGTCGTCGTCGCCCCCGGTCTGAACG
>JBMOKE010000369.1:0-1739 GCA_049315425.1 Mycobacterium sp. | reverse complement strand
GCTTTAGGTGCCATTGCTCGGAAGAGCGTGAGGGTTCGAGTCCCTCCGCCCGCACAATTGGTTCGATCTGCGTAGGCCCAGCTAGAGGTCTAGCACCTGGCATCCGGTGGGGGCAGCGTGAGGTCGATGAGGTACTTCTCCGCATAACCGTCGACGCAGGCGTTGCCCTGGAACACCACGGTGTGCTGAGTGCCGTCGAAGGTGAGCAGGCTGCCGCCGAGGTCCTTGGCCAGATTGACACCGGCTTGATACGGCGACGCGGGGTCGCCGGTGGTGGAGACCACCAGCACCGGCGGCAGGCCGGTGACCGATGGCCGGTGCGGGGTGCTGGTCGGTGGAACGGGCCAGAACGCACATACGTACAACGGCGCACCGCCGGTGAATTGTCCGTAGTTCAGGAACGGGGCCACCTCACGGTCGCGGCGGTTCTGCTCGGCGACCTTGGCGCGGTCGGTCACCGCAGGATCGTCGACACAGTGGATCGCGACGAACGCGTCGGTGGAATTGCTGTAGTGCCCGTTCTCGTCGCGTTCGTTGTAGGAGTCAGCGAGGGCGAGCAGTGAGTCGCCGTGGCCCCCTGTCAGTTCGCGTAGGCCTTCGGTGAGGTCTTTCCAGGTGCTAGGCGAGTACAGCGCCTGGAAGGTTCCGGTGACAGCGTCCCGATAACTCAAGCCCCGGGGGTCTTTGGTGTCGGCGGGTTTGGCCACCAACGGGTCGACGAGACTGTGGTAGACGTCGACCGCCTTGGCCGGGTCGGTGTCCAATGGGCAGTCCGGCTTCTTGGCGCAGTCTGCCGCATAATCATTGAAAGACTGCTGGAAGCTCGCGGACTGTTCGACCTCGGATTCAATCGGATCGGCGGTTGGATCGACGGCGCCGTCGAGGATCATCGCCCGCACCTTCTCCGGAAATGCCTCCGCATAGGCCGAGCCGATCAGAGTCCCGTAGCCGTAGCCGAGATAGGTCAGTTTGTCATCACCGAGGGCTGCGCGGATCCGGTCGAGATCCTTGGCGACGTTGACGGTGCCGACGTTGGCCAGGAACTCAGTGCCCATCTTATCGACGCAGCGTTGCACGTACTGCTTCTCGGTGTCTTCGATGTCGGCGATGCCGGCCGGGCTGAAATCGACGTACGGGTCGGCCCTGTCGGCGTCGTTTTCGGCGTCGGTGTTGCACCGCACGGCCGGCGTTGACGCGCCGACTCCCCGAGGGTCGAACCCGACGAGATCGAACCGCTCATGCAGTCCGGCAGGCAGCGACTCCAGCGCAGTGGCGGCACCGTCGACGCCGGACTGGCCCGGCCCGCCCGGGTTCATCACCAGCGATCCAATCCGCTGCCCGGTGGCCGGGAATCGGATCAGAGCGATCTGCGCGATCGCGCCGTCGGGCTTGGAGTAGTCGACGGGCACCGCGAGGGAACCGCACTGCGCGCCCTTCGGCAGGTCCCCGGGTTGATGACACGCGCCCCACTCGATGGGCGCGCCGGTCTGACTTTTCTGCGCGGCGGGCGCACCGGCGTCAGGGGTACTGCACGCGGCGGTCGGGAGAAGAAGCAGAGCCAGCGTGCCCAATAAGGCCTTCGGATAAAACATCGGCCCATGGTTCCATGGATCAGCTGCTGGCGGACAAGATTGATCGGCTGGTCGCCGAGGAGTGTTCGAATCCCTCCGCCCGCACTTTTAGAAGACGGTGTAACCGCCGTCGATCACCAGTGTCTGTCCGGTGAAATAGCTCGAGCC
>JBMOKE010000116.1:0-7634 GCA_049315425.1 Mycobacterium sp. | reverse complement strand
TTGTTGTTCGGCGCGGACTCGATCCGCGACGTGATCGCCTTCCCCAAGTCCGGCGGTGGTGTGGATCCGCTTACCGATGCCCCCGCGCCGATCACCGCGCAGCAGCGCAAGGAGTCCGGGATGGATCACCGGCCCGAGAAATAGGGCGGCCGTCTCCTATCATTGGTTCTGTGGACAACACGCTCGATTACCTGGATCAAGCTTCTTTCCTCGCCTTCCGGGCCGATGGCCACCCACCACTGATTCAGCTCACTTGGATCTATCGAGCCGAAGTCGATCTCGATGCGCTGCGACGATTCCAGCGCAATCTAGGCAAGGGGCTACTGGGACGCCGCGTCGAACGCTCTCCGCTACCGTTTGGCAGGCACCGATGGGTTGCATGGTCTGGTCCGGCTGAGATCGACGTTGCCGACGATGCCCGATCGCTGAGCGAGGTCACTGCATGGACCGATGAGCAGGCGGCTGTGCCGATCGACCCCGAATGCGGTCCGCCGTGGCGACTATCGGTCCAACCACTGGTTGAGGGCGGCGCAGCGGTGACCTTACTGGTTGCCCACACAGTGATCGACGGTGGAGGGTTGCTCAGCGCTGTTGCCGATGCGGTTGGGGGTGTAACCAAAGACCTTGGTTATCCCGAGGCGCACTCGCGAACGAAAACCGAAGCTGCGCTTCAGGATTCGTACCAGGTGTTGCGCGATTTGCCTATGGTAGCCGGCTCGCTTCTTAAGTTACCGTTAGCCGCAAAGAATGCGGGGCGCTTTCTCAGGGCATCGAGTACCCCACGAAAAATCCGGCGGGGCCGGGGAAACGGAGCCGGTCGCTCCCTTGCTCTACGTGGCTCTCATACTGATCTCGGGCGAAAAGTGACGATTCCCTCGGTGACGGTCTTGGTCGATGATCGGCAATGGAATCAAAAAGCCGAAAGCCTGGGCGGCACAAGTAACTCGCTTTTTATTGGCTTCGCAGCCAGGCTCTGCGGCCGACTTGGCTATGTTGGATCCGACGGTCTAGCGATCATGTCGATTCCGGTCAACATGCGTACACCGGGGGACACTCGGGGAAATGCACTTACCGGCGTGCCATTGAGCGTCGATCCCTCAGCGGTAACCACCGATCTTAGAGGTGTCCGCGATGGGCTCAAGACCGTGCTTTCAACGCTTGATGAATCCGGAAATCACCTTCAGGGACCTCTTCCACTGACGCCGTTCGTTCCCAGATTCGTGGCACACAGAGCAGAACTGAGCGTGCTGAGAAGCCATACCGTGAACTGTTCGAATCTCGGAGATGTTGACCCGGCGGTGAATCGTCCGGATGGCACCGATTCGGATCGGCTTAGCGTCCGCGTGGTGCGTTGGGCTGATCGTGTAACCCAAGGCTTCCTCCGCCGCACTGACGGCCACGTTACTTCTGTGGTCTCCGGGCGACTCGGTGGCAGGCTCTTCATCACCCTCGGTTATGCCAATGCAGAGGGTTCGAACACCGTGAACCAACTCATCGAAACGGCACGTGGCGCCCTCGATGACTTCGGACTGACCGGCACCGTCGAGTGATGATGCCATGACGCGTGTCACACGTGTTTCGCATCGCACAACTGTTAGCACTACTATGTAGCGATGGCGTTCGGGGCCTCCCCGCCGCCGAATTTGAACTCAGCACAGTGCGCCGCGGGGCGCGGAAGGGGGCCGGGCGTGGCAGTGGATAGCCCGGCAGATGCCGCGACCGACCGCCCCGCTCAGCGCGCCGCCCCGGCGGTACCTGGCGCAACGCCGACGTCAAAGCGATTCCGTCGGCGTAGCGCCGCTCCCAAAAAACCTCGTCGCAGCCCCGGTTACTGGTTGGTGAAGGGGTTGCGCCGTATGTGGATGCCGCTGGTCATCCTGCTCGTGGTGGTGGTGGCGGCATTCGCCGTTGATCGGCTGCACGGGATCTTCGGGAAATCTGAACTGACTCGTCCCGGTAGCGGGCTTGCCAACGACCCCGTGCCGTTCAACCCCAAGACCGTCGTCTACGAGATCTTCGGCCCCCCGGGGACGGTGGCCACCGTCAACTATCTCGACCTAGAGGCCCAACCGCAGATCGCCCGCGACGTGACGTTGCCGTGGACCCTCGAGTTGAGCACCACCGCGCCGGCCGCAGCCGCCAATATCGTTGCCCAGGGCGATAGCGACACCATCGGCTGCCGGATCACCGTCGACGACGTGATCAAGGATGAGAAGACCTCGACCGGCGTCAACGCCCAAACCTTTTGCATCGTCAAATCCGGATGATCACGCTGTCGAGAAAGCTGCAGCAAGAACCCGGTGAGCGCCCCGCCCGGCCGCACATCGCACACTGGATTCGCTGGTTGTCGGTTCCGATCATCCTGGGTTGGTTGGCTCTGACGTTCATCACCAACACCGCTGTGCCCCAGGTCGAGGTGGTGGGCCAGGAGCAGTCGGTTCCGATGGCCGCACCCGACGCCCCGTCGACGATCGCGATGAACAAGATCGGCAAGACGTTCCAGGAGTTCGATTCGAACACCTCGGTGATGATCGTGCTCGAATCCGATCAGCCACTCGGCGAACCCGCTCACCAGTACTACAACCAGGTCATCAAGAAACTCGAGGCCGACACCAAGCATGTCGAGCACGTCCAGGACTTCTGGAGTGATCCGCTCACCGCCGCCGGATCGCAGAGCGCTGATAGCAAAGCGGCCTACGTTCAGGTGTATCTCGCCGGCAACATGGGCGAAGGTCTGTCCAACGAATCCGTGGAAGCCGCCAAGAAGATCGTTGAGAGCGTGCCCACCCCGCCGGGCGTCAAAACCTATGTCACCGGGCCGTCGGCACTGATCGCGGACACCCATATCGCCGGTGATCGCAGCTTGAAATTGATCACCGGGCTGACGTTCGGCGTGATCACCCTCATGCTGCTGTTCGTCTATCGGTCCATCGTCACGGTGCTGCTGGCGCTGTTCATGGTCTTTCTCGAATTGGCCGCTGCCCGTGGCACGGTCGCATTCCTGGGTCACTTCCACCTGATCGGGTTGTCGACCTTCGCGGTGAACCTGCTGACCATGGTCGCCATCGCCGCGGGTACCGACTACGCGATCTTCCTGTTCGGCCGCTATCAGGAAGCCAGGAGTAAAGGTAAGGACTCCGAGGCCGCCTACTACGAGATGTATCACGGCACCGCGCACGTCATTCTGGGGTCTGGGCTGACCATAGCCGGAGCGATGTTCTGCCTGTACTTCACCCGAAGCCCGATGTTTCAGTCGATGGGCGTACCGCTGGCGATCGGCCTGGTGGTCGTGGTGGCCGCGGCGGTCACGCTGGGCCCGGCCGTCGTCACGGTCGCAACTCATTTCGGTCGGCTGGAACCCAAACGCGCGCTGCGGGAACGTTTCTGGCGACGCATCGGAGCGGCCGTCGTACGCTGGCCCGGCCCCATCCTGGTCGGCACAGTTGCGCTATCGCTGGTTGGTCTGCTGGCACTACCCGGTTACCGGACCGACTACAACGACCGCCACTACCTGCCCTCGGACATTCCGGCCGCCGAGGGATTCGCAGCCGCCGAACGGCACTTCCCATCGGCCCGGCTCAGCCCGGAGATGCTGATGATCGAGAGCGATCACGACATGCGCAACTCGGCGGACTTCCTGGTGATCGACCGTGTCGCCAAATCCATGTTCCACCAGCCGGGCATCGGGCGCGTGACGACCATCACCCGCCCGTTGGGTACCCCGGTGGAGCACAGCTCGATCCCGTTCATGCTCGGGATGCAGGGCACCACCCAGGCCTTGAATATGTCTTTCATGCAGGACCGGATGAAAGACATGCTCAAGCAGGGTGACGACATGCAGGCCACCATCGACAACATGTCGCAGATGTATGTGCTGATGGGCCAACTCAACGCCGTCACCCACGACATGGTCGGCAAGATGCAAATGACGCAGAACGACATCCAGGACCTGCGCGACCACATCGCAGATTTCGACGATTTCTTCCGACCGGTCCGTAACTACTTCTACTGGGAGCCGCACTGTTTCGACATCCCAGTCTGCTGGTCCATAAGGTCGGTGTTCGACACCATTGATGGCGTTGACGCGATGACCGATGATATCCAGGCCCTGATGCCAAGCCTGTATCAACTTGACGCGCTCACTGGACAGTTGCGCACGCTCATGCCGCCAATGATCGCCACCATGCAGTCGATGAAGACCATGCAGTTGACCATGCAGAGCTCGCAAGCCGGAATGTACGACCAGATCCAGGCCATGCAAGACAATCAGGGCGCGATGGGTAAGGCCTTCGATACAGCCAGAAACGACGACTCGTTCTATCTACCGCCCGAGGTCTTCGACAATCCCGACTTCAAACGTGGGATGAAGATGTTCCTGTCTCCAGACGGAAAAGCGGTGCGATTCATCATTTCTCATGAGGGTGATCCGATGTCGCCGGAAGGCCTCACACACATCGACACCATCAGGAATGCGGCATTCGAGGCCATCAAGGGCACACCACTGGAGGGCTCGAAGATCTATCTGGCCGGCACCGCGGCCGCGTACAAGGATATGCAGGAGAGCGCCAACTACGACCTGATGATTGCCGGCCTGTCGGCGCTCTGCCTGATTTTCATCATCATGTTGATCATCACCCGCAGTGTCGTGGCTGCCGCGGTGATCGTGGGAACCGTGGTGATCTCGCTGGGTACGTCGTTCGGCCTGTCGGTCCTCATCTGGCAGGACCTCCTCGGACATCCGCTGCACTGGATGGTCCTGGTGATGTCGGTGATCATCCTGCTGGCCGTGGGTTCGGACTACAACCTGCTGCTAGTCGCCCGGTTCAAGGAGGAAATCCACGCCGGGCTCAACACTGGGATCATCCGGGCAATGGGCGGTAGCGGCTCTGTGGTCACCTCGGCCGGTTTGGTCTTCGCGGTGACCATGGCATCGATGGCTTTCAGTGAGTTGAAGATCCTCGCCCAGGTCGGTACCACGATCGGATTGGGTCTGTTATTCGACACACTGGTGATCCGATCCTTCATGACCCCCTCCATCGCGGCGCTGATGGGTCGTTGGTTCTGGTGGCCGACAGCCGTCCGCCAGCGACCCGTCCCGCAGCCGTGGCCGTCACCGGAGGCGATCCTTACTCCGGAGGGCACGCCCGAAGCGGTGCTGCGCTGACCGCGGTCACCGGACCTGACCTCAGCGAAACCTGCTTCAGGGCTGTGCTTCCAGGCGAATCGCAGCCGTGACGTCTATCTCGCGGACAGAAAAGCACCCGGCCCCGCTTAGATGCGCGTGACCGGGTGCCGTTGAGAGATTGTGCTCGGGCCGCTACTTGCGGCCCTTCATGACCGCGCCAACGATCGCCGTCAAGATGGCGCCGACGACGCCGCCGCCGCCGACCGATCCGGCGATCTGGGCGATGTCCCCGGACGAGCCGAGCACGCTACCGAGCAGGCCTCCACCGAGTGCACCGCCGAGGGCACCGGCAACACTGTTTCCTGCGGTGCCGAGGCTGTTTTTGGCCGCACCGGCGGCGTTGCCGCCGATCAGTCCGCCGACGACGCCCAGCAACCAATCCAAGTTACCCATCTGATTTCTCTCTTCTTCCCGGCAGCTACTTCTATCGGCAGCTGCATTCCAGCGGCGCCCTTCTCAGGTGGTGCCGGATGGCGTTGTCGTCGTCAGTCGCGGATGGAGTCGCTTTTGTCGGCGACGCTGGCCTGGTTGTCGCCGACGGCGTTGTTCTCGTAGGTCACCCGAACCGTTGTCTCGGTTGCAGTAGCCGACTGCTCGTACTTGATCACCGTCGAGAGATCGCGGTCGGTCGATTCGGTGCGGACGGTCGCTTTGGGTGGCTCCGACAGTAATGGCCGGGGAGCCGGCGGCTGCGGCGCTGCGGCCAGCGGAGCCGCCTTAGCCGGAGCCACCTTCGCCGGAGCAGGCGGGGTCGGCGGCTTGGGCGCCGGGGCCTTGACGACCGGGACGGGCCGGACCGGGTCGGGCGACGGGGTCTGCGTAACCACCGGTGCGGGCCGGGCGGCAACCGTCACCGGATCTTCCGGGCGGCGACGCGTGAGCAGACGCATCAGACCGGCGATGAGGGCGGCTACTGCCACGCCGACCGGAATCCACCACCACCTACTGGTCTTAGTAGCGGCCGGTTCGGCGGACACGGACTTACCGGGTGTGCTCACGGCGATGGTCCCTTCTGACGTCGACGTAGTGGCGTCGAACCCGGGAATCTTGGTGGCCAGAGCGCCCGGGATGGTGAGCAGCCCACCTGCTTGCGACCACTGGATCTCGGTACCTGGCGGACCGACGAACTTACCCGTCTGCACGCCGTCGACGATTGATGTGTCTGCACTGGGATAGCCGAACGGTCCGGTGATCGCACCGGACTTGCGCCAGGCCTCCAAAACCCGGCCCTTGATCACCGAGGCACCCCACTGGGGGTTCCAGTAGATTGCCGCACCGCCGGGCAAGGCGAAGTCATTGAAGCGCCCGATGCCATCGCCGGTGTCGCTCTCGTCATTCTTCGGGAATCCGAGTTCACTGCTGGGGCCGCCGAGTGCCTGATAGCGATCCAGGATCGCGCCATACATCACATGGGCGCCGGTGTCCTTCGAGTAGAAAATTGCGCCGCCGACGTACTCGCGTTCAGCCCCACCCGGTACGTCGACGACTTCGCCGATCGGCGCACCGAGCAGGGAGCCTTCCCCGCCGAACGTGGTGTAGCGGTCGTTGATGGTGCTGACCGCATCGCTGGATGGTGCGGCAGTCACGGCCGGCGCGCTCATCAGCAGAGAACTGCCCACGATGAACATCCCGCCTACGGCGAGCAAAGCTCGCAGCGGCCCGATTGGCGTCACAACAGACTCCTCATTTGACTGGTTGGATTGGCTTGACAGGAAACCGATTTCGGACTTGAAACACCGGGGATGACGCCGGGGCGGGAGGTTTCTACCGCCCCGGCGTCATGCCGTTTGGAGGCAGCGTCAGGGACGACGGGGCCTGGTGTCATCGGACTTCGGATCCACGATGTACGCCTCGCGGGCCCGGAACACCGTTGACTTGTCGCCGACGATGTCGTCATCTGGATGCTCTCCAGTCGTGCGCTCCACCCACTCGACCTGGCGCACGTCGCGATCGACGAACTTGGCCTCGACCTCAGTGGCCTTACCCAGTGAACGCCGGCTGACGGTGACCTCGTCCTCGCCGTGCTCGACGACCCGCTCCACCCTCTTCTCGACGTACTTGTGGACGATGACGGGCTTCTCGACGACGATCTCGACGATCTTCTCGACCGGCTTCTCGACGATCCGCTCGACCTCTTTGTAGACCGGCCGCTCGACGATCCGCTCGACCACGGTCTCGATTGGCCGCTCGACAATCCGCTCGTTGACGTACTCGACTTCGCGCTCGACGAGCTTCTCCACCAGAACCGGGTTGGTGACGGTCTTCTCCAGCACCTTTTCCACCGGCCGATCGACGACCTTTTCGACGATCCGCGGCCGTTCGACCACTTTCTCGACGATGCGGTCGACGGGCTTGTCGATGACTTTTTCGACGATGTTGACTTTCTCGACCATCTTCTCGACGATGCGGTCGACGGGCTTGTCGATGACTTTTTCGACGATGTTGACTT
>JBMOKE010000115.1:0-7667 GCA_049315425.1 Mycobacterium sp. | reverse complement strand
CCAGTCGGCGTTGGTCACCACGTAGGCGGTGCCGACATGGCTGGAGATGACGCCGTTCCAGAGGTTGGTGATTTCCGCCGGGGTGTTGAAGCTCACGGTCCAGCCGTTGAGCGCGGTCGGACCGGCCGCCACTGTCACGTTGCCGGTGAAACCCGAACCCCAGTCACTGCTGACGGCGTAGGTCGCCGAGGGACTGCTTGACACAGACGCTGCGGCCACCGCGCTGGCTGTGGTGCGCGCGGCCGTGACCTGCTGACCGGTCTGAACGGATTGCGCGACCGGTGCGTAGCTGGACGTCAGCCGGTTGATCTCCCGACTGACCAAAGACAGTGCGGCCGTGAGGAAGTTGAGGGGACCGGCGGGTGTTCCCGTGCCGTTTCCGGACAGTGTCGTGCTGAGGGCCGAGAGGAATCCCGACACTGCAGCCGGTTGTGCCGCAGCAGCCGCAGCAGCCGCAGCCCTCGGCGCGGCAGCGATGAAGCGATCAACAGCCGACGCCGCGGAAGCCGCGGGCGACGGTGCCGTGATCGTTCGCGCATCCGACGAGGTGTCGATCTGAGCCAGGCTCACCTCAGGTGCGAGCGCGGTCGGCAGCTGGCGTGAGCCGCGATCGGAGCCACGCTGTGCAGTTGCTGCTGGTGCCGCAAGATCCACGGATCCCCGGCCTCGCGTGGATGAGTCTGCTGTTCGGGTTGGGGCGGCGTCTTCGCGAGTGGCGATGCGCTGATGCGTGCGCTCGGCGCGGGCCTTAGGCGCCGGCGCGGATTCGGTGCTCGACGCGGATTCGGCGCCCGATGCTCCCGATGGTGAAGAGTCGTCTGCCCAAGCCACGCCGGGCGTGATGGCGACCGCCCCGCCGATACCGAGGGCGACGGCCAGAGCGCCAACACGACCGATGTACTTCGATGATCCTGCGGACAACATGGGGAGCCTTTCCGAACGGTCTTTGGCTACGGGTGTGACCAAAGTTAGCGGAGGCGCTGCCCGAGTAATAAATTCCGAATAGTTGGCTGATAAAACCCTGGCAGCACGCTGATGGAGTGAACATAATCACACCCCGCGTCGGCATGCAAACACCCGGCGCGGGTGATCCGGAAGTCTCCGCGCACATTGCCGAGCGCAGGCAAATATGTGTGCGTAGGCCCGAATTCTCGCCTCGCGGGCCGACTCCGACCTGAACCCGCACGTCGGCAGCAGGGTTTTTCGGCCTACTCTGGTGGTGACTCACGCGGCCAGTCGCCGCGAGCAACCCGCCGTGTGGGCTGAGATATGAAACATTAACTGTTTATGACACGGTCGACCGTCGGCGAGTGGGGGAGTGTGAAACTGACAGAGCCACGGGCATCCAGATGGGCGGGCTTGGACCCGGAGGACCGACAAGTCGAACGACGAAAGCTGCTTATCCGCGCTTGTTTCGAGTTGTTCGGCGAGGGCGGTGAAGCCGCTGTCTCGGTTCGTTCGGTGTGCCGGACCGCGGACTTGAACTCCCGCTACTTTTACGAAAGCTTCCGCGACACCAATGAATTGTTCGGCGCGGTGTACGACGAGATCGTTATCGAGTTGGGGAAGATCCTGTTTGCGGCGACGCGCGAGTTCCCCGACGATGACCGGGCCCGGTTGCGGGCCGGGATCAGGGCGGTTCTGGAGTTCACCTCGGCCGATCCGCGCCGGGGCAAAGTCCTGTTCGCCGGGGTGGGTGCCAATCCGGCGTTCGTGAGCCGCCGCATCGCGGCCAAGGATCAGTTGCGCAGGCTGATCTTCACAGACCGCCGTCGAATCGATCCGCAGCCCGAACCCATGGCCAACGAGGTCGAGGCCGTGATGTACGTCGGGGCGATGACCTGGATGACCCGCGGATGGGCCGCCGGCGAATTGGGCGACGACCTCGATCTCGTCGTCGACGCCGCAGTGCGGCTACTGATGCCTGTGGTCGATTAGCAGCCGTCCCGGCCGGGGCCGTTAAGTGCCTGGGGCGCGTCCTCGATCGCCTGGTGCACCGTTTCCAGCACCGCCGGATCCCACGTCAACGCGGTCTTCCAATCCAGGCCGGCCGCATTCGACACGAAGATGGAGTGGGTGTCGTCGAAGGTGTAGCAGCGTCGGTGCGGTAGCACCGGGTCGGTGACGTTCTTGGCCAGGGCACTCTGCACGGCGACGATGCCGTCGTTGGGCCACACTGCGGGATTCCCGGGCCCGGGAATGGTGAACTTCTTTCCGGCGATGAGCACCACCGGAATGCTGGCCAGCACGCCGGACTGGAACTGATTCCAGCCGTCTTTGCCCATCAGATAGGCCTGGTTGACCTCACGGCCCGAGCCGGCCATGGTCCGCAGTACCTCTTCCTTCATGGTCTTCATCGAGGTCTCGCAGAAACTGTCACCGACGCAGTCAGTCAGCGGTATGAGGTTGTTGGCGTAGTCGGACAGGTAGGTGCCCTGCCACGGCGTGCCGATGGTGGTCAGGGAACGGACCTTGACCTTGCTTCCGGTGGTGGCCAGAACCCGGATCGCCGCGCGCGAATACAGCCCGCCCATCGAGTGGCCCACGAAATCCACTTCGGTGACACCCTTTTCGGTATTCAGCCAGTTGATGAACCGGGCCAGATGTTCGCCGGCGGTGTCGATGCTGCCGGTGGAGTTCACGGTCATGTTCTCCGGCAGGGTCACCGGGCATACGCCGAAGGCGCCGAAGCCGGTCTGGTCGGTGACTTGGCCGCGACCGGCCATGGCCGGTGAGGTGTAGACGGTGTATTTCTTCGACAGCAGGAACTCGCGGATCGCGGTGTTGGTGTTGCCGGCGGCCAGGCCGGTGGCGCAGGCCCCGTCCGGGGTGGTGAACGGGCTGGTGGCGTCACCGCCGGAGACCACCACCACCGCGGCCGAGGCCGGGCGCTTCTCCCCGCCGCCCGGGGCACCGGAACATCCGGCCAGCAATGTCATCGTCGCGAGCAGGGCAGTCAGGCCCAACAGTGGTCGCCGCATGAGCAAAACGCTAGCAGCCAGCGCCGCCGTGACAGGATTAACGCATCATGAGCGTCCCTGGCCCCCGCGTCGTCTTCTCCGGCATCCAGCCCACCGCTGACTCGCTGCATCTCGGCAATGCTCTCGGTGCGGTCCAGCAATGGGTGCCTCTGCAGGACGACTTCGATACGTTCTTCTGCATCGTCGACCTACACGCGATCACCGTGCCTCAGGATCCCGCGGTGCTGCGTAAGCGCACGCTGGTCACTGCAGCGCAGTACCTGGCGCTGGGCATCGACCCGGCACGCTCAACCATCTTTGTGCAGAGCCACGTGCCCGCGCACACCGAATTAGCTTGGGTGCTCGGATGTTTCACCGGTTTCGGCCAGGCGTCGCGGATGACCCAATTCAAGGACAAGTCGGCCAAGCAGGGATCGGATTCCACCACGGTCGGCCTGTTCACCTATCCGGTGCTGCAGGCCGCCGATGTCCTGCTCTACGACACCAACCTGGTTCCAGTCGGGGAGGATCAGCGACAGCACCTCGAGCTTGCCCGTGACGTCGCGCAGCGATTCAATGCACGCTTCCCGAAGACGTTGGTGGTGCCGGACGTGATGATCGCCAAACAGACCGCCAAGATCTACGACCTGGCCGAGCCCACTGCCAAGATGAGCAAGTCGGCTGCCACCGACGCAGGTCTGATCAGCCTGCTCGACGACCCGAAGGTGTCGGCCAAGAAGATCCGCTCGGCGGTCACCGACAGCGAACGCGAGATCCGCTTCGATCCCGAGGTCAAGCCCGGGGTATCGAATCTGCTCTCCATTCAGTCCGCGGTCACCGGCGCCGACATCGACACCCTGGTGGCGGGATACGCCGGCCGCGGGTACGGAGACCTCAAGTCCGATACCGCCGACGCCGTCATCTCCTATGTCACCCCGATCAGGGCACGGGTGGACGAACTGCTTGCCGACCCGGCCGAACTGCAGGCCGTTCTGGCCGCCGGCGCCGAACGTGCCCGCGAAGTGTCAGCGGCGACGCTCGGCCGGGTGTACGAGCGGCTGGGGTTCCTTCCCTGCTGAAACAAGTGTGGCGTCGTGCACTGCGCGCCCAGCAGCGCTACACCAGGGCCCAGGGCGACTTCTATGCCGCCGGCATCACCTACTTCACGATCTTCGCGCTGTTCCCGCTGCTGATGATCGGCTTCGCGGTGGTCGGCTTCGTGCTCACCAGCCGCCCGCAATTGCTCGCCGAGATCGACGCCCGAGTCAAGTCGGCGGTGCCCGGCGATCTCGGTCCTCAGCTGATAGCGCTCATCGACTCAGCCATCGACTCGCGGACATCGGTCGGCATCATCGGGTTGGCCACCGCGATCTATGTGGGACTGCTGTGGATGCAGCGGCTTCGTGAGGCACTCACGCAGATGTGGGGGCAGCCCAGTGCCACAATAGGTTTCGTCAAAACCAAGCTATCCGATCTGCGCGCCCTGGCAGTTGCGTTCGCGGGCATCCTGCTGACCATCGGGCTGACCGCGCTGGCCGAGCCGGTGTTAATCGTCCCCTCGGTACTGGTGTCCTGGCTGCTGTTCACGGCAATGATCGCCCGGCTGCCCCGTCACAGCGTGCCATTTCGCCGGTGCGCCGCTGCTGGATTGCTGGCCGCAGTCGGGTTCGAAATCTTCAAGCAGGTGGCTTCGATTTACCTCCGGGTGGTGCTGCACGGCCCGGCCGGCACGGTCTTCGGCCCGGTGCTCGGGCTGATGGTGTTTGCCTACATGACCGCCAGGTTGGTGCTGTTCGCCACCGCATGGGCGGCGACTGACCTCAGCGCGCCTGCGCCCGTTGATTCAGCGAGCGCGCAACCCCGATCAGACTGAACACGATGAGTGCGCCGATCACGGCCACTCCGATCCGCACCGGAAGCGCGTCGGCACTCAGCATGGGCGCCGCGCTGATCGCTGCGTCCGGTTTCGGCGGGATCAGCGACGGGTCGGGCTCGATCAGGGTGCCGATCTTGGTGCCGGGAGCGGTGGCGTACCCGTAGTCGAGCAGATGCGCGGCCTGCTGCCACGGCGGGATCGGCTCGCGCGTGCCGCGCAGCAGCACCGAGACCAGTCGACGCCCGTCGCGGTTGGCCGCGCCGACGAAGGTCTGCTGAGCATCATCGGTGAAGCCGGTCTTTCCGCCCAGTGCACCCGGGTAGTTCAACAGCAACTGGTTGTCATTCTCCAGCTCGTAGCCCGGAGCGTCGCCGTGGCCGGGGAAGTTGTAGGCGCGGCTCCCGACGATGTTGGTGAAAGTCGGGTTGGCGAACCCGTAGCGGTAGAACAGGCCCATGTCATAGGCCGAGGTGCTCATCCCGGGTCCGTCGAGACCGGACGGGGTGGCCACCCGGGTGTCGCGGCCCCCGAGCTTTACGGCGAGCACATTGATTTTCTGCAGGGCGACATCCATGCCGCCGAGCGCGACGGCGAGGGCGTGGGCGGCGTCGTTACCGGAATGCATGAGCAGACCGTGCAGCAGGTCGTTGACGGTGTAGCGGCCGCCGACGTCCACACCCACTTTGGTGCCCTCGGCGTTGGCATCTTCCTGGGTGCCAACGATGATCCTGTTCAGCGGCAGTTCGTTGATCGCGAGCATGGCAGTCAGCACCTTGATGACGCTGGCGGGCCGATGCCGGCCGTGCGGGTCGCGGGCCGCGATGACGTCACCGGTATCGAGGTCGGCCACCAGCCAGGCCTCGGCCGAGATGTCCCCCGGCAGCGCAGGCGTGCCGGCGGCGACGATCACTCCGCAGCCACTGAGTGCGTCTCCGCCGACCGCTGACGCCGGTACCGGCAGTGGCTGGGGTGGGTCACCGGCGGTGGGCACCTCGGAGGAGTCGACGGCCGGCGGTGTGGAGACTTTGTACGGGCAGGTGTTGGGGTCGGTCGAGTTCATCGGTTCGGCCCACGCGACCACCGGCCCTGCCACCACTAAGAGGGACGCCGCCAGGGCAACAGCCCGCGCAACGAATCGAGAGGTCCCCATTTTTCGCAGAGTAGGCGATTTCGACCCGGATTCCCGGGAGCCTCGCCGTCAGGTCGGGACGGCGCAGTGCGCGACGGCCGGGAAGCCGATGCTGCTCATCCACAACCGGCCCCGGTGCTCCACCAGGCCGGTCACCACGCCGAAATCCGGGCGCTTCATGCGTACACCGGCAACCGCTGCTCCGGTGTCGGGATCGAATGCCACCGCATAAACCTCCGGGACGATCTGCGGTTGTAACCGGTCGGGCAGCGCCCACACCAGTTTGCGCAGGAACGGCGCGCGAGGCGCGAGGGCATCGGCGGCCGCATTACGCGGGGTCACCATCGCCACCCAGATTCGGCCGTCGGATCCCGTCGAGATGTTGTCCGGCATGGCGGGCAGGTGCTCGGCCAGAACCGTCACCGTGCCGGCCTGTGGTCCGGTCAGCCAGTACTTGCTCAATCGCCGGCCCTGAGTCTCAGCGAAGACGAGAGCCGTGCCATCGAGGGTTGCGGTGAGACCGTTGGCGAAATAGAGATGGTTGAGCAGCGTGGTGACGCGGCCGTCGGGATCGCGCCGGAACAACCCGCCGTCACCGCGCGCCTCGATGATCGCTCCCTTGAAGTTGGCGTAGGTGAACTTCGCGGTGGACTGGGTGAAAAAGATTGTGCCGTCGGGTAGTTCGACGACATTGGAGCAGAAGTTCAGCGGCCGAAAATCGACCGCATCCACCAGTACCTCGGTGTGCCCGCTTGCGCGGTCCATCGCGACCAGACCGCCCGGGCTGGTGCAGATCAGCAGCCGGCCGTCGTGGGCTACCGTCATCCCGAGCGGCCGTCCGGTGGTCTGTCCGACCACGCTCACCATGCCGTCCGGGCCGATCCGCACGATGCGTCCGTCGACGAGCCCGGTCCACAGGGCGCCGCCGGCGTCGACGACGATGTCTTCCGGTGCGTCACCCGGCATCGGAACGACGGTCAGTTCAGCGGGCCCGAACTCGGGCAGCGGCGCGACAGGTGGGGGCTGCCAGCGGACCGGGTCGACGGACGGCTTGGGGTCCATAGGAGCCGAAGTCACATCAACCGGCTGGCTTCGCCCAGCACCCGGTGCAGGATCTGGTAGATCTCGTCGAACTCAGCCGGACCGCTGATCAGCGGTGGAGCCAGCTGAACGACCGGATCCCCTCGGTCGTCGGCGCGGCAGTAGAGCCCGGCCTCGAACAACGCCGCGGATAGGAAGCCGCGTAGCAGCCGCTCACTCTCGGAGTCGTCAAAGGTTTCCCGGGTCTTTTTGTCCTTGACGAGTTCGATGCCATAGAAAAAGCCCTCGCCGCGGACGTCGCCGACAATCGGAAGCTCCAGCAGTTGCTCGAGGGTGGCCCGCAGGATCGGCGCATTGGTCTTGACGTGGTCGTTGATACCTTCGCGCTCGAAGATGTCCAGGTTGGCCAGCGACACCGCCGCCGACACCGGGTGCCCGCCGAAGGTATAGCCGTGGCCGAAGGTCGTCTTGCCGTCGTTGAACGGTTCGAAGAGCCGATCGGAAGCAATCATCGCGCCGATCGGGGAGTAGCCCGAGCTCATCCCCTTCGCGCAGGTGATGATGTCGGGTATGTAGTCGAAGTCGTCGCAGGCGAACATCGAACCAATGCGGCCGAACGCGCAGATCACCTCATCGGAGACCAGCAGCACGTCGTATTCGT
>JBMOKE010000014.1:0-30888 GCA_049315425.1 Mycobacterium sp. | reverse complement strand
TGTTGACCGCCCACCGCATCGCGGCCGAGCGGTCCGGGGTGGCGCTCAAGGTCGACCTACCGTCCAAACCGGTACGGGTGATCGGCAGTGATCGCGCGCTGGTTCGGGTGCTGTCCAACCTGGTGGCTAATGCGATCGCCCACACCCCGGCCGGGGGCTCGGTGACGCTCGCGGTTGGCGCTGATGAGAACGGAGCCTGGGCCCGGGTCGACGACACCGGCGTCGGAATCGACGCCGACGATCTGCCGCGGGTGTTCGATGTCGCCTACCGGGGATCAAATCACCGCGTGCCGCGGTCGGATTCGTCACTGCCCAGCGGATCCGGGCTTGGTTTGGCGATCGCCGCCGGGCTGGTGCGGGCGCATCGCGGCACGCTGTCAGCACACAACCTGGCCGATGGCGCGCGGTTCGAGGTGCGGCTGCCATTGGCCGCCGACTAGCGGTTTAGGTGCCGGTCGGTCAGTCCTCGATCGACCGACCCAACCTGTCCGCAGCATTGAGATAGTCCTCGATGAACTCCAGCACCACCTCGCGGGCAGGTTTGATCTTGTTCATCAGGCCCACACCCTGGCCGACCCAATAGGTGGACAGCGCCTGGGCGCCCGGATGCCCGTTCTGCGCGAGTTTGTCGATGCGGCGCAGGGCCGGCTCGGCGATCATGGCCTGCAGCGGCAATGGCAGCGGCACACGGCCGCCCTTATTCGGTGCCCACGCGTTGGTCCAGTCCGAAACCAGCTGCCGGGACGGCTTTCCGGTGCGACCCGCCGAGCGGATGGTGTCTCGCGAACTGGCCGCCAGCATCTTCTGCTTGGTGTGCGGCGCGGTCTCGGCCTCCTCCGTGGTCAACCACACCGAACCGGTCCACGCGCCGGCCGCACCGAGGGCGACGGTGGCCGCCATCTGTCGGCCGGTCACGATCCCACCCGCCGCCAGTACCGGGATGTCGCGACCACCGGGGATATCGGCGATGGCTTCAAGAACCTCAGGGATGAGCACCAGCGTTGATACCTCGCCGCAATGCCCACCGGCCTCGGTGCCCTGAGCAACGATGAGATCGACACCGGCGTGCACCTGCTTGATCGCGTGCTCTTTGGCCCCGACGAGCGCGGCGACCGGAATGCCACGTTCCTTGCCGGCTTCGATCATGTAGTCCGGGGGCACGCCGAGTGCATTGGCCATCAGCTTGATCGGGTGATTCAGCGATACCTCGAGCAGGTTCTGACCGGTATCACCGGAGAGCGCCGAGGAGGCGATGCGCACCTCTTCGATCGGGATGTCGTGCTCGCTCAGCAGTTCGCTGATGAATGTCCGGTAGTCCTCCGGTATGCGATCGGCGAGCTGGCCGGCCGACAGGTTCTCGCCCTTGCCCTCGAACTTGGCCGGCACGATGATGTCCACACCGTAGGGCTTGCCGTTGACGTGCTCGTCGATCCAGCACAACTCCTGCTCGAGTTGCTCGGGCGTGAACGCCACACCACCGAGAACCCCGAACCCGCCCGCGCCTGACACTGCGGCGACCACGTCGCGGCAGTGGCTGAAGGCGAACAGCGGGAAGTCGATGCCGTACTGGTCACAGATCTCTGATTTCACCCGCCCAGTATGCGCCGCGGGCCGTCAGCCTCGCAGCGGGGCGAACGCGAACTCCCGCAACCCCTGTTCGGGCCGGATCTGAGCCCGGAATCCGAGCAGTTCGGCGGCCTGGGCCGGATCGGCGACGATATGGCGAACGTCGCCGCTGCGGTACTGGCCGGTGACAACCGGAGCGGGTCCGCCGCGGGCCTCGCACAGTGCCGTCGCCACCTCAATGATCGAGACCGGCCGCCCCGAACACACGTTGGCGGCCAGAAAACCGCCGTTCGTAACACGAGCGGCGGCGACATTGGCGGCTGCGACGTCATCGACGTGGATGAAGTCACGCATCTGCCCGCCGTCCTCGAAAACCCTTGGTGAATCTCCTTTTTCGAGGGATGAACGAAAGATCGCCGCGACTCCCGAGTACGGGGTGTCCCGGGGCATGCCCGGTCCGTAGACGTTGTGGTAGCGCAGCGCCACCACGGAGCCGCCTGCTGATTCCGCCCACGCCAGCGCATAGTTCTCCTGGGCGGTCTTACTCGCGGCATACAGGCTGCGCGGCCGCAGTGGCGCGTCCTCGGCGACCAGCCGCCAGGAGAGTTCCTCACCACCGACCGGGCACCGGTGTTCGAAATGACCGGCGTCCAGATCGGCCGGGGTCCGCGGCATCGGATCGACCGGGCCGTGCACCGGGCACTCGTAGAGCCCCTGGCCGTAGACCACCATCGACGATGCCAGCACCAGCCGGCGAACTCCGGCCGCGAACATCGCGGCCAGCAGGACCGCGGTGCCGTAGTCATTATGCGACGCGTACGACGGTGCGTCAGCGGCGTTGACGCCCGCTCCGACCACGGCGGCCTGATGGCAGACAAGATCAACGCCCCCGAGCGCTTGCGCGACAGCGTCGGCATCACGGATGTCGAGGCGACGGCAGTCCTGGGGCATGACCGCCCCGGATCCGTGGGCAGCATCGAGCAGAATGTCCACCGCGACGACATCATGTCCGTCGGCGAGTAGCGCGGTGTGCACCCGGCCACCGATGAAACCGGCCGCACCGGTGAGTAGCACTCTCATGGCAGATCGAAGGGAAGCTCGACGCCCTCGTGGGCCAGACAGTGCGTGCACACCCGATCTGAGGCGACCCGGTCGATAGCATCGTGGATCAGCGCCTTGAATGGGCCGATATTGCGCTCGAATTCGGCGAACACATCCACTGCCCGAACCCCGGCACCGACATGAACGCCGGCATCGACATCGGTAACGAGTGCAATTGCGGCATAACACATCTCGAGTTCGCGGGCCAGCACGGCTTCGGGGTAGCCGGTCATGTTCACCAGGGTGAAGCCCTGGCGGGCGAACCATTCGCTTTCGGCTCGGGTAGAGAAGCGGGGGCCCTGAATCACGACCACCGTTCCACCGTCGATCACCCCGGGCAGATCAGTGACGGCGGCCCGCAGTGTCGGACAGTACGGATCGGCGAATCCGACGTGAATCCCGCCGGCGTCGAAGTAGGTGTCCGCGCGGCCGCGGGTGCGGTCGACGAGTTGATCGGGAACCACCACCGCTCCCGGACCGAGTTCAGCGGTGAGGCTTCCCACCGCGCAGGGCCCGAACACCCGGCGCACGCCCAGGGCCCGCAATGCCCACATATTGGCCCGGTACGGCACGGTGTGCGGCGAGTACTCGTGGCTGCAACCGTGGCGCGGCAGGAAGGCCACCTGATGCGAACCGACCTGGCCGACGGTGATGGGCGCACTCGGTTCGCCGTAGGGCGTGTCGACGTTGACGCTGCGCGCGTCATCGCCAAAGAAGGTGTAAAAGCCGCTGCCACCGATGACGCCGATCACGCAGACCATTGTGGGCCATTAGGCTCGCTGGCATGGTCCGGGTGAGTATCGCGCTGGCATTGGGGATGCTGGGCGCCATATTGACCGGCACCATCCGGAATGAGTGGCACTATTCGCCGGCGGTCGGCTGGATCATCGCGGCAACCGTCTACCTGGCCGCGACATGGTTCGTCGTGGCACCGCTCAACGGTGTCGAGACCGAGGAGCACGTCAGGCAGCGCCACGAAGACGGCACCGCGACGGTGTCGCACATTATCGTGCTGATTTCCAGCGTCGCCAGCCTGGCCGGGGTGGGCTATCTACTGGCCGGTGCCGGCCCGGAACGTCATCTGGGCGAGGCGGCCGTCGGCATCCTGAGTGTCGTTGCAGCCTGGTTCGCCATCCACACCACCTTCATGCTGCGCTACGCCCAGCTGTACTACCTGGGTGGCGAGCCGGACGTCGTCAGCTTCCATCAAACGGACTACCGGCCGCGCTTTCTCGATTTCGCCTATCTGGCATTCACCGTGGGCATGACCTACCAGGTGTCGGACACCGATCTGGCAAGCCGGTCCATGCGCGGCTCGGTTCTGGCACAGGCACTGGTGTCGTTCATGCTGGGCGCGATCGTGCTCGCGAGCACCATCAATCTCGTCCTGCAGTTGGCCGGCCACTGATGGCCAGCGTCGCGCAATGGATCGAGGGCGCGCGCCCGCGCACCCTGCCCAACGCGATCGCACCGGTGATCGCCGGTACCGGTGCGGCAGCCTGGCTGCACAGCGCCGTCTGGTGGAAGGCACTGTTGGCACTGGCAGTTTCGGTGGCACTGATCGTCGGGGTGAACTACGCCAACGATTACTCCGACGGGATCCGCGGCACCGACGATGAGCGGGCCGGGCCGCTTCGGCTGGTCGGATCGAAGGTCGCCGCCCCGCGTGCCGTGCTGGGTGCAGCGATCATCAGCCTCGCGATGGCCGCCGTCGCCGGCGTGACCCTGGCGATCCTGACCGCACCCTGGCTGATCGCAGTCGGTGCGGCGTGTATCGCGGGCGCCTGGCTGTACACCGGAGGCTCGCGACCGTACGGCTACGCCGGATTAGGCGAGGTTGCGGTGTTCATCTTCTTCGGGTTGGTCGCGGTGTTGGGCACGCAGTACACCCAGGCACACCGGATCGACCTCGTCGGCGTGACGCTGGCGGTGGCGACCGGCGCACTGTCGTCGGCGGTATTGGTGGCCAACAACCTCCGCGATATCCCGACCGATGCGGTGGCCGGCAAGATGACACTCGCGGTGCGGCTGGGTGATGGCCGAACCCGGGTGCTGTATCAGTCACTGGTAGCGCTGGCAGGAATTCTCACGTTAGTTCTGATGCGGGCCACGCCCTGGTGCGCGCTCGGTCTGCTCGCCGCGCCACTGGCGCTGCGGGCGGCCGGACCGGTGCGGGGGGGGCGGGACGGACGTGAACTCATCCCGGTGTTGCGCGACACCGGACTGACGATGTTGGTGTGGTCGGTCGCGGTGGCGGCCGCATTGGCGTTCGCGGCCCGGGGCTGACCTACTGCGGTGGATCATCCCCGCGCAACCTGGCCTGCAAGTGCTCGCGGTCACGGCGGCGGCGCTCATCGACTTCGGCGATACCCGCGGTGGCGCGTCGGCGCAGCGGGGCCAGCAGCCAGATACCCAGCGGCAGCGAGATCACGATCGCGAACAGCATGGCGATGACAAGTGGGAACTCCTGGATGCCGATCAGTCGCGCCGCGAAGAAGATGGCCGCCGTGAGCGCCGCCACCAATCCAAGTCGGGCCAGCGTGTAGATGACCACGTCACCGACCATGCGGCCGGCGCTGCCGACTGTCTCGTCATCCGTCACGACGCCGAGCCTACCGACGCGCGTATATTCGGACCAAGGAGGTTTTTGTGCTCTATCTGCTGCTCATCCTTGCCATTGCGACGCTGGTCTACGTCGGGCTGCGGTCGGCCCGCGCGCACGCTCACCGGTCGACGCCGCGCGTGATCGGCCCCGATGACGACCCGGAATTCCTGTGGAAGCTCGACGGAGGCGACAAGCGCTAGGTCACTCCGGCGTAGGAGTGCAGGCCCACGGTTACCAGGTTGATGAAGAACAGGTTGAACACCATCGCCACGAAACCGGCCACGTTGATCCACGCCGCCCTTCTGTCCCGCCAGCCCGCCGTCGACCGCGCGTGCAGATAGGCCGCGTAGATCACCCACGCGATGAACGACAGCGTTTCCTTGGGATCCCAGCCCCAGTAGCGTCCCCATGCCTCCTCAGCCCAGATGGCGCCGAAGATGACCCCGAAACCGAACACCGGGAACGCAAAGATGGTTGTGCGGTAGGCGATCCGGTCCAGCGACTGGGCGTCGGGCAGGCGCGAGACGATGCGTGCCAGCGCCCCTTCCGGAGCCGTCGGACCGGCGATATCAGACCGATCGCCGGCATCCCCGAACCGCGACATCTTCAACAGGAACAGAATGCTGGCCACGCCGGCCACCAGGAAGACTCCGGAGCCAAGGCTGACCACCGAGACGTGGATCGGCAGCCAATAGGACTGCAGTGCGGGCATCACCGGCGCCGCATTGGTGTAAAGCCACTTACCTGACACCGTGAGCAGGATCAGCACCGGCACCAGAACGAACACCCACAGCGCGCGGAACTGCGGCCTGCGCAGCACCACCGCGGCCGCTACCAGACCGCAGAAGCTGGTCAGGTTGATGAACTCGTACATGTTGCCCCAGGGCGCCCGGGTGGTGGCCAGGCCGCGCAGCACGATGCAACCGAATAACAGCGCAATGCCGAGGTAGACCAGTGCCAGACCCGCCTTGCCGAAGCGGTCCGCGAGCGCGGGTGCCGGCGTCTCGACCACGACACCGGGCCGATCGGCATTGGCGCCTACTCCCCCGGCTACTCCCCCGACGGTCACAAGTTCGCGCTGTTCGACCCGACGCCCGCGACTGGACGCGAGCTCAACAGCCAGCAGCATCAGCGCCATGACAAGCACGACGACTGAGGCGGTGAACGCCCAGTCCGAGTATCGGGCCAGGCCGATGTCGATGTGCTCGGTGTTCACGAACCCTCCGCAACTCGATGGGCAAGCTTGTCGAACTCGCCGCCCCACCCGGAATTATCGGTGCGGGCCAGTCCGCCCAACTCGACCTTCACCGTACCTGGGCCGTCGGGGATGATCCGAGCCCACACCCGGCGGCGGCGCACGATCAGGGAGACCAGCAGGCCCGCCATCATCGCCATCGCCGACACCAGGACCCATGCCTGGCCGGGGTCGTGCGAGACCTGAAGATTGACGAACGGGGTCGCCCCGTCGAAACGCACTATGGTGCCGTCGTCCAGACGCACCTGTTGGCCGAGGGTGAGATTGGTGCGCTTGACCTTGGTCAAGCGCTTCTGCTCGAGGAGTCGGTGATCCAGGGTGAACAGCGACTGCGGCCGCCCGCTGTCCAGCCCGGCGTCGCCGCGGTAGATGTCGATCGCGACCGCGGGGTCTTTGAGCGTCGGGAAGCTCGACGACAGCAATGTGCCGTCCATCTGCTGAGTCGGCGCGAACAGCCCCATGATGGCGAGCTGTTGCTTACGCCGTTGATCCGGTGGGTACAGCCCGGCCGGCGGGTCGATGCGCATCACGCCCGACGACAACAGGGTAAGCGGATCATCCGGGCGCCACTGGATGGTCTGGGTTCGCTTCTGCCCGTCGGGAAATGTGACGGTGAACGTCGGCGCGTAACCGTGGCCCTGCAGGTAGATCCGATCGCCGCCGATTCGCAGCGGGTGATTGACCTCCAGCCGGTAGGGCCGCCAGGTGTTCGAGATGAGATCAGGTCCGGCCTGGTAGTCGATATTCGAGGCGAATGCGGTGGCCTGGCCGTTCGGCAGATAGCGAGCCTGGAAGTCGTTGACCCGTACACACATCGGGTAGAGCGAAGTGCCGTCGACACTGTTACCGGCACGGAACGAATCGAACGCCGCCGGCGATGCCGAACAGAAGCCGGGGCCGCCGTTGGCGATGACGATGACGTTGCCCTCATAGCCGAACAGCTTGCCGAGTGCGACCGCGACCAGCAGTCCCAGCAGCGAGAAGTGGAAGACGATATTGCCGAACTCGCGCAGATAGCCCTTCTCGGCTGAGATCTCGGTAACGCCGTCAACCTGGCGGGTGATCCGCCGCCAGCCACGCAAACCGGAGTTGATGTGCGCGGCGACGGATTCGGGTGTGCCGGCGACGCTCACATCGGCGTGCTTGGGCAGTCGACTCAGGTTGCGCGGGGCCGCCACCGGCACGGCGCGCAGGCTGCGCATGTGCTCGATGGTCCGCGGCGTCAAACACCCCACCAGCGAGATGAACAACAGCACGTAGATCGCGGTGAACCAGAAACTGGAGAACACGTCGAACAACTGGAGACGATCCAGCCACGGCCCGATGGTGGGGTGCTCGGCGATGTACTGCTGCACCTTCGATTCATTGAGGCTGCGTTGCGGTAGCAGCGCGCCGGGTACCGCGCCCAGGGCGAGCAGGAAGAGCAGCGCCAGCGCGGTGCCCATCGAGGTCAGCGCGCGCCAGGTGTTGCGCGCATAGGCGAGCGGGGTTTTCACAACGGCGGTGTTCAAATCGGCAGCCTCACGTCGCTGACGAACGCGTCGCGGATCCACGAGATGAAGTCATTCCACGCCCCGGTCACCAGGGCCAGTCCGACGGCAACGAGCATGATGCCACCGAAAATCTGAATCGCGCGGGTATGGCTGCGCAGCCAACCGAATGCCCCGACCGCCCAGCCGGAACCCACCGCGAGCGCGATGAATGGGATGCCCAGACCCAGGCAGTAGGCAATCACCAGGGCCACACCGCGTGCGACGCTGGCGCCATCGGTGGCCGAAGCAACCGCGATGACACCGGTCAGTGTCGGCCCCAGGCACGGCGTCCAGCCGAGCGCGAACACCGCACCGAGCAGGGGTGCGCCGGCAATACCGGCCAGCCGGCGCGGGGTGAACCGGGCCGGTCGCTGCAGTGCCGGGATGAACCCGATGAAGACCAGGCCCATGATAATGGTCACGATACCGCCGATACGTTGCAGCACAAGCTGATTGGTGATCAGCGTGGTCGTCATACCCAGTACGGCGACGGTGCCCAGCGCGAATACCGCGGTGAATCCGGCGACGAACAGCGCTGCGGATCCGACGACCCGCCAGCGCCGCGACGCGTCGGTGTCATCGACGCCAACCACGGCCGCCAGGTAGGACAGATAACCGGGCACCAGTGGCACCACGCACGGCGAGGCGAATGACACCAGGCCGGCCAGCACGCAGAGTCCCAGCGCCACCAGCAGTGGGCCGGCAGCGGCTGTCTCGGCGAGACCGGTCACCGCTCGGCTGCCAGTCGCTGAATCACCGGCAGCAGATCCTCGGCGAGCAGTTCACGGAGAAACACCGCGGCGACCCGGTGAGCGCGGTCCAGCACCACCGTCGAGGGAATCACGGTGGTGGGGTACTTCCCGCCGAAGGCGATCATGGTGCGCATGGCCGGGTCATAGATCGAAGGGAAGGTGATCTTGCGGTCGGTGATGAAATCCCGGGGCGCGTCGATATCGTTATCGCGGACATCTATTCCCAGGAACGCCACACCCTGATCGCGGGTGGCGTCGTAGACCTTCTGCAACTGGGTGATCTCGGAGCGGCACGGCCCGCACCACTGCCCCCAGATATTGATCACCACCACCTTGCCGGTGAAATCATTCAGCGAGATGGTGCGTGCGGTGTCCATCAGATCGGGCCCCGACACGATTCCCGGTTCGCCGCGGCTCTGCGGCGGGTCGTAGGTGATGTCGGTCTTGCCGCCCGGTGCGACGAACTCGAAGGTTCCGCCCTGGGCGACGGCGTCATCGCCAGTGGAGCAGCCGGCCACCAATGTCATCGCAGCCGCCGCGACGAGCGCGTTCGCGAAGAGCCGCTTCACTCTCCCGCCGGCTCCCAGTACTTCCAGTCCACGAGTTCGTCGCCATCGAAGACGAAGGTATTGAGTGAGGCGAGGTCGCACATCCGTTTGCGCGGGTCGTGCGGCAACCGGTGGCCGAGCATTGAGCGACGCAGAATCTCCACCGGCAGTTGGTGACTCACGCAGACCACCTCGTGTCCGATGCCCAACATCCGGGCCTCGGCAACTGCTCGGCGCATCCGCGCGGCAACCTGCTTGTAGGGCTCACCCCAGGACGGCCGCAGCGGGTTGGCCAGGTATTTCCAGTTGCGCGGGTCACGCAGTGCGCCGTCGCCGGGTGAGACACGCTGTCCTTCGAACACATTCTCGGACTCGATCAGGTCACCATCGGTTCCGATCGTCAGTCCGTGGTGTCCGGCGATCGGCGCCGCGGTCTGCTGGGCGCGCTCCAGTGGCGAGGCGACGACCGCGACAATGTCGCGGCCGGCCAGAGCGTCGCCGACCGCCTGAGCCTGCGCCTTGCCACGCTCGGACAGAGAGAAGCCCGGCTTGCGCCCGTAAAGGATCTTGTCTGGGTTGTGCACTTCGCCGTGGCGCATGACATGCACCGTGGTTCGGTCGCTCATGGTCGTCTGGCTTCCGCTGCAGCGCGCGCTGCCGCCGGTAATGCATCCGCGATGCGCTCGAAGGCATCATCGTCGAGAGCGGCAGAGACGAACCAGGTTTCGAAAGCACTTGGCGGGGCGTAGACGCCGGCATCCAGGAGTGAGTGGAAGAACGCCGGGAACCGCCAGGTGTCACTGGCCCGGGCGGCGGCGAAGTTGGTGACCGGGTCCTCGGCGAAGAACACTGACAAGAAGTTTCCGGCCCGCGCAACCTGATGCGCCACACTGGCTTTGGTCAGCGCATCGGATAGTAGGGCGGCCAATCGATCCGCTGCTGTATCCAGTGCGGCGTACACCGCATCGTCCGCGTTGCGAAGAGTGGCCAGGCCGGCGGCCACCGCGACCGGGTTTCCCGAGAGCGTGCCCGCCTGGTACACCGGTCCGAGTGGAGCCAGACGTTCCATCACATCGGTGCGCCCGCCGAATGCCGCTGCCGGCAGTCCCCCGCTCATCACCTTGCCGAAGGTAAACAGGTCGGCATCGACCGGATCAAGTCCGTACCAACCGGACCGGCTCATCCGGAATCCGGTCATCACCTCGTCGACGATCAGCAACGCGCCGTACTGCGCGGTGATCCGGCGCAGCGCGGCGTTATAGCCGGGCAGGGGCGCGACGGCACCCATATTTCCCGGGCAGGCCTCGGTGATGACCGCGGCGATGGTGTCGCCGCAGGCGGCGAAAGCCTCCTCCACGGCGGCGACGTCGTTGTAGGGCAAGACGATGGTGTCGGCAGCGCTGGCACCGGTGACGCCCGGCGATGAGGGCAGCCCGAGGGTGGCCACCCCTGAGCCGGCGTCGGCCAGCAGCGCATCGACGTGGCCGTGGTAGCAGCCGGAGAACTTGACAATCTTGGCCCGTCCGGTGAAACCGCGAGCCAAGCGCACCGCGCTCATGGTGGCCTCGGTACCGGAGTTCACCAGTCGGACCCGCTTCACCGGGGTGACCCGGGCGATAATCTCGGCGGCCAGTTCGGTTTCCCCGGCTGTCGGGGCGCCGAATGACAACCCGTCAGCTGCCGTCCGCTGCACGGCATCCACCACCGCCGGGTGGGCGTGGCCGAGAATCATCGGGCCCCAGGAGCAGATCAGGTCGACGTAGCGGTTGCCGTCGGCGTCGGTGAGCCAGCAGCCTTTCGCCGAGGTGATGTAGCGGGGGGTGCCGCCGACGGAGTTGAACGCCCGCACCGGGGAGTTGACTCCGCCCGGGATCACCCCGCAGGCCTCGGCGAACAGTTTCGCCGAGGCCGTCGTGGGTGCCGCCTGCCCGGTCATGGGCACCAGTGTTCCAGTCCGCATGCCGCAGTCACGGATCTGCCCCCGAATGACAGCGAATAGTCGGTTAGGCTAGCCTATCTTTCATGTCGAGCGTCTCCGACCGCATGCGGCAGCGCCGACTGTCGTCCGGGCATACCGGAGCATCCGGTGTGACGCTGGCCGATCTCGACCGGGGCCAGCGGGCAACGGTGATCGGTTACGCCGATCAGGTTGAGGCGACCACGGCCCGTCGACTCTTCGATCTGGGCCTGGTGCCGGGTGTCGAGGTGACGATGGTGCGTCGTGCCCCGTTGCGGGACCCGGTGATCTTCCGGGTCGGCGACTACGAGATCGCACTGCGCGACGGCCAGTCCCGATCCATCCAGGTGGAGCCGATCAGATGAGCGGCCACCACCACGGCGGATCCACCATCGCGAACCCCGGGTTGACGCGGTTCGCCGTCGTCGGCAGCCCCAACTCCGGCAAGACCACACTGTTCAATGCGCTGACCGGATTGCACGCCAAGACCGGCAACTACCCCGGTGTCACCGTCGCCCGATTCGAAGGCCGGATGCGCCTCAGCGATGACGAAACCGTCGTGATCGAGGACCTACCCGGCACCTACAGCCTGGATCCGATCAGCCTCGACGAACAGATCGTCGTTGACGTTCTCGATACCGGACACCACAACGCCTCCGTCGATGTGCCGGACGCACTTCTGGTGTTGCTCAACGCGACGACGCTGCGCCGTTCACTCGGCCTACTCGCCCAGTTACAACAGACGGGTCTGCCGATATGCGTGGTGCTGACCTTCACCGATGATCTGGCCCGTCGCAACGGCTGGCTTGATGTCGCGGCATTCGCCCGTGCGCTGGGCGTGCCGGTGGTCACCGTGGTCGCCGGACATCGCGACGGTTTGGCCGATCTGCGTCACGTCATGGCCAGAGCCGATTCCTGGACCACCCCCATAGTCCCGCCGCCGACCGATCCCATGGAGGTAACCGGTTGGGCCGATTCGGTTTTGGAGTCCTCGAGATACCGGCTACCCGAGATCGATCAGCGCACCAGCCGCATTGATTCGGTGATCCTGCACCCGGTGATCGGCACGGCTATTTTTCTGCTGACGATGTTCGTGTTCTTCGAGACGATCTTCACTGTGGCCGCACCGCTACAGGACTATGTGGCGATGTTCTTCGGTTGGCTGGGCGACCTCGTGGCAACACACGTCCACGTCCCGTTGCTGTCGGCGTTTCTGTCCCAGGCCATCGTCGGCGGTATCGGCAGCGTGCTGACATTCCTACCGCAGATCGCCCTGTTGTTCATTCTGATTGCCGTACTCGAGGGAACGGGATATCTGGCCCGGGCGGCCTTCCTGATGGACCGGGTGATGGCAAGAGCCGGACTGGAGGGTCGCGCGTTCGTGGCGCTGCTGTCCTCGCTGGCGTGCGCGATCCCCGGAATCATGGCAACCCGGTCACTGCCGTCGGCCAGGGACCGGCTCGCCACCATGATGGGCGCACCGCTGATGACGTGCTCGGCGCGACTGCCGGTCTACATCCTGTTGGTCAGCATCCTGCTGCCGGCCGACGCGAGAGTCGGACCGTTCAGCGCACGCGCCGTGGTGATGTTCGCGCTGTACATCGCCGGAGCGGTGTCGGCAATGTCGGTAGCCGCGGTGTTTAAGAAGATGACCTCACGCGGCGGACCGATGCTGCCGTTCTATATGGAGATGCCGCCCTACCAGCTACCTCGGCTGCGGACCGTGGTCGCTGAAGTGTGGACTGCCGTATCGGCGTTCCTGCGCAAGGTCACTTCGATCATCTTGGCCGCCACGGTGGTGCTGTGGGTGCTGCTCAACCTGCCGCTGCGCAGTGCTACCGAGATGACCGCTGCCGGTATCGACACCACCAATGAACCCGCCGTCGCCTCCTACGTGCTCGATCACTCCTACGCCGCGTCCGTTGGCCGCGCGGTGGAGCCGATATTCGACCCACTGGGCTTCGATTGGCGGATCAATATCGGCATTCTGTCCTCGCTTGCCGCACGGGAGGTATTCGTTGCCACCCTCGGCCAGGTGGCGGCTGCGGAGAATCCGGAGGAGCCGGCCGCGGCCCTGACAACGATGCGGGTGCAGGACGGGCCCGACGCTGGTCGGCGGCTGTTCGATGCGCCGACCATCGCTGCGCTGCTGGTGTTCTTCATGTATGCACTGCAATGCATGTCGACGGTCGGTGTGATGCGCCGCGAGAGCGGCTCGTGGAAGTGGCCGCTGATCGCCTTCAGTTACATGTTCGTCCTGGCATGGGTGCTGGCCTTCGCGGCGCGAACGATCGTGGCTGCCGTCTGGTGATCGCCATCCACGCCGAACGGGTGACCAATGATGATCGCGCGGTGCGCTGGGTCGTACCGGCGGGTTCGCTTGCCGTCGGCCGGGTGCGCCATGCGCCGGGACGACTCGGGGAACTGCTGTCCGACGGAACCCTCAGCGAGGCGATGGTCGAGCACACCGCGGTATGGATGTGGCTGCGCGCCGGGGACTCGTGGACGACACGCGGCGCCACGGTGCAATCAGCACTGCGTGACGCACTGGTCGAACCGGATGACTGGATCATCGACCCCGCCCCCGGTGCGGTATTGGCCCGGGTCACCACAGACCTGCTGGATGGTTCGGTCGGGGACTTCATCCGTTCGCACGGTGGCACGGTGTCGGTGCGGCAGGTGGGCCTCGACGCGGTGGCCGTTGACCTCGGCGGGGCGTGTGAGCACTGCCCCGCGGCGGGACACACCCTACAACTGAAGCTCATGGGTGAACTGCGCCGGCGCTGCCCGGATCTGACCGAGGTGGACCGGGACGGCACACAGCTGACCCTGTCGCTGGGCCTGGTTCGCACCTAGTCCCCGGCTATCATCACCGTTCCATAGCGGATTCAGTGAAACCGCTTGAGCCGCAAGCTGTTACCCACCACAAGAACCGAGGAAACCGCCATCGCTGCGCCGGCGATCATCGGGTTCAGCAGTCCCAGTGCGGCCAGCGGAATCGCCGCGGCGTTGTAGCCGAACGCCCAGAACAGGTTCTGCTTGATGATCCGCAACGTGCGCGCCGACAGCCGTAACGCGGTCGGGACCGTCCGCAGATCGCCGCGCACCAGTGTGATGTCGCCGGCCTCGATCGCTGCGTCGGTCCCGGTTCCCATCGCCATTCCGATATCGGCGGTCGCCAACGCGACCGAGTCGTTGACGCCGTCGCCGACCATGGCGACTCGGCGACCGCGGGCCTGCAGTGCGCTGATGGCATCAGCCTTCTGCGACGGCAACACTCCGGCGATGACATCGGCGGCGGCGATGCCGACCTCGGCCGCCACCCGCGCGGCCACCGCGTGGTTATCTCCGGTCAGCAGCATCGGAGTGATACCGAGCTTCTTGAGTTCGGCGATCGCTTCGGCGCTGGTCGGCTTGACCGTGTCGGCGAGGCGGATCACCCCGCGACCGATGCCGTCCCAGCTCACCTCCACACTGGTGCGCCCGTCCGAGTCGGCAGCCCGTTCGGGCGATCGCGTCACCCGGACCGCGATGCCGTCCACCACACCGCTGACTCCGGTTCCCGGATCGTTGGCGAAGTCGGTGACGGGAACGATCGTCAGACCCTGCTCGCGGGCCGCGGTGACGATCGCGGCCGCAACCGGGTGCTCGGAGGCGGCCTCCACCGCTGCCGCACGCGCCAGGACCACAGCCGAGTCCTCGCCGGACTGGGCCTCGACGGCTCCGACGGTCATCTGCCCGGTGGTCACCGTGCCGGTCTTGTCGAGCACCACAGTGTCAATACCGCGGACAGTCTCCAGCACCTGCGGCTTCTTGATCAACACACCTAACTGAGCGCCACGGCCGGTGCCGACCAGAATCGCCGTCGGTGTGGCCAGACCGAGCGCGCACGGGCAGGCGATGATCAGCACCGCAACCGCGGCGGTGAACGCGGCGTTTGCCGAATGTCCGGTCAACAACCAGCCGGCCAGCGTCACCGCCGCGATGGCCAAAACCACGGGAACGAACACCGCCGACACGCGATCAGCGAGCCGCTGAATGGATGCCTTACCGCTCTGCGCATCGGAGACCATCCTGGCCATCCGGGCAAGTTGGGTATCGGCACCAACCCGGCTGGCGCGCAGGAGAATCCGACCGTAGGTATTGACCGCGCCGCCGAGCACCGCATCCCCCGCAGAAACATCGGCGGGCACCGATTCACCGGTCATGGCCGAGGTGTCCAACGCCGATGCACCGTCGATGACCACACCGTCGGTAGCGACCCGTTCACCGGGGCGGACCACGATCACATCACCGACGACGAGTTCGTCAGCGCCGATCCTGACTTCCTCGTCGTTACGCACCACAGTGGCCTCCTTGGCGCCCAGCGACAACAGGGCGCGCAGGGCCGAACCGGCCGAACGCTTGGCCTTGGCCTCGGAGTAACGACCGGCGAGCAGGAACACCGTGACCGCGGCAGCGACTTCGAAGTACACATGCCCGTGCCCGCGTGTGGCGGCACCGCTGATCACGACGAACGCCGACCACAGGTAGGCGGCCAGCGTGCCGATCGACACCAGGGTGTCCATGGTGGATGTGCCGTGACGGGCACTGTTCAACGCTGCCTTATGGAACGGGTATCCGCCCCAGAATACGATCGGCGTGGCCAGTGCGAGCACCAGCGGTTGCCAGCCGGGGAACTGCCAGGCCATCACCATCGACAGCGCCACCACCGGGACAGCCAGCACCGCCGAGCCGATCAGCCGGGGCCGCAACTGCTCCTCCGGCAGGTCGTGGCTCATGTGGTCGCCATGGCTCATGTGCGCGTGGTCTATTACCGACGCGTGATAGCCGCTTGCCTCCACCGCGCGGATCAGGTCGGGGATGCTGACCTCGGGATCGTGCTCGACGTGGGCCTGCTCGACCGCGAAGTTCACCGTGGCCGCCACTCCGCCAAGGCGGTTGAGGCCGCCCTCGATCTTGGAGGCGCAGGAAGCGCAGCTCATCCCGGTCAGCCGCAGATCTGTGGTCGCCATAGCCACGACTATACCCCTAGGGGGTATATGCGACAAGCGGAGGTTTCCGGGCTGCACGTCGCGAGCCGGCGATAGCGAGGACCGCCAGAACACCGGCCGCCGTGGCCAACACCAGCGTCAGCACCATCATCGGCGGGTCGTAGACCACCGACACGGTGGCGGGCTGACCGTCGGTGACCGGAGCCACGTCCACCAGGCTCTTGACCTGTGACCAGCACAGCGCGGCGCCGGCCACCGCCACGGCGGCCGCGAGTAGTTGCAGGAGGTGACGCACCCGAAGTCTCACTCGGCGTCCACCAGCTTGGTCAATGCCGACCGCAGCGCCTCATGGTCGCGCGCCCAGGCCTGCGCGGTGCGGTCATTGACCAGCTTCAGTCCGATCCCGGTGCGCCTCTTGGGGACTCCGTTCAGCTCTCCGAGTGCGCGGGCCTCCTGCCACGGCTCCAGTGGCTCACCGGATTTCACGGTGTTCTCGGCCTCGGGGTACACGGCGAGGATCTCATTGATCGGCAGGGTCTCGGTGCCCTGACGCAACGTGCCGGCGGTCAGTTCGACACTGGTGTGGATACGTGCCGCCCGGACCTGGATTGTCAGGAATCCGCACATCATCACCAGGAAGAACAGTGGCACCGTCGGCTGCAATCCGAGTCCCGCGCTGGACTGGATGAAGACCATCACCAGCGCGCCCACCACACCGAGCCACAGCCAATGCCAGCTCGCGCCGTTCTCGAAGAACAGTCGTTCGCCGGTGTCGGAGGTCGGGTTGTCAGACATCGGGGGCCACCGCACGCCGATTCATCATCAACGTTCCGGCGATGATCGGCAGCAGGCTGAGCAGAGCCAGAATGTGGGTGCCCGCGAAAACCGCGGCGACGCCGACCAACACCACGATCGCCAATGCCAGGGCCGTCGCCGCCCGGCGAAACCGGGCATCACCGGCCCGGGCGCGCACCGCGAACCCCACCAGTGCCGCCCCAGCCAATGCGAACAACACTCCGGCGCCCCGGTAGAGCCGCAAATAGTTCCGGACGGACTGATCAGACACCGCCGGCGGGGCGGACCGGCGCAGGGCGTCGAACCCCACCGTGGCGGCCATCACGCCGCCGAACATCAACAGGACGGCACCGACGACAAGTAGCCAGAACGCAGTGGTGGCGGCACCGGACCGTGCTTCGCTCGCTGTCATATCAGGCAACCCTAGCGGCAGATCAGCGGGTGAAGAACCCGTGCGAGTCGGTGCGATGCAATAAATAGATGCCGCCGCCGATGAGCACCGAGCCGACGATACCGGTGACCGCGAACACCACCGCCGAGACTGTCGGTCGCACGACGGTGATCAGGCTCGCCAGCGTGTAGAAGATCGTCGCCAGCCCGCCGCCGGTCAGTACGGTGCGGATCCAGCGGTACCCAGACCGCATCAGCAGCACAAGCGTCAGGACCACCGCACCTACCGCGACTGTGAACGCAGTGCTGAGAACTTCGACGGCCACGGAGGCGCCGGTGGTGGTCGCGGTGAAATAGATGTCGACGATCTGTCCGATGATCAGGAGCGGCAGCGCGGCCAGCCACAACCAGAAGCCGGTGTCGACGTCGGCGGGCCGCGACGGTGTATCGCTCACCGGCTGCACACTCACGCCAGCCAACCTGCCGCATCGGCCGCCCAGTAGGTCAGCACGATATCCGCGCCGGCCCGGCGGATGCTGAACAACGACTCCAGTGCCGTGGCACGGCCGTCCACCCAGCCATTGGCGGCTGCAGCGGCGATCATGGCGTACTCACCGGACACCTGATAGGCCGCCACCGGAACGGGGGAGATCTCCGCGGCGGCCCGAACGATATCGAGGTAGGCCATCGCCGGCTTGACCATCACGATATCGGCACCCTCTTCGATATCAAGTGCGATCTCATGCAACGCCTCGCGGGAGTTACCGGTGTCCTGCTGATAGGTGCGCCGATCCCCGACGAGCCCGGAGACAACAGCTTCCCGGAATGGTCCGTAGAACGCCGAGGCGAATTTGGCTGCATAGGCCAGGATCGCCACATCGGAGAGACCGGCGGCATCGAGGCCCTCCCGGATAGCCGCCACCTGACCGTCCATCATGCCGCTGGGACTGACCACGTGCACACCCGCCTTCGCTTGGGCCACAGCGAGTTTCACATATTGAGTGTTGGTGGCATCGTTGTCGACGCGGCCCGAGTCGTCCAGAATTCCACAGTGACCGTGATCGGTGAACTCATCGAGGCAGGTGTCGGTCATGAGCACCGTGGCATCGCCGAGATCGTTGGCCAGATCGCGCAATGCAACATTGAGGATGCCATCGGGACGCAGGCCGACCGAACCGGTCGCGTCCCTGTCCTCGACGCGTGGCACACCGAAGATCATCAGGCCGCCAACGCCGGCCGCAACAGCCTCCGCAGCAGCACGGCGCAGCGAGTCCCGAGTGTGCTGCACAACGCCGGGCATCGAAGCAATCGGCCGGGGCTCATCGATGCCGTCAGCGACAAACATCGGAAGCACCAGATGCCTTGGCTCCAAGGAAGTCTGAGCCACCAATCGGCGCATGGCAGCACTGGACCTCAGTCGACGCGGACGATGCCTGGGAAACGACATGGCGGGAGCCGTTCGCCCTACCGGCGACGGCTCTTCTTACGCGGCGGCGGCAGTGCGCCCTCAGCACGCAACCGGGCGGCATGCTGCGCCAGCGCATCGACCAGTGGCCCGACGGCTGCGGTCTCCGGCTGCACATCGACGCGGAGGCCGAATTCGGCTGCAGTCTCGGCGGTCTTGGGGCCGATGCAGGCGACGATGGTGCGGGAGTGCGGCTTGCCCGCGATACCGACGAGGTTGCGCACCGTCGAGGAGGAGGTGAAGCAGACCGCGTCGAATCCGCCGGACTTGATCATCTCCCTGGTCTCCGCCGGCGGCGGTGCCGCCCGCACCGTGCGATACGCGGTCACGTCTTCGATCTCCCAGCCGCGGTCCCGCAGGCCCTCGGACAGCGTCTCGGTGGCGATATCTGCGCGGGGCAGCAGCACCCGGTTGACCGGGTCGAAGATACTGTCGTAATCCGGGAATTCGTCGAGCAGGCCCAGTGAGGACTGTTCGCCGGAGGGCACCAACTCGGGGCTGATCCCGAACGCGCGAACCCGATCAGCGGTTGCCTCACCGACACAGGCGATCTTCACGCCGGAGAATGCCCGGGCGTCGAGGCCGAATTCGGCGAACTTGTCCCACACTGCTCGCACGGCATTCGTTGAGGTGAAAACGACCCATTGGAAACGGCCATCGACCAAACCCTTGACGGCCCGCTCCATCTGCGCGGGGCTGCGCGGTGGCTCGACAGCGATGGTCGGCACTTCGATCGGCAGCGCACCATGGGAGGTCAGCCGCTCGCTCATCTCACCGGCCTGATCCTTGGTGCGCGGCACCAGCACCGTCCAGCCGTACAGTGCCCGACTCTCCCACCAGTTCAGCTTGTTGCGGTGGGTCACCGTCCGGCCGACGGTGACAACCAAGGGTCCGGCCAGCGGGCCGGCCGGGTCGCCGGCGCCGGGCGCGCTGCGTTCGGTCAGCCCCCGCAGAGTCGACTCCACCGAACGCTGCGCGCAGCTGGTGCCCTCCGCGGTCACGACACATGGCGTCGTCTCGGACAGTCCGAACTCGATCAGCGTGCGGGCGGCCTCGGCCAGGTGTGACACCGTCGCGGTGAGGATCAGCGGGCCGGGCGCAGCGGCCAGCGCCGCCCAGTCCACCTGACCGCGCACATCAGCCACGGTGTGGGTGGAGCCCAGGGGCAACCCGGCGTAGGTGGGAACGGCGACGGTGGCCGGCAAGCCCGGCACGACGTCGAAGACCACCTGGGTGCGGGAGACGGCATTGACCTCGGTAATGACCGAGTCCACTGAAAACGGGTCACCGGCGACCAGGCGAACAACGTCCGCACCTGCCTTTGCCTCGGCTACCAGCGTCTTGGCCACCTCGGCGGGCTCGCCGAGCGCGGGCCGGATGTCCGGGCCCACCGAGACCACCGGCGGGGCGGTCTGATCTGCACCGTCTGTCGACACGTTCGGCGCGAGGGCCGGACCCACCGCGGGAGGAAGCGCGGTACCGACCACGGACAACACGGCCGATGGCACGTCGGGATCGGTGAAAACCAGCGCGGCGTTCGCCAGCACGCTGCGCGCACGAGTCGTCAACAGCCCGGGGTCGCCCGGACCTGATCCGACGAATGTGATGCGTCCCGGCTTCGGCTTGCGCCCGCGGCCGCTCCCGCTACCAGTCATCTTCACTCCCGTTCCCACCGCTCATCACGCCAGTCCGATCGACATGACCTCGCGCGCACCCAGTTCGAACAGCTCCGCGGCGACCGAGAGCCCAAGCTCTGCGGGCCGGCCGGGATTGCCGATACCGGACGCACGGATCACGTCGGATCCGTCCACTGCCGCCACGCACGCGCGCAGCGACAGTTCCTCGAAGACGCGGCCGTCGTCATCGATGGACTCGACCACCTCGGCGATCGCGCCCACCGGTGCGGAACAACCCGCCTCCAGGTCGGCCAAAAGGGTTCGCTCCGCAGTGACCGCGATGCGACTGTCGGGGTCGTCAAACCCCGCCAACAGCGCCGCGAGACCGGAATCGCCCGCGCGACATTCCAGCGCGAGCGCACCCTGAGCCGGCGCTGGCACCATCTGCACCGGCTCCAATGTCTCCGTGACGTCACCGAGTCGTCCGAGGCGAGCCAGACCCGCCCGGGCTACCACGATGGCATCGAGATCACCACTGCTTACCCTGTTCAACCTGGTGTCCAGATTGCCTCTTAGGGGGCGAATTTCCAAACCCAGACCCAGTGCTCTAAGCTGCGCCGCCCGCCGGACGGAGGAAGTGCCGATGACCGAACCCGCCGGCAACTCCCCGAGCACCAGTCCATCGCGGGCCACCAGGGCGTCACGAGGATCCCCGCGGCGCGGCACAGCGGCAATCACGAACCGCTCATCGAAAGCCGTCGGCAAATCCTTGTAGGAATGTACGGCCATATCGACCTGGCCAGCGGCAATCGCCTCGCGCAGGGCCGCGGTGAACACACCCACCCCGATCTCGGCGACCGGCTGAGACGATCGGTCCCCCTCGGTCGTGATGATGACCAACTCGGCCCGATGGCCGCGTTCGATGAGCTGATCACGGATTGTGCCGGCCTGCGTCGTGGCCAGCAGACTGCCCCGGGTACCGATCCGGATCACTGAATCGTCGCTGGCGGCCAAGCGTTCTACTCGGCGCCGTCAGGTCGGCCGGTATCGGATTCTGTTGCAGGCAAAGTGATTTCACCTGATGCAACGGCGTCGACGGACTGCGGATCGAGTTCGAATAATTCCCGCAATGCCTCAGCGTAGGTGTCGCCACCCGGTGCGGCGGCCAGTTGCTTGATGCGCACGGTGGGGGCGTGCAACAACTTGTCGACGACTCTGCGCACGGTCCGGCCCACCTCGTCGCGCTGGGCGTCATCCAGGCCCGGCAACCGGTGCTCCAATCGCAGCAACTCGGTCTCCACCACGTCGGCCGCCCGCTGCCGCAGCGCCGTGACGGTGGGGGTCACCTCCGCCATCCGCTGGCTGGCCAGGTACTCAGCAACCTCAGCCGCGACGATTTGGCGGGCGGCGGCGGCGTCGGCAGTGGCGGCCCGCGCCGACGGCTCGCGCTGGATGCGGTCCATGTCGATCACCGAGACGCCGGGCAATCCGGCGACGGCGGGATCAATATCGCGCGGCATCCCGAGGTCGCACAGCACCAGCGGCTCCCCGAGTTCGTCGCGCTGCCCGGCGGCCAGCGCGTGGTGGACGTCGGCCAGCGTCACGACCGGCCGTACCGCCCCGGTGCAGCTGACCACCAGATCGACGGAGGCCATGGCCGCCGGTAACTCGTCAAGGGTCATCGCCTGCGCGCTGGCCCCCTGCTCGCTGAGGTTCTGCGCCAAGCGTTGCGCCCGGGGCAATGAGCGATTCACGACGTTGATGTGCGCCACCCCGAGCCGGACGAGGTGCGCGGCCGCCAGGGCGCCGATCGAGCCGGCACCGATCACGGTTGCGGTTCGTCCGGTCAGTGCGGTGTAGGAGGGACCCAACTCGGGCCGGTAAAGCCGCTCGGCGGCCACATGCAGGGCGACCGACACCACGCTGGCGCCCGCGGCACCGACGGCGGTCTCGGAGTGCACCCGCTTGCCGACTGCCAATGCCCGCTGGGCTAGATCGTGAAGAATGCGTCCGACGGTCCGGTTGGCCTCAGCGGTGGCGTAGGCGCGGCGGACCTGTCCGAGCACCTGCTGCTCGCCGACCACCGCGCTGTCCAGACCGCTGGTCACCGCGAAAAGATGCTCGACAGCGGCCTCGCTGTATCGGACGTAGGCGTGCCTGGTGAGATCACCGGTCGACATGCCGGAGTGCTCGGCCAACACCTGACCGATCGCCGAGAGGCCACCGTGGAAGGCATCGACGACCGCATAGACCTCGACCCGGTTGCAGGTCGACAGGATCATGGCCTCGGTCACGAGCGGCGATTGCAGCACGGAATCGACCAGCTTCACCTGATCGGATTCATCGGCGGCCAGCTGCTCGAGAACCGAAACCGGCGCGCTGCGGTGAGACACCCCGAATAACAGGACGCTCACGCGACGATCACCTGACCTGCTCCCTCGCTGCTCGGGGTTGATCTATCGGGGTTGATCTTCCGGAAGAAATTACCCACAACGTTAATGGCTTCGCAGCGGCCTCACCAAATTGTGTTCGGTGTTCACCGGTTCGCGACGTCGGCCCGCAAGCGGGCCTCATCTAGGCCTTTCCGACGTCGGCCCGCAAGCGGGCCTCATCGATATCCCAGTAGCTGTGCTCGCGGCCGTTGAGCAGCACCACCGGCAGCCGGTCGCCGAACTCGGCCCGAAGCGCGGGGTTACCCGCTGCGGCCACTGCATCCACGTCGATGCTGGACAACTCAAAGCCCAGTTCGGCGGCCAATTCGGCCAGCCGGTCGTGAACCCGCTGACAGATGCCGCACCCCTGCCGGGTGAGCAGTTCAACATGCGCTCGAGTCATCGCAGGCCAGTGTCGCATCCCTGGATAGGCTGAACCCCATGGGCGACCCGGAAGACGGCCACGATCTGGCGGGCCTGGAGGCTGTGCCCGCCCCGCCGCCGGCTGACCTGACCGCAGCCGCCTTCTTCGATGTCGACAACACTCTGGTTCAGGGTTCGTCGCTGGTGCACTTCGGTCGTGGCCTCGCCGCACGCAAGTACTTCCGGTACAGCGAGGTGTGGAAGTTCATCTACGCCCAGGCCAAATTCCAATTGACCGGTCGGGAGAACAGCGACGACGTCGCCGAAGGCCGGCGCAAGGCGCTGGCGTTCATCGAAGGCCGTTCAACCGCGGAGTTGGCCACCCTCGGCGCCGAGATCTACGACGAGATCATCGCCGATAAAATCTGGTCCGGCACGCGGGCGCTGGCACAGATGCATCTCGACGCAGGACAACAGGTGTGGCTGGTCACCGCGACGCCGTACGAACTGGCCGCGACCATCGCCGATCGCCTTGGTCTGACCGGGGCACTGGGCACCGTCGCGGAATCGGTCGACGGCGTCTTCACCGGCCGTCTGGTGGGCGATATTCTGCACGGCCTCGGCAAGGCGCATGCGGTCCGGGCGCTGGCGGTGCGCGAGGGCCTGAATCTCAAGCGCTGCACCGCCTATTCCGACAGCATCAACGACGTGCCGATGCTGTCGCTGGTCGGAACCGCGGTGGCGATCAACCCGGATTCGGATTTGCGCGACGTGGCGCGCGAACGCGGTTGGGAGATCAGGGATTTCCGTACCGCCCGCAAGGCGGCCAAGATCGGCGTCCCGTCGGCCCTGGCGCTGGGTGCGGTCGGTGGTGCGCTCGCCGCGGCCGCATCCCGCCGTCACGATCACGACTGAGCGGCGCTGATAAGGTCAATCACCATGTCATTCGCCAGCGACATCATCGGTACCCACTACCGCTATCACGACTATTTCCTGGTCGGCCGGGAGAAGATCCGCGAGTACGCGTCAGCGGTCCAGTCCGATGACCCACTGCACTTCAGCGAAGAGGCGGCAAAAGCTGCCGGCTATCCCGACGTCGTCGCACCGCTGACCTTCATCGCGGTGGCGGGCCGTCAGGTTCAGTTGGAGATCTTCAAACAGTTCGACGTCGGGATCAACCTGTCACGGGTCATTCACCGCGACCAGAAGATCCTCTTCCACCGTCCGATATTCGCCGGCGACAAGCTGTATTTCGATTCCTGGCTGGATTCGGTGCTGGAGTCGCACGGCACGGTCATCAGCGAAATGCGCAGTGAGGTCACCGACGCCGAGGGCAAGCCGGTGATCACGACAATCGTGACGATGATCGGCGAAGCTGCGGGCGCTGAAGACGACGCACTGGTCGCCGCGATCGCGGCCCGGGCGCAGGCGCGGCAGGCGAACGGCTGATCAGCCCAAGAACGTATTGCGTCGCTGACCCAGCAGTACGAACAGCGTCTGCTGAATGGTCTCGCGCACCTCATCGGTGATCTCGAAGGTGACCATCGGATCATCGGCTGCCGTCTCGTCGTAGTCCGAGGTATCGACAGGTGTACCGAATGCGATGTGCCACTTCGATGGCAGCGGCACCAGGCCCAGCGGGCCGGCCAGCGGGAACAGCGGTGTGACGGGGAAATACGGCACCCCGAGCACCCTGGCCAACAACTTGACGTCGGCGAGCATGGGGTAGATCTCTTCGGAACCGACGATCGAACACGGGATAATCGGTGCCTTGGCGCGCAACGCTGCCGAGACGAAGCCGCCCCGGCCGAAGCGTTGCAGCTTGTAACGGTCCCGGAAGGGCTTGCCCAGACCCTTATAACCCTCGGGGAACACCGCCGTGAGCTCGCCGCCGGCGAGTAGCCGATTCGCGTCGGCGCTACACGCCATGGTGTGGCCTGCTCTGCGCGCGATCGGGCCGACCACCGGCATGTCGAACACGATGTCGGCGGCAAGCAGGCGCAGATCGCGGTGCGCCGGGTGGTGGTCGCGAACCGCCACCGAGAGCATCGGGCCGTCGAACGGCAGCGTGCCGGCGTGGTTGGCGACGATCAGGCCGGCACCGGTGTCCGGCAGGTTCTCGATACCGCTCACCTCGACCCGGAACCACGTGTCGTAGAAGAACCGCAGCGCGGGTAGAACCACAGCGTCGTTGTACTGCGGATCGAAGCCGAACTCGTCAACGGTGTAGTCACCGGCGAGGCGCTTGCGGATGAAGTCGGCGACTCCGGCAATGCGTTGCGTCAGATCGCTGCCGTCCGATTCGGCCGCGGCCTCGCGCCGCTGCTCGAACTCGCGGATGACGGCGTCAATCTCGTCAGCGGTACCGGTCGGCGGTTTCGGCAACGCCGAGGGGTGCCGGCGGGAGGCACTGGCACGCTGCGAGACGCCGTGCAGGGGAATGACTTTCGCCTTCGAGTCGCCAACCACGTCGCTCACCTCCCCCACCGCTGCGCAACTGCGAGCACCCGGTTCTCCACTGAGCGTACCCAGTCCGGATCAATGATGGGCGTAAGGCCGCGGCCGCGCACAAAGTCGTCGAAGGCCTCGAGCGTCGTCCACTTCGGGTCGAAGCCCAGCTCGGTGCGCATCCGGGTGGTGTCCATCACACGGCCATAACTGAGATAGTCCAGCTGGTCGCGATTAACTTCGCTGTTCATCGTCGCTTTGCGCACCGAATCCACCGCCCCCACCCCGAACGTCGGCACCGGCAGGGACAACCGGCCGGCCCGACGGATCGCCTGCGACATCATGACGATCCCCCTGGCCCCGATGTTGAACGTGCCCGGTGTGGCAGCCATGGTGGCCCGCTCCAGCGCGCCCAGGGCGTCCTGCTCATGCAACAACTGCAGCCGAGCATCATGGCCGAGCACAGTGGGCACCACCGGCCCGGACAGGTAGCGTGCCAGCGCGGTGTCCATCGCCGGGCCGATCATGTTCGCGAGCCGCAGAATGGTCACCGCGATATCCGGCCGACGCCGACCCAGCCCGCGGGCGTAGCCCTCGATATCGACACTGTCGCGGGCGAAGCCCTCCCGGGGCGGGCGTCTGCTACTGCCGTCCTCGGTATGGACCACCGGGTCGTGCGGATGGGATCCGTAGACCTCCGAGGTGGACTTGAGGACCACCCGCCGAACCGACGGCGCCTTCTGACATGCGGCGAACAACTGCATGGCGCCCATGACGTTGAGTTCCTTGAGCGTGGCACGCCCACCCGAGCGCGGCACATAGGATGCGGCCGCGGCATGCACGACCGTATCCACGTCACCGTTGCGGATCACCTTGGCGATAAAAGGGTTTCGAATGTCGGCACGAACGAACTCGGCCCGGCCCATCCGCCGCTGCAGATCCTTGCTGGGTGGGATGGCGTCCACCGCGATAACTTTGTCGATCAGCGGATTCTGCGCCAACCGGGCGGTCAGGTAGCCGCCGAGGAAACGGCAGGCACCGGTGACGAGTACAACCTTGGGATGGTCTGGCACCTCGGTGCCGGCGTCGCCGGACTCCATGGCAGCAGCCTATCGGCCGATACGACGAATCGCGCGGCGGAGCGGCCGGGCAGGATCCCGGTGGCGGCTACTTACCCAGTTTTCTGCGCTGGACCCGGGTGCGACGCAGTAACTTGCGATGCTTCTTCTTGGACATGCGCTTGCGCCGCTTCTTAATGACTGAACCCATGAACTCCGCTACCTCAAGTACCGATCGCCCGCTTCACGCCGGGCCTGCCTGTGTCCAGGTCACCTTACCCAAGCGTACGGGGGGAACGAAAACCGGATGATCCGAAGGCGGCTTAGCCGGCGTCGAAGTACGACGTCTCCAGCAGGTCATGGACAGCTTTGGCGTGGACTCGGAATGAGCGGCCCACCCGAACGGCGGGCAGCTCACCGTTGTGCACGAGCCGGTACACCGTCATCTTGCTGACCCGCATCAGCGCGGCCACCTCTGCGACGGTAAGAAACTGAGTTCTGGTGACCGGTTGGCCCTCCGCCGCACCGGCGTCACGCGCCGATTTTCCAGCGGCAGAATCCCGCGCCGATGGCCCGTTCATAGACGTCATCGCTACCCATTCCGGTCAGGCACGGGGGTCCCAGCGGCTTCCCCACCGCTGGCACCACTCGCGCATACATGAGGAGAATAGCGTGGCCAATGGGGTTCCTGCGACGGGTGTTGGCTAATCAGTTTAAAAAAACTTGAACTACTCTGATGTAATTCCGAGCTGCTCAGAGCGGGTTTTTGCGGCATCGACGGCGGCAGCGACAGCCGCGCGCACCCCGCCACGCTCCAATTCACGCAGGCCAGCCGCGGTTGTACCACCGGGCGAGGTGACCAGTGCCCGCAGTTCGGCCGCGGTGGTATCGGGCCGACCCGCCGCCGCGGCGCCACCGGCTTCAAGGCGGTCCAACAGCATCGCCACCGAACCGGCCATGGTCTGAACCGCCAATTCGGTGGCAACGGTACGACTCAGACCATTGGTGACGCCGGCATCGACGAGCGCCTCAAGGAATAGGAAAAAGTAGGCCGGACCCGAACCTGAGACAGCCGTCACCGTGTCGATCTGGGCCTCTGAGACGGTCAGCACACTACCGACGCACTCGAACAGCGCTGCGGCCTCCGACAGTTGCTCCGGGGTGGCGAAGCGGCCCTTGGCGAGCGCGGTGACCCCGGCTCCGACCAGAGCCGGGGCGTTGGGCATGGCGCGGATCACCGGGGATCCGGCGGGCAGATGGGATTCGTAGAAGCCGGTGGTGACGCCGGCCACGACACTTACCAGCACCTGCTCGACCGCATCATTGGCGGCTTCGCCTGCGGCGTTTGCGATTTCGCTGATGACGGATTCGACGTCGGCCGGTTTGACCGCGACGATCACGTACGCCGCGTTCTCCACCGCGTCAGCCAGCGGGGCGACTCGGACCGAGTACGTCTGGGAGAGGAACCCGGCCCGCTCGGAGGACTTCTCGGACAGCACCAGGTCCTTGGTCTGACGTCCGGCCCGGAGCAACCCCGCGAGAAGCGCCTCGCCCATGTTGCCGCCACCGATGATCGCGATTCTGGCCATGGCAGAAACCCTACCGATCGGGCACCAGCGCCAGCTGCCGGGATTGCACGACGATGCGCCCGGTGCTGTCGACGACGGTGTGGTCCTCGTCGAACCAATGTGATCCGATCTGGGTGGTGGTGCACACCACCCGCAGCCAGCCCGCAGCAGGCAGGCCACGCAGATAGGCGGTGAGTTGTACGGTGGGCGCCCAGCCGCGTCGACCGACCGCATAGGGCACCGGCAGTGAGATGTCACCGCACATCAATGCGAACAGTTCGTCGACCCGACCCTGCTTGGGCCGCACCCAGATCATGAACACCGGGGCTTCATCGGAGGCGACGGACTCGACCAATACTGGTCGGATATCGCAGCCACGTGCAAGGTTGTTTATCTCGGCCCCGGGATGACCGGGGCCGATGGGCAGCACATCAGCCGGGGGTTCCAGACTCATCAGGGCAGTCACCGGATTGGCCGACAAGAGCGGCTCAGCGTTGTGTTCGGGATCCCCCAGTGTGACCACCGCATGGACACAGGCCCGTTCTCCGGCGATCAGTTCGACATCGACCAGGCCGATTCGCCGCCCCCTCTTCCGCAGCGTCGTGACCAGACGCACCGGACCCGGGTCGGGTGCGGACAGAAAGTTCGCCGATACCGCCACCGGCTGGGCGATCACATCATGTTCGGCACTCTGCTCGGAATAAACCGCCCGGGCGGCCTTGGCGCACAACGCGACCATCACCCCGCCGTGAACCTTCGGCCCGATGGTCCAGTGCTCGTTGAGGTTTCCGTCGAACTCACCGGGCCTACCGTCAACCGGTCGCAGGATCATGGCATCGGAGAACAACGGCGTCACCGGTGAATTCATTGGGGCCTTTCAGCGCAGCAGATGGGTGCGGGCGAACAGTAGCGACTCGGTCAGCAACCCATCGCGTTCGGCCTTGTTGCGCGCACCCGACGTGGTCACCTCGAGGATGACGTGACCGGTGAAGTCACTGCCGGCCAGCATCTGGCACACCTCGACGGTGGGTTGCGTTCCGCGCCCGGGCACCAGATGTTCGTCCGTGGACGCGCCATTGCCGTCGCACAGGTGCAGATGCACCAGACCCGACCCCATCCGGCGAGCCATGTCCAGGGCATCGGTTCCCGCCGTCGCTGTGTGTGACAGGTCCAGCGTGTAGTGCGCATGATCACCGTCGAGCGGGTCATATGACGGCGCGAACGCGGAGACGCCCGCGCCCGGTCGGCCCCCGCGGCGGCGCATGCGCTCAATCGAGGGCAATCCGGAACCGAAGAATCTGTCGGCGCGGAACGGGAACATGTTCTCCACCGCGACGTGCACATCGCTGCGTTCCTCCAACCAGGCCACCTGTTCGCTGAAGCCCTCGGCGTAGCGCCGCTGCCAACGGAACGGCGGGTGCACGACCACGGTCTGCGCTCCGAGTCGCTCGGCGGCCTGCACGCTGCGATCTAGCTTCGGGATCGGATCAGCACCCCACACTCGCTGCGAGATCAACAGGCAGGGCGCATGCACCGACAGCACCGGTACGCCATAACGCCGCGACAGTTGCGAGACGGCGCCGATGTCCTGGCTGAGCGCTTCGCCCCACACCATCAGTTCCACGCCGTCGTAGCCCAACTCGGCGGCGCACTCGAAGGCCGCTTCGGTCCTCAGAGGGTAGACCGAAGCCGTCGAGAGACCGACCTTGATCGCTGGGCGCACTGACGAATTCAGGTCGACTGCAGCAGGGCCAGCGGTCCGAGTGTCACCATCGCGCCCACCGCCACCGCGATCAAGGTGCTGGCAATATCCTCGGTCTTTCGAACCACCCGCACCGCGACCACCAAGCCGAGGATGACCAGAACCGAAAGCATCAGCGCCACGATGTTGTTCCAGCGCCATAGCTGATCGAAAGCGATGAACAGCCCGGCACCGAAAATGACAGCCAGCACTGACTGAAACACCGCCACCATGCCGTGGCGCAGGGCGGTCAGCCTGTCCTCACGGGGCCGGGTCGCTGTCGGCGTAGCCGCATCGGCGAGTGCCTCGACCTCGTTGACGCCGCGACGTGCGATGTCATCTGCGACGGTCTCGCCGCTGAACAGCGTGCCGCCCGACGACCGCAGATAAGAGCGCAGTTCTTCGGCATCGTCGGACTGGGCGTCGACGAGGCCGGCGAGGTCCACCGATTGATCAACCGGGTCATAGGTCATCTGCTCGGCGCCCAACTCGCGGCGCGTCGGACGGGGATCGTGGCCGAGTTGCGGACCCTTTTTGCGGCGTGTCCACGGCGGGCTGGAGAGTGGGGGGGCCTCCGGGGTCAGGTCCTCGGGCGCCTGCTCCTCGAGGGCCTGCTCCTCGGGCGCCTGCTGCTCGGGCGCCTGCTGCTCGGGCGCCTGCTCCTGTTCGACGTCCGCAACGACATCGCTGCCCGCGTCGGCC
>JBMOKE010000368.1:0-1750 GCA_049315425.1 Mycobacterium sp. | reverse complement strand
TGTGGTGCGCTACCAACTGCGCCATAGCCCCAGGTGTGTCGAAACTACACCACCGCCGCAGTGGCCTCAAAAGTGCTGATCAGCAGGACCTGCAGAATCAATGCCCGCTGACATGCCAGAGCGGCTGAGTGTCACGTGTTTCCGGGGCGAACATCCAGCCCACCGAGGCCAGCAGCAGGATCGCCCCGCTGATGGCGAAGGCCCACTCGAACGACAGCTGCTGGGCGATCATCCCCACCCCGAACGACCCGACGATGGATCCGAAGTCCGACATCATCTGGAACGCCGCGACTGCCTGTCCACCGCGTGCCCGGCCAATGATATCGGCCACCGCCGCCTGCTGCGGCGATCCATAGATGCCCGACGCCGCCCCAGCGATCACCGCCTCGGCGAGAAATATCGGCAGCGACGGCGTCAGTCCGAGTGAGGCCGTGGAGATACCGGCAAGCGCGAGTCCGATGATGAGCAGGGGCTTGCGTCCAATGCGGTCGGAGAGCCGGCCGGCGGGGATGACGGCGATGACGTTGCCCACCGCGAATGCTGCCAACGCCAACCCCGCGATACCCGCGCTGTGACCCAGTACCTCGGACGCGAATAGGGGAACCAGGGCAAAGCGCAGTCCGAAGAATGACCAGCCGGTGGCGAAGTTGGACAGCAGCGCAACGGGATAGGCGCGGTGGCTCAGCGCCACCCGCACGGTCACTATCAACTCGTCATCGTCGGCGGGTGCAGCCAATTCGGAGTTCCGCAGGCTCACCAACACGAAGACCGCGGCCACCAGCAACAGTGCTCCGTAGATGAGAAATGGCGCGTTCAGACCCAGACCTGCGGTCAGGCTTCCCAGCACGGGGCCGATGACCGAGCCGACAAGGAAGCCGCCGGAGAACATGCCCGCCACCCGGCCGCGGGCGTCATGGGGACTCATCCGGATCATCAGCGCCAGTGCGGAGATGAAGAACATCGTCGAACCGATCCCGCCGAGCGCCCGGAACACCAGCAGCTGCCAATAGGTGTGGGCGAAGGCGCATGCCGCGGTGGACACCGCGACGATCATCAGGCCGCTGACGTAGATCCGGCGTTCCCCTAATCGCTGGATCAGCAACCCGGTAGGCGGCGCCGCACATAACCGCATGACCGCGAATGCGGTGATGATGAAGGTCGCGGCACTCAAACCCACCCCGAAGTGCCGAGCCAGTTGCGGCAGCACCGGCGCCACCACGCCGTATCCCAGCGCAATGACGGCATTGGCGCCGATCAGCGACCACACCTCACGGGGCAGCCGCGTCTCGGACTTCGATGCGCTGAGGACGGAACTCACGAGATGACTTTAGTAGGACGCGACCATGCGTTGGACGCCCTACTCAGACCGAATTCCGAGTGGGTGGTCATCCGCGGCCCCCTGACAGAGTCCAGTCGTGTGGGGTAGTTTCCCTTTCCATACGGTAAATCCCCCGCGTACAACCTGACCTCCGCACCGTCGTTTGCCGACCAATTCGGATCGTCATCGACGTCGGTCTTCGATCCAAATCGAGCGACTCAGAAAGGCCCGTCCCCGTGGAATCCGAACACCAATATCCCAGCGCCGATGGTCGTCGTTACATCATGGACCTGAAGCCAGGGGTGGGGGCCCGAGAAGCCGGCGATTCCGCGTACAACGATTTCGCCCATACCGACCGGGTTGACAACTTCACGGTCATGGAGGTCACGCTCAAGTCGCGTTGCCATGGCCATCAATTGGAAGGGATGGCCT
>JBMOKE010000114.1:0-7731 GCA_049315425.1 Mycobacterium sp. | reverse complement strand
CTTGTGCCAGCTAGTTCATTGTATTGTCATTTCTGTAACGTGTTCTAGTTATCGAGAGGGCTGATCGCTCCGTGGCGACTTCCGACCAGCCGGCCACCGCCGTCGTGCACCTCGACGGACAGACCCACACCGTGGCGTGGCCCCGCAGCGAGAAGCTGCTGGACGTCCTGCTGGAACAGGGTATCGAGGCTCCGTTCTCGTGCCGGGAGGGTCACTGCGGCGCCTGCGCGGTGACGGCCGTGCACGGCGAAGTCGAGATGGAAGTCAATGACGTCCTGGAGCCCGATGACCTCGCCGAGGGATTGATCCTGGCGTGTCAGGCCCGGCCGCTTTCCGACTCGGTCGAGGTCAGCTACGACTGAGTCCCGGTAACCGGGCCTACCGCGGCAGGCCGAGAAGCCGCTCACCGGCCATGGTGAGCAGGATCTGCTCGGTGCCGCCGGCGATAGACAGGCAGCGGGTGTTGAGAAACATCTGGACCGCATCATTGATGTCCACCCCGGCCCCCGGGGACAGCTCCATCCGGAACTCCTCGAGAGACTGCCGGTAGCGCACCCCGATCAGCTTGCGTGCGCTGGCCTCCGCGCTGGTGTCCCGACCGCCCACGGCGAGTTGGGCGATGCGGTGATCCAGCAGTGAGCCCACCTGGGCGGCCAGCAACAGCTCCCCGAGCCGGTCGGTCATCGCCGGATCAAGCTGCCGCTGCGAGAAGTTGCCCAGCATCTCCTCCATCGGGTTGCCCAGCGCGGTGCCGTGCGCCATGGCCACCCGCTCGTTGGCCAATGTGTTGCGGGCCAGTGGCCAACCCCCGTTGATCTCACCGACCACCATTTCGTCGGGAACGAACAGATCGTCGAAGAACACCTCGTTGAAATTCCGGTGCCCGGTGATTTCCCGCAGTGGACGGATCTCAATGCCCGGCGAGCGCATATCGACCAGGAAGTAGGTGATGCCCTTGTGCTTCGGCGCCTCGGCGTCAGTGCGGGCCAGACACACACCCCAGTCCGCCCGGTGCGCCGCCGAAGTCCACACCTTCTGGCCGTTGAGATTCCAACCGCCCTCAGTGCGAACGGCTTTGGTGCGAAGTGCCGCCAGATCCGAACCGGCACCCGGCTCGCTGAAAAGCTGGCACCAGATCACTTCGCCGCGAAGGGTCGCCGGGACAAAACGGTCGATCTGTTCGGCAGTGCCGTGCTCGAGGATCGTCGGAACCGCCCACCAGCCGATGACGAGGTCCGGCCGGTCGACTCCGGCATTGGCGAGTTCGGTGTCGATGAGCAGTTGCTCGGCTGGTGAGGCCTCACGGCCGTAGGGCTTCGGCCAGTGCGGTGCGAGCAGGCCGTTGCCGGCCATGGCGACCTGTCTTTTCTCGACCGGCAGAGCAGCCACCTCGGCGACGGCCGCGGTGATCTCCGGTTGCAGATGCGCGACGGAGTCGAGATCGATGTGGAGTTCACGGCGAACGCCGTCGAGAGTCAACGCCACTATCCGACGAAGGCTGTGCGACTGACCGCCAAGGAACTGAGCGATCCCGTATGCACGGCGCAGATAGAGATGCGCATCGTGCTCCCAGGTGATGCCAATGCCACCCAACACCTGGATGCAGTCCTTGGAGTTGCCCTTTGCGGCATCAATCCCCGCCGCCGACGCAACGGCTGCGGCGATCGACAACTGGTGATCATGGCCATCCGATGTAGCGACTGCGGCGGCCTCTGCCGCGTCATGGGCTGCCACCGAGATCTGCTGGGACCGCAGCAACATCTCTGCGCACATGTGCTTGACGGCCTGGAAGCTGCCGATCGGCTTGCCGAACTGCTCACGAACCTTGGCGTATTCGGCCGCGGTGTCCAGGGTCCACCGGGCCACTCCGGCGGCCTCGGCAGCCAGAACCGTCGCGGCCAGATCGGTGAAGCGCCGCCGCGACACCGTGAGTCGGGTGGCCGGCGTCGAGTCCAGCGTGACCCGGGCCAATGGGCGGGAGAAATCCGTCGCCTCCAACGGTTCGACGGTAACTCCGTCGGCGCCGGCATCGATCAGCACCACGTGCTCACCGACCGGCAGCAGCAACAGTCCAGTTGCCAATGCACCCAGCACGTAGTCAGCCGAACCGGATACCCGGCCGGAGTCCTCACGGAGGTCAGCGATCAACGCTGCGCCTGCGGTGATCTGCCCCGATGACAACGCCTGCAGCAGTTCAGGATCGGTGACCACCAAGGAGGCCAGTGCCGTGGTCGCGACCGGGCCAGGGATCAATGCCCGGGCCGCCTCCTCCACCATGGCGCACAGGTCGACCACGGAACCGCCCGCTCCACCGGCCTCCTCGTCGACGGCGACCCCGAACAAGCCCAGTTCGGCGACACCGTCGTACACCGCCCGCCAGGCTTCACTCTGTCCGCCCTCGATATTCCGGATGGCCTCGGGTGCGCCGGTACCGGCCGCCCAACTCCGAACCAACTCGCGGGCAGCGAACTGTTCGTCCGTAATAGTGGCAGTCACCGTCGGCTCCTCAGGTTTGGCGTGAGATGAGCTTAAGTCAGACCTCAGCCCACTAGAACGTGTTCTAATAGTGCCAGCGGCGAACAGTCAAGTCGACACGGGTCGCCTGGCGCGGAGGGAGCCGTCACAGTGTCGTCCCCCGTGTCGTCTCCCGTGCCCTCCCCCGCGTCATCCCCCGCGTCATCCCCCGCGTCATCCCCCGTGACCCCCCCAGCGCAGAAGGTGTCTGGTGACGCCGGTTCGCAGCCCCGCGAGGTGATGCCGGTCTCGGTGCTCGCTGAATCGGAACTGGGCTCGGAGGCCCAACGTGAGCGGCGCAAACGCATCCTCGACGCGACACTGGCGATCGCCTCCAAGGGCGGTTTCGAGGCAGTCCAGATGCGCGCTGTCGCCGACCGTGCTGATGTCGCGGTCGGAACGCTCTACCGCTACTTCCCCTCGAAAGTTCACCTTCTTGTTTCCGCACTGGGCCGGGAGTTCGAACGCATCGACGCCAAGACCGACCGCTCGGCCGTCGCAGGCGGGACGCCGTACCAGCGACTGCACTTCATGGTGAGCAAACTCAACCGCGCGATGCAGCGCAACCCCCTACTAACCGAGGCGATGACACGCGCCTACGTCTTCGCCGATGCCTCAGCCGCCGGCGAGGTCGACCACGTCGAGAAAATCATCGATTCCATGTTCGCCCGCGCCATGAGCGACGGAGAACCAACCGAAGACCAGTACCACATCGCGAGGGTGATCTCCGATGTGTGGCTGTCCAACCTGCTGGCCTGGCTCACCCGGCGGGCATCAGCGAGCGATGTCAGCAAGCGCCTGGACCTCGCGGTCCGACTGCTCATCGGTGACGACATAGCGGTGTAGCGGCGCTACTTGAGATACGGCGCAAGAAGTTTCGACCAGGCCCGGCTCAATTGGTCGAACTCCTCCTGGCAGCCGGTGGCCCTGTCCTCGGGCAGCCTTCCGTCGGCGATCATATCGGCGTGGGCGGCGGGGTCGGAACCGTAGATCCAGCACTTGAGGTTGAACATCCGCGCTTCGTTGACGGAATGCGCGTTCGCGAAGTCGGATAAGCCGACAGCGCCGCGCTGTTCTGCCCACAGCTTGAACATCAGCGCATAGTCCTCGGCGACGATGGACGGGTTGGGGAAGTCCTTCAGGACACCATCGGGTTCGAGGATCACGAACGCGGCAAGTTGGTCAGCGACGTCTTCCTCGCGCCCGGTGAACGGGAGGTCGTAAATGGAAATGAGGGCATGGGCGAGTTCGTGAAAGAACACGCCGATCGTGGAGTTGGTGGCCTCCGCGACGGAATTGGGGACGGCGTCATCGCCGAAGATGCGCAGGCTCAGGTCGACCAGTTCATAGCAGATCTTGATCCTGCGGTCAGTGCTGTTCCAGGTGGCATTCACCTGACCACATTGCTCGCCCACAAGTCCAATATCCCCGGGCAGTTTTAGCGACGAGTTGATGTCACCGGCAAGCTCTTCGAGCACGTGCGCGTTCGCCAGCAACTCGCGGCCCCGGATCGCTTCGGGCGTGGTGGCGTCGCCATAGGTGGCGATCATTCGGCCGGGGTACGGATCGACCTGGACGGTGTTCCCGCAGCCGGCAATCAGCAGTGCCGCCGTCAGTGTCTGAGCCAGAAGAGCGCCGCGAACGCCGACCCGAACTTTCACCACGCACTTCCTGACAGTCGGTTCCCAGTGACGGCCGATGTTACGCGTGGACGTTCCATTCGACTGCCGGCACAGCAGAGGGTCAGTATAGTTATTGGAAACGGTTTTCATTTGTACTAGGCTGCGGCAGGTCGGAAGGGGTGCTCGACGCATGAACGCGGCCGCCATCAGCCTGTCGTCACTGGTCCTCGCTGTGGTGATCAGTGCCTGCGGCGCAGAACAGCCCGCCGAACGTCCCGACATGCCGACCGTGGTCGCCTCGACCGATGTCTGGGGCAGCGTCGCCCAAGCCGTCGCCGGCGACCATGCGAAGGTGACATCGATCATCAACGGCGCCGCGGCTGATCCGCACTCCTTCGAGGCCAGTCCGGCCGACGCGGCCGACGTCATCGACGCTTCCCTGGTTGTCTACAACGGTGGCGGCTACGACCAATGGGTCGACGATATTCTGACCAACCATCCCGACGTGGCGTCGATCGACGCCTATTCACTGCTCGACGCCCCCGCACTTGGTGAACCGAACCAGTCGTCGACCCCGCGGGCGAACGAACATGTCTTCTACGACCTCGCCACCGCCAAGTCCGTGGCCGCTGCGCTCGCCGGCAAACTGGCACAAGCCGATCCTGTTCACGCAGGCGAGTACGCGTCGAATGCCGAGGCCTTCAGCCGGGGTACAGACGCGGTCCAGCAGATCGAGAAGTCAATCCGCACAATGGATCCCGGGCTGGCAGTCGTCGCCACTGAGCCCGTAGCCCACTACATGCTGATCGCCGCGGGTCTGGTCGATAAGACACCACCCGGTTTCAGCAGCGCGATCGAACAGGACAGCGACCCGGCGCCTGTCGACGTGGCCGCCATGCTCGATGTGATCAACTCCCGTCAGGTTGCCGCCGTGCTTGTCAACCAACAGACGGCGACCGCAGTAACCAAACAGATTCAGGCCGCGGCCCAAACCGCCGGAATCCCGATCGTCACAATCACCGAGACCCTTCCCGTCGGCAGCGACTACCTGACCTGGCAGCGCGACACCGCCAGCCGGTTAGCCGCCGCGTTGCGGCAGAACTGAGGTGACGCATGGCCGCTGACGTGGTCTCTCTCACCGATGCCCGGTTGGCCTTCGGTGACCGGGTGCTCTGGGATCAACTGGATCTGACCGTGTCGGCCGGTGAGTTCATCGCGATCCTCGGGCCGAATGGAACGGGAAAAACCTCGCTGCTCAAAGTGCTGCTCGGACAGCTGCCGCTCAGTGCCGGCACCGCGCAGGTCGAGGGACAGCCGATCCAGGCCGGCAGCGACCGGATCGGCTACGTTCCACAGCATCGGGCAGTCGATCGCGGGCTGAGTCTGCGCGGGCGCGACCTGGTCCGGTTGGGCGTCGACGGCCATCGCTGGGGTCTGGCCCCACTGCGCCGAGCCGACCGGGTGGCCCGCCGCGAGGCAGTCGAGCGGGCCTTGGATCAGGTGCGCGCCACCAAACTGGCATCCGTGCCGGTCGGGGTGATGTCCGGTGGTGAGTTGCAACGGGTGCGGATCGCCCAGGCACTGGCCACCGACCCGGCACTACTGCTGTGCGACGAACCGCTGCTCAACCTCGATCCGGCCAACGCCCGCCTGGTCGCTGAGTTGATCGACAGCCGGTGCCAGGCGGGTACTGCGGTGATGTTCGTGACCCACGAGGTCAATCCGGTGTTGCCCTATGTAGACCGAGTGCTCTATCTGGTGAACGGACACTTCCGGATCGGCACGGTTGCCGAGGTGATGACATCGGAAACGCTGTCGGAGCTCTATCAGGCCGACATCCAGGTGGTCCAGGTAGGCGACCGCTACGTGGTGGTCGGCGAGCATTTCGACCATTCCGGCCACACCCACGGGCACACCCATGAATGACAAAGTCACCCACCTGCTACACAACCTGTTCGCCTTCGACATCACCGCCAACCTGCTCGGCCGTGGCTTCGTGCAGCAGGCCCTGATCGCCGCCGCGCTGCTGGCGCTCGTTGCCGGGTTGATCGGACCGTTCATCGTGATGCGGCAGATGTCATTCGCGGTACACGGCTCCAGCGAGCTATCGCTGACCGGTGCGGCATTCGCCCTACTGACCGGACTCAATGTCGGACTGGGCGCGCTCTTCGGAAGCGCTTTGGCGGCAATCCTTTTCGGATTCCTGGGGCAGCGGGCACGGGAACGCGATTCTGCCATCGGGGTGGTGATGGCCTTCGGTCTCGGTATGGCAGTGCTGTTCATCCACCTCTATCCGGGGAGGGCCGGAACGAGTTTCGCGCTACTCACCGGTCAGATCGTCGGCGTGGGCTACTCCGGGCTGGCGCTGTTGATCGCGGTGACAGTCGTTGTCGTGGTGACCTTGGCCGCCAGCTATCGGCCACTACTGTTCGCCACAGCCGATCCCGAAGTTGCCGCTGCGCGCGGCGTGCCGGTGCGGGCATTGGGCATCGTATTCGCCGCTTTGGTCGGGATCGTCGCCGCGCAGGGCGTGCAGATAGTAGGTGCGCTGTTGGTCATGTCGCTGCTCATCACGCCGGCCGCCGCCGCGGCTCGGGTCTTCTCCTCGCCGGTCGCGACCATCGCAGCCTCGGTGGTGTTCGCGGAGGTGGCAGCCGTGGGCGGCATCGTGGCTTCGCTGGCACCGGGTGTCCCGGTATCGGTGTTCGTCACCACCATCTCGTTTGCGATCTACCTGGTGTGCTGGGCCATCAGCCGCCGCCACCACGACCCAGCCGCAGCATAGGCTTCACCAGTGCCGTCAGTAGATCTGAACGCCGACCTCGCCGAGGGATTCGGGATCTGGGAACTCGGTGACGATGACGCCATGCTCGACATTGTCACCAGCGCCAACCTCGCGTGCGGATTCCATGCCGGCAACCCGGTAGGGCTGGCGCGCACCTGCCGAGCCGCCGTCGCACGGGGAGTGCGGATCGGGGCGCAGGTCGGCTACTTCGACCTTGCCGGGTTCGGCCGTCGCCGGATCGATGTCGAACCGGCCGAACTCACCGCCGACGTGATCTATCAGATCGGCGCGCTCCAGGCACTGGCCAGAGCCGCCGGTACGACTCTGGGTTACGTCAAACCCCATGGTGCGCTGTACAACACGATTGGCACTGATGCCGATCAGGCCCGCGCCGTCGCCGAGGCGGTGCGCGCCGCCGATCCCAGCCTCGCGGTGCTCGGCCTGGCCGGGTCGGTGTTCTTCACGGAGGCTCAGCGACTGGGTCTGCGGACGGTGGCCGAGGCCTTCGCCGACCGCGCCTATCAGCCCGATGGACAACTCGTACCCCGAAACGGCGCGGGTGCAGTTCTCCGCGACCCGGCGCAGATTGCCGACCGGGTCCTGTCCATGGTCGAGACCGGAAGCGTGACCGCCGTTGATGGTTCGGTGATTGCCATCGAGGTCGAATCGGTATGTGTTCACGGTGATTCGCCGGGAGCGGTGGAGATCGCCGGTGCCGTCCGCAACCGGTTGCTGGCCGAGGGAATCGAGTTGGCGGCGTTCACCTGATGCGCTTTACGTTCGGTCGGTCCGAAATCGCCACGTTCCGGA
>JBMOKE010000367.1:0-1769 GCA_049315425.1 Mycobacterium sp. | reverse complement strand
ATCGCCGCCGACGTCGCCACCCGTCACGCGCTGGCCTACCTGGACCGCCCCGATGAGCGCGCGCACCGCGAACTCGAGGTGGGCGGGGAGTACCAGTGGCGCCGCGAGGGCGAGTACCACCTGTTCAACCCCGACACCGTGTTCAAGCTGCAGCACTCCACCCGCACCGGGCAGTACTCGATCTTCAAGGAGTACACCAAGCTCATCGACGATCAGAGCGAGAAGATCGCCTCGCTGCGCGGGCTGCTGAAGTTCGCCGACGGTGTGCGCCCGCCGGTGCCGATCGCCGAGGTTGAGTCGGCCGCCGAGATCGTCAAGCGATTCTCCACCGGAGCGATGAGCTACGGCTCGATCTCAGCCGAAGCGCACGAGACGCTGGCGATCGCGATGAACCGCCTTGGCGCCCGGTCGAACTCGGGCGAGGGCGGCGAGGCGGTGAGCCGCTTCGACCATGACTCCAACGGCGACTGGCGCCGCAGCGCCATCAAGCAGGTGGCGTCCGGCCGGTTCGGTGTGACGAGTCACTACCTGACCAACTGCACCGATATCCAGATCAAGATGGCTCAGGGCGCCAAACCCGGTGAGGGCGGCCAACTTCCGGGCCACAAGGTCTACCCGTGGGTGGCCGAGGTGCGCCATTCCACGCCCGGTGTCGGACTCATCTCGCCGCCCCCGCACCACGACATCTACTCCATCGAAGACCTGGCGCAGCTGATCCACGATCTGAAGAACGCCAACCCGGCCGCGCGCATCCACGTGAAGCTGGTCAGCGAGAACGGCGTCGGCACAGTTGCCGCCGGTGTCTCCAAAGCGCACGCCGACGTGGTGCTGATCTCCGGTCACGACGGCGGTACCGGCGCCACCCCGCTGACGTCGATGAAGCATGCCGGCGCACCGTGGGAACTCGGATTGGCCGAGACCCAGCAGACGCTGTTGCTCAACGGTCTGCGGGACAGGATCGTCGTGCAGGTCGACGGTCAGCTCAAGACCGGGCGCGACGTGGTGGTCGCCGCCCTGCTCGGCGCTGAGGAGTTCGGCTTCGCCACCGCACCGCTGGTGGTGTCGGGGTGCATCATGATGCGGGTCTGCCACCTCGACACCTGCCCGGTGGGCGTGGCCACCCAGAACCCGCTGCTGCGCGCACGCTTCAACGGCAAGCCGGAATTCGTGGAGAACTTCTTCATGTTCATCGCCGAAGAGGTCCGCGAACTGATGGCCCAACTTGGCTTCCGCACCGTCAACGAGATGGTCGGTCAGGTCAACGCGTTGGACACCACCACCGCCGCCTCGCATTGGAAGGCCCACAAGCTGGACCTGGCGCCGGTACTGCACGAAGCCGACTCCGCGTTCATGAATCAGGACCTGTACTGCAGCTCGCGTCAGGACCACGGTCTGGACAAGGCCCTGGATCAGCAGCTGATCGTCCGATGCCGGGAGGCCCTGGATTCAGCCACGCCGGTGCGCTTCGCGATGAAGATCACCAACACCAACCGCACCGTCGGGACCATGCTGGGCCACGAGGTGACGAAAGCCTATGGCGGCGAAGGCCTGCCGAACGGCACCATCGACATCACCTTCGATGGCTCGGCCGGTAACAGCTTCGGTGCGTTCGTCCCGCGCGGCATCACGCTGCGAGTGCACGGCGATGCCAACGACTATGTCGGCAAGGGCCTGTCCGGTGGCCGGATCGTGTTGCGGCCGTCGGACAACGCACCGCAGGGCTACGTCGCCGAGGACAACATCATCGGCGGCAACGTGATCCTGTTCGG
>JBMOKE010000113.1:0-7783 GCA_049315425.1 Mycobacterium sp. | reverse complement strand
GCCCTGCTCGATCGGGCCGGAGCCCTGCTCGATCGGGCCGGAGCCCTGCTCGATCGGGCCGGAGCCCTGCTCGATCTCGGTGGTGGCGAACACGGACTCGATGTGCTCGGTGACGTCACGGTCGGGACGGGCATACCAGAAGCCCGTCGTAGGTCGCGCGACGCATCCCAGGGCCCGCAGCCGGACTTCGTTCTCGGCGGACTTCAAAAGAAGCCCGAGGGGGTCAAGTACCGGTAGTCCGGCCAGCGTGCGGATGTTGTAGTGCCACAACACCTCTGCGGGCAGGCCCTCGGCGGGAATGATGACCTGGGCGCCGGCAGCAGCAGCCTGCGCGGCGGCAGCGCCGAACTCGTCGATGAACTGCTCGGGCTTGCCGACTATTGCCGCGACGACCGCCTCCTTACCCCCGGGTATCACCGAGTAGTTCGCCAGCAGGTGATCGGTGCGGTAGCGCCGGACGTTCTCAACGATCGGTTCACGTAGTCCACTCGCGAATCCGATGATGCCGAAGCGGATCTCGTCGCGTGCGCAGTAGCCGAACACGGTATTGCCGTAGCCGAGAGTGGGTATGGTCGCCAGGGTGCGCGCGGCTGGCAGGCCGGGGTCCTGTCCGGCTGCGATCACCCAGGCATCGAAACCGTCGCGCTCGGCCTGGACGGCCGTCTGGGCGAAATAGTGGTTGAAGTGCACGGCGACGGCGCCGTAGGTCACGTACTGGTAGGGGACGTCGGTCTGGTAGGTCAACCGGGGCAGCGTGCGGGTTACCACCTCGGTTGCGGGGTCGACGACGGTTGCGATATGCGAGCGGTACCAGTCGTCGAGTTCCGGCAGTCGATCCTCGATGACATGTTTCTGAAGCCAGATCCTCACGATGTCCTCACTGCTGCCAGCGGTGTGTCCAGAAGGGAGGCCTCGATCAGGAATTGGCGTGCCGCAGCGGAATCCGCGGACAGCTGGTCTAGATCGGCCAGGTGTCCGTTCAGCGAATCACGATCGGGGTCCTGCAGACCTTGCACCCTCCGCTCGCCGCGCGGAATGACTTCCCTTAACAGGTAGTTGCGACGCGAGGCGGCGAGCAATTCCAACGCGGACCGGCCGACCCGTCCGTGCAGCCAGTCGGCGACCACCGGCATCAGGGCGAAGGCGTCATGGATGCCGGAGTTCATGTTGAGCCCACCCGCGGTGGAGGTGACGTGTGCGGCGTCCCCGAGGATCAGCACGGGTCCGCGTTCGCAGAGATAGGACTGCGCCACGCCGCGCTGCAGGCGGTAGCTGTCGATCCGGACGATATCGAGGTCATCGATGGACCAGGGTGTCGCGTTGGCCACTGCCTCCCGCAGGCGACTTTTGTCGTCCTGCTGGTTCCGGGTCCGGACGATCAGCCGGGTGTCGGTCCTCATTCGCAGGGCGCTGACACCGTCGCCACGGCCACGGAAATAGCATAGCCCGGAGAGCGGACGCTCCGGCTGGTTCGTCGGTATCGCTGTAGCCAGATCCATGGTTGCGTAGGCGCGAATGGCACCGGTCGGATAGGCGGCCACCGGAAATGGGATTGCCGACAGCGAGCGGACAGCGGAGTGCGCACCGTCGCAGCCGACGACCGCGTCGGCAGTGATCGTGTGGTGTCGACCGTCGGCGCTGGACACTGTCACCTCCGGTCGACTCGGATCAAGGCCGACCGCGGTAAGGCCGAATCGGACGGTGATCCGGGACTCGGAAGCAAGAAGCACGGCGAGTCGATCGAGCAGGGACTGTTGGTCGAGATGCAGTCGGAACGGGTGCCCGGTAATGCCTTCGAGCAGTCGATAGTCAACCTCGGCCAGGACGGCACCGCGGTTGTCTCGCCACTGGACCGAGGTCACCCGGACCGCGTCGGGGTGTGCCGCTAGGTCGACCCCCATCGTCGCGAGAAGGTCGAGAGTCGAGGGATGAAATGTCGAGGCGCGCGATTCGGTGGTGAGCGTGGCGTTCCGGTCGACTAGCGTCACAGAAATCCCCTGCCGGGCGAGGAGCAGGGCGGACAGGACACCAACAGGTCCCGCGCCGATTACTGCCACATGCGGGGTCAAATGAGCCTGGCCAGAGGTTGTATGTTCCGGTGACGGTCGGACGACAATACGAGTTTACTGGGCCGAGGGGTGCCGGGGAGGACTATTCATGACGGCCTATGTGTACGGCACGGACTTCGAGGACTATCCGGAGTTGGCCTGGCTTGCCGAGGACTGCGTACGGGTCGGGGTGGTCGTGCCGCCGTCGAACCCGGTCGTTGAGCCTGAGGTCGACGCTCTCGTGGGTGATGACGTCAGGATCTACAGCTCGCGGCTGCCCAGATACACCGGTCTCACGCTCGAGGAGCGAAACCGCCTCTACGTCCCGGCCTACGCCGAGGCTCTCGACGGCCTCTTCGGATTGGATCTGGAGTGCGCCCTGGTGGCGATGACCGGACCCAACTATCAGCATGGCCTCGACGGTGACCGCGACCTGTGTGCCGACCTCAGCGCTGATTTCGAGGCGCCGGTTCGGACCGCGAGCCTGGCTATCTACGACGCCCTCACGGCAATGGGCATCAATCGCATCCATCTGATGTCGCCCTATCCGGACTGGCTCACCGAGGAAACTGTGGGGTACTGGTCGGGAGCCGGGATCAACGTCGTCGCGGTCGAACATCTGCTGGGGGAGGGCGAGCAGTTCAGTGCCTATGAAACGAGACCCGATGAGGTCGTCGCGCACCTGCGGGAACTGGATCCCGAACCGGGCGCCGCGGTCCTGCTCTCCGGTACCGGTCTGGTCAGCATCGCCAGCATCTACCGCGCCGGCTACGGTTCGCGCGTTCCGATTCTGTCGTCCAATCTCTGCGGCGCATGGTGGATCCTGCGGCAGTGCGGGGGCAGACCTGGAAGTGGTCTCTATCGCAGGGTCGCTTCGGGTCACTTGCCCGGCTAGTCGGGGGGCTGATACGGGGCCGTCGGGCCCGGGCTGTGAAGAAGGGCCCGGTCAGCTGTGCGCCACTGCCGACAGATACTCCATCGCCTTGTCAGACCAGAAGTTCTTGTCGTTGGTGCCCCCGGCGGGTGTCACCGATCCGCGGGTCGAGATGCCCAGGCCGGCGCCGAACAGCACCGACAACGCCCCGGAGTCGGCGGCCAGGGTCATGTGCTCACCCCAGGTGATCGTGCTGCCCGAGACCGTCACGCCCGGATCGTTCGCCTGGTTGGCACCGAAGTGGGTCAATCGGCCGCCCGACGCGGTGAAGGTGTCGCCGAAGAAGAAACTGGTGGCGGAGTCCTCGAAGTTGGCGACGCTGTTGGTCAGATCGCGTCCGCTCAGCGTGGTCGATCCGTTGATGTGGCCCTGCGGGATCTGCCACAGCATCACCTTGGTGCCGTCCAGGGCGGTCGAGAGTGTCTTGACCAGCAACAGGTAGTTGTTCCATTGATCGGCGTTGAAGAACCACTTCGCCATGTTGGGGTCGGACTTGGCGGCGTTCTGCACCGCGGTGAACACCGCGCGGACATCCGGTGCCTCGTATTGGTAGTTCCCGTTGTACTTCTCATAGAACGTCTTGAAGTCCGCCTTCGTCAGGCCGAAGTACTTCTGAATGTCGGCCTCGGTCGCGGTCGCGAGATAGGTGTACGCACCGCCGAGGAATACCTGCATGTCCCCGAGTGCAGCGGTCTGGCCGCCGTTGAAAATGTCGGGGTCGAACGTATAGGCACCGTCCACGCCGTACTTGTCGATGGCCAGGAACGGGGCCCGGGCGGGGTTGCCCGTCCAGGACGTCACGCCGACCTTCTTCAGGAAAGCCCCAAGCTGGGCCGCCTGATCAGTGATGTAGGGGCGACCCTGGTCCCACCCGATGGGCGTGCCCCAATCCCTCTGCCACGGATAGGTCGTCGTGTCGGTCACGTGCATCATGCCCAGGGAATAGATCCGCTGATCAGGAACCGCCCAGATGTTGGTCTTCCAGCCCAGGCGCAGGTTTGGCATCTTGCTGGCCGTGTAGTAATTGATCGCCTGGACCATCCCGGCGACAGTCTCTGGGAAGACGGGATCGGTTCCGCGAGTGAGCAATCCGGCGTCGTACATGGCCGAGACCTTGGCGGTGTTGAGTGTGCGGTCGTTGACGTTAGGAACGAATGTCGATGCCTGGAAGCTCGGCACATTCGCGGCCATGTAGCCCAAGAAGTCCGGCTCAACGACAACCTGTACCGGAACGCCGACGCGATTCATGGCCGTGAAGTCGGCAGCCAGTTTGGTGAAGTACCGCTGCATATAGCCGGTGAACATATTCGGGTCCTTCTGACCCGAGCCGGTTAAGTTGAAGTCGTTGATCGCCTGATAGGCAGAGTCCCAGCCCTCGGTGATCCCGGTACTGCCGGCGGCGTTGTTGACGGCCTGAATGTTGTAGAACACCACCACCGGAACCAGTCCGTGCCGCACGGCCTGGGTGAGCAGGCCGCGCAGGTTGCCGTCGGCGTAGTCCGCCCCGCCCTGGTCGTAAATGTAGAGGTAGTCGATCGGCGCCACCCCGTCCCGGAAGTTGACATCCCGCAGGAATGCGTCGCCCGCGGCGTTGGGCGCGGTTATCGAGCCGACGGGGAGATAACCGGTGACGGTGTCGGGCACGATGTGGGTGACCGGGTCGGCGATGTACAGGCCCACGTAGCGCGCCGTCGTTCCATCCTGGGACTTGACCGCGAGCCCGAGGAAGCCGGGCGTCTTGGCAGTCACGGTGAGCTGGTTGCCGGACGTTGCGATGTCGACAAGTGTCGGTTTGTTGGCCAGCACCTTGTAGTCGATCGCTGGTCCGGGCAGGGTCAAGGTGAATGTTCGACCCGCATCGACCTTGATCGCGTCAGCGTTCTGTTGGGTCGGGTCGACCCGGACCGCCAACGAGGATGTCGGCGAATCCAGCTCGGGGAAGGTGAGTAATGGCGCGGCCGCAGGTAGGTTGTCGATAGCGGCTGTACCCGATGCGAGGACCGCGTTGCGCAACCGGCCCGTGCCCGGATAGACCACAAGGCGGAACGCCTCTTCCACCTCATCGACGGCGTCCGGGACGATGGCGATCGACACGTTCTGAGTGGTCTGGCCGGGGGCGAAGACGAGCACACCCGACACCGGAGTGTAGTCCGCTCCGGCGGTGGCCGTCCCGCCGGCGGTCGCGTAGCGGACCGTCACGGTGTCGGCGTAGGCGGTTCGCAACGTGACGGTGACAACGGCCCGTTGCGGATCCTCGGCGTCGCCTTCGGCCACCGTGGCATCGCTGACGGCGATTACCGGAATGGTCGGCACGTCCGGCAGCACGATTCGCCGCACCAACAGCAGTGCCCCGGAGAGGAAATCCCCAACGGGGCTTGCGGGCAGGCCGTTTCTGATCAGGTTGCTTATCGCGTCGAAGAACTCGACGAACCGGACTGCGACTGTGCCCGTGGCGCTGGCGAGGGCGGCTGCTGGTGGGTGGGCTGGTCGTGACGTCGCGATCGCTGATCGGACGCGGGGTTCGGCGGCCTCGGCGATCGTCGCCGAGCTAACGGGGGCGGCGAAAACCTCCGCAGGTGGCGACACCTCGGTGGTATCGCGTGCCGCGGTCAGGGATCTGGCCGCGTTGACCATCGGTTGCGGCGAGCTCATCGGCCTTCCGATCGCCGTGGCGCCCGGAATATCGGAGCCGCTGCGCCGGTCGCTTACGACCCTGGCGGCGGGGTCGGACTTCGTCGCCCGGACGGTCCTCGCCCCTCGCGGCGGGATGGCGACCCGCGACGGTTGTGGCCGCGGTGTTGCTGTTTCCCGGTTTGCGGACCCTGTATTTGCGGACCCTGTGGTGGCGGATTCGGAAGCGGACAGCCCGGGTGTTCCGTCGCTATCGGGGGTCTCGGCGACGGCAAGGCCCAGCGATTGTGGTCCGGCTAGGCCCAGCCCGAGCGCGAACGCAGCCGCCCCGGCCCGGACAACATACTTGGCCATTAATTTTCCCCCTACCCCCAGGGTTCGCCGGTTGGCGTTGAAAGGCGACTCTACCTCTGTACGCCGTAGGTCGGTGGCAGAGGAGGCGGAAGGCGCGTTATTAGCGGGCGGGCAGCGTGATTGTGGCGGCGTTCGGTCGCTCAGATCCACCTCTGAACTAGAGATATTGCGTAAAAAAGTCTTAGTCGCGACAATATATGTATGAAGGAGATGACGACGGTCGCATGTGCCGAGGTCCTCGGAGTCTCTGCACGACAGATTGCGCGGCTCGCACGGGCAGGTGAACTCACCGTCACCCGCATGGTCGGCGGGGCACTGCTACTCGACGGGACTTCGGTGCACCGCCTGGCCAAGCATGGTCGCCATAACGGCCGGCCGTGGACAGCGGCCACAGCGTGGGCTGCGCTTGCTTTGCTCTCCGGCGAGTCTGTTGATTGGCTGGACGCGGCGGCGAAATCCCGGCTGCGACATCGGCTGCGGGCCAGTAGCGCTTCTGAATTGTGTTGGACGACTCGCCGCCGCGCGACAGCGCATCGGATGCAGGGCTGGGGCAAGGACGAGGGACTGTTGCACTCAGGGGTCAGCGCGTTGCGCGACCCGGGTATGTCGGAACTGTTCGATCTCACAGCGGTCGAGCGAGGAGCCGACGGTTATGTGTGCGCCCGCATCTTCTCGGACGTAGTGAGAAAGCTGGGACTCGTCGATGACGTCGACGGTGATGTGACCGTGCGGGTAGTGCCTGACGATGCCGGATACGCCGTCGACCATTTGCTCACCGCGGCCGTTGCCGTCGACTTGGCTGAGTCGTTGGACACCCGGGAGTCCGCAGCCGGGCTGCGCGTCTTGGAGGACTTGCTCGACGCCTTCCGGTCCGACAAAACCCATCCGCGTCGGCGCGTAGCTCGGCAGTTGGTCTGATGACGTCGTCCCCCGACGGTAGGCCACTGCGGGAATTGACCGCGCCAACAGGTGGATGGCCACCGCCATGGCCGCAAGTTGTCGAGATCGTACAAGCCATTCCGCACAACCAGTGGACGCTTGTCGGGGGACTGATGGTGCAAATGCATGCGGCCTATGCCGGATTGCGGCTGACCCGTACTACCCGTGAAGTCGACATGATCCTGCATATCGACTCTGGCGCAGCCACATTCGCCGGTGTCCAATATGAGTTGGAACGATTCGGATACGTGTTGCGTGAACCGGTCGGTGATGGTCCCATACACCGATTCGCTCGTGGATCTCGCGACACCGAGACGGTCGACGTCATGGTCGCGGACCACCTATCGCCGAAATAACATCCAAAGGCGTTGCGTCGGAAAGTATTCGCAGTTCCCGGCGGCACCTCAGCGCTGCGCAAGACGGTGAACTGTGAAGTGACGGCCGGCGAGGTCGTCATCGTGCTCAGCATTCCCGACGTCCTCGGGGCATTAGTCCTCAAAGGCGCGGCATACCTGTCGGACTCTCGCGACCGGGATCGACACCTCGACGACGCGGCCGTGCTGGCTTGCGCAGTGACCGACCCGATTGGTGACCGTGCCCGGATGATGGGCAGCGACCGCCAGCGGATCGAGGCACTGTGGAAGGTTCTGCAGGACGTCGACCATAAGTCGTGGATAGCCACCGGAACGGATGCCCGCCGAGGCCTCGCGGCGCTTCGGGTACTGGTGAGCGTTTGAAGTTCTCAGCAGTCTTTTGCGATAGTTCAGGCACCTGTTCACAACCCAACCCGCATCGGGGACCAACATGTCGGAACTACTCGCACAATCACTGTCCCTACCCTGCGGTGCCCGCTTGCCTAACCGACTCGCCAAAGCCG
>JBMOKE010000366.1:0-1774 GCA_049315425.1 Mycobacterium sp. | reverse complement strand
TGTGGCGGGGCAGACGAACGACAGCGCACCGGCCCCGGATGCACAGGCCGAGAGCCTGGTGGAGGGCCGGATCACCGTTGCGATTCCGTCGCGATGGATCGTCGAACGGGTGACCGGCGGGCCCGGATCCCGACGGGTACAGGTCCACTCGCCGGCCGATGCGGATCTCGCCCTGCACATCACCCAGTCGTATGCGCCCGAAACCACGCTGGTCCAGGCTGCCGAGGTGCTCGGACGTGCCCTCGCCGATCAGGAACCCGGGGTCTTCCTGGACTTCAGTCCAGCCGGCTCTGTGGCCGGCCGTCCGGCGGTGACCTACCGGGAGGTCCGGACCGGTCGGGTTATCCACTGGTCGGTGGTGCTGGCCGGCTCGACGTGGATCGGTATCGGCTGCCAGAGCGCACCGGGCCGGGAGGAGGGAATCAGAGGCGCGTGCGAGCGGGCGGTGGGTTCGGCGCGCGAAGTGGGAACCGCCGCACCGGGTTGAGCGTCGAACCTGGTGTGACCCTGAACCGCCTGCTGTGTGACTTCCGTGGAGGAGAGCCGCCGAGGACCGCACAGCAGGCGGATCAGGCGCGTTTTGACCTGGTCGGATAGCCGCAGGTAGGCTCAGTGTTCGGCATACGGTACGTCGCGGGTTCACCCGGGGCGTAAGCCGGGATCTCGGGTCAGTGCTGGTCGCCGAGAATTCCCCGACCGTCGATGTCCGAACCGGCACCCGGGTCAACCGGGATCCACCCGAAACAGGAGAGGTAACCGCTGTGTCTACGTACACGCCGAAGGCCGGTGACACCACGCGTTCGTGGTACGTCATCGATGCCACCGACGTGGTGCTCGGCCGACTCGCCGTTGCTGCAGCCAATCTGCTGCGCGGCAAGCACAAGCCGACATTCACGCCCAACGTCGACGGGGGCGATTTCGTCATCGTCGTCAACGCCGACAAGATCGCCATCGCAGGCGACAAGCTCAACACCAAGATGGCGTACCGCCACTCGGGTTATCCCGGCGGCCTGCGTTCGCGCACGCTCGGCGAGGAGATGGCCAAGCACGCCGATCGTGTAGTCGAGAAGGCGATCGTCGGCATGCTGCCGCACAACAAGCTGAGTCGACAGGTCCAGAAGAAGCTGAAGGTCTACACCGGCCCGGACCATCCGCATTCCGCACAGCAGCCGATTCCGTTCGAGATCAAGCAGGTGGCCCAGTGACCGAAGAGAATCAGACCGAGACGATTGACGTGGCCCCCGAGGAAACCATCGCGGACAGCGTCGCTGACACGGCACCCGACACCGCCCCCGATACTGCCCCCGACACCGCGGACGCGACCGCTGAGGTTCCCGCGGCTGCCGCGGAGCGCAAGCGTCGCGAACCGGTGGTCCTGGATCGCGTGATCCAGACCGTCGGCCGCCGCAAGGAGGCCGTGGTTCGGGTGCGCCTGATGCCCGGCACCGGGCAGTTCCACCTCGACGGGCGCAGCCTGGAGACCTACTTCCCCAACAAGGTTCACCAGCAGCTGATCAAGGCACCGCTGGTGATCGTCGACCGGGTGGACAGTTTCGACATTCACGCTCACCTCGACGGGGGTGGCCCCTCGGGTCAGGCCGGCGCGCTGCGCCTGGCTATCGCCCGGGCGCTGATCCTGGTGCAGCCGGAGGATCGGCCGGCATTGAAGGCGGCCGGCTTCCTCACCCGTGATCCGCGCGCCATCGAGCGCAAGAAGTACGGCCTGAAGAAGGCCCGTAAGGCGCCGCAGTACAGCAAGCGCTGATCGGGCACC
>JBMOKE010000365.1:0-1779 GCA_049315425.1 Mycobacterium sp. | reverse complement strand
ACCGGGGCGCTACGATCGGCACGATTTACAGCGGTTCCTACGCAGGTGCAGCGATAGGACCGCTGATCGGCACCGCCGCAACGGCATTCGGACGAATGCCTGTCTTCGGACTGCTGGCGTCAGCCCCGTTGGCTGTCATAGCACTGCTACTGCGCCTCCCGACCGTCCCCGCCCCACCCGCGGTGAATCTTGCCGCCGTACGCGGCTATCTACGCTCCGGACGGGTGCGCCTCGGCCTCTGGATCACGAGCCTGCCCGCCTTCGGCGGTGGAGTCATCGTGGTGTCCGGCGCATATCGCCTCGATGAAGCCGGCGCCTCGGCGCTGCTGATCGGTATCGCCTTCGGCGGAATGGCGGTGATCACCACGATGCTCGAACCAATAGCCGGCCGTGTGAGCGATAGATGGGGACGCCGTCGGCCACTGATGGTCCTGATGCTGCTTACTGCGATCGCGATGTCGATGCTGATATTGATCCACGAGCGAGTGGCACTGGTTGTGCTGATCGCCATCGGAGGTTCGGTCTTCTCGGTAATAGATGGTCCCGGATTCGCGCTCGTCGGCGACGGGGTCGAGTCACTCGGGGGCAACGCCGCGGCCACCACATTCCTGGTGAACTTATCCTGGGGACCTTCCGCCGCGCTCGGAGCGATCCTCGCGGGGGTCTGCCACGACGCGGTCGGTGCCGACCTGTCCTTCGCCGTCCTGGCCACCGTCGCCGCGGTATCGGCCGGCATCATCTACCGCCGGATGCGCGCGCTCAAAGCTGGGTCGTAGCGCTGCGGGGGTCGATGAGTATCTTGGCGTGCCGATCCGGGTCACCGAGGGCCTCGAACGCCGCGGCGACTCCGCCTAGTCCCACCTTGCCGGTGAGCAGCGGCGAGGCGTCAAGCTTTCCGTTGGCCAGCATATGCAGGGTGTCGTAGAACTCCAGTGGGGTGTACCCGAACACAAACCGCACGTCGATCTCCTTGCTCAACGCCATTGTCGGCCGAATCGTGTCAGCGCCCATACACACCCCGACGACAATCACCCGAGAGCTCAGTGGCGCGGCGGCCAGCACACCGTCGATCATGCCCGGCACCCCGACGCATTCGAAGATCACCGGCCGTTTCGATCCGGCTGCGCCGGCGGCGTCGGCTGCCCGGTAGACGTGTGACCACCCGGGCAGCTTGCGCAACTTTCCCATCGTGCCCAGCGCAAGCTCGTAGAGGTCGGGGATATTGGTCAGTACGCCTTTCGACGCCGCCTTCGCATACGGAGAATCGACAGCCGGGTCCACGACGATGTCGGCGCCGCAGCGGTGGGCCAGAGCGCGTCGGCCCGCCGACAAATCACTGGCGACGACGGTGCTCACTCCGCGGGCCTTGAGTTGGCAGATCACCGCAAGCCCAACCGGACCGCAGCCCACGACGATCGCGGTGTCGCGCTTCGTGATCTCACTGCGCCGTACGGCGTGCAGCGCCACCGCCATTGGCTCGGTCATCGCCGCCATATCGACTGACAAACCGTTGGGCACCGGGAACGTCAGCGATGCCTCCACCAGAACCTGATCGGCATAGGCACCGGGGGCCAGTGGGGACAGCCCGGTCAATTGCACCGCGCCGTGCGAACGAACCAGCGGGAAGGAGACCACCGTCATACCCTCTTTGAGCGCCTTAGGGGCCTTCGGACCACGTCCGGCGATCACGCCGCAGAACTCGTGTCCCATCACCGTCGGGGTGTCACCGCGCATGAAGTCGCGGTAGCCGATCTCGGCCATGACGTCAGTCAGTTCGTC
>JBMOKE010000364.1:0-1782 GCA_049315425.1 Mycobacterium sp. | reverse complement strand
CGAGCAGATAATCAGCGTTGAACGCGCTCAGATTGGGAATCACCGCCGGATCGGCCGTCCCGGGTGCTGCCGGGACCGGGTTCTGACCGAGCACCAGGTTCGGCGCGTAGGCGGACAGGTCGGGAATGCCCAGCGGTCCGGCCGGATCGCTTCCACTCTGGCCCAGGATGTTGCCGATCGATGCGACGGGCGGAATGAACCCGGTCGGCGCGGCCGGTGTCGGGCTGGGATCGGTCGGCTGCTCACCTACCGGTGCGGCCACCGCGGGTGCTGCGGTGACGACGATGAAAGCGGTCAGTGCGAGACCGACCCGCCAACGCTTCGGTGCCATGCGCACACCGTAATACGTGGCGCTCAGCCGGCGGGTGCCGGCGGCGGTGGAATCAGCAGCGCCGGATCAGCCGGCATCAGTTCGACCGGATCGGGGAGGAACTCCACAAGCCCGGGTGGAATCGCGGTTCCCGGCGGCGGTGCCGTGCCGGGCAGTGGCTGGCCCAACTCAGCGCCCGGCATCCGGCCCAGCGCCCCGTGGAGCATGGCGTGCAAACCCTTCCAGCCATTGACGCGGTCGAACGGCCCCTGCTCGACGTCGGTGGCCAACTGATACGGCGAGGGCAACTCGCCGGTCGGCATCCGGTAATTCTTGGGGAACAGCGTCCCCACCGACGCCAGCGGATCCGGTGCACCCGCTGTCGTCGTCGACGGATTCAGGATGACATCCGGTGATGCCTGAGCCAGCACATCGGCGAACGCGGCCAACGGGTTCTGCTTGGTCACCTGGGAGGTGGTGGTGAACGTGTCCACCACCGGCGGTACATCGACTACCGGCACTTCAGCCAGCAGAGCCGGGTCCGGTATCGGCGGCGCCGCCGGGTCGGCGGCTGAGGTGGCTGCCGTCGCGACGAATGCCGCGATGCATAGCCCGCTCGCCACGGCCGCCCGCGTGAGGTCGCCACCCAGCATCAGAAGACCTTGGTGACGCCGTAATAGGCGACAATATCGTCGTCGTCCGTCCCGGAGCTAATCAGTATCGCGTACGAGCGAAGTGATGAGGCGCCGACGCAGTTGTCCACCTTGATGTGGACATCGCGGATCGTGACGCGTGCCGAGGTGCCCTTGAACGTCTTCTTGTCGACCGTCACGTTGGTGACGGTGCCCGGCCGCGGCTCGACTTCAATCTGCCCGCTGATCGGGGCCGAGATAGTGCCGGGGGCGTTGAAGCCGCCGATGCCCAGCGTGCTGTTACCGAACGTGCCACCGATCTGGCCGTTCAGCTTGACCTTGTCCATCTCAACACCGCAGCCGATCTGATAGCCGACCTCGAGTGTCCCGCCCTCCACTTTGCCGGTGGTGGATCCGGTGAAGGTACCGCCCACCAGCCAGTCGCGTGCGGACAGCGATGTGGTCAACGGTGCGACCGGCAGCTGGGTTTCGTTCTTGCCGAGCACCGTCAGGATTCTGCCGTCGGGTGTCTTGGCGATCCCCGGCACCTCTGATGCGACGACGCCGGTGTCCAGTGCGGGGGCTGCTGCAGCCGCCAGGGGAGCCACCTCTGCGGCACCGGGCGGCGGTGGAACGACCGGATCGGTAGCGGGGTCAGCCAACGCTGCCGCCGGGTGGACGACTACGACCAGCAGGCAACTCGCGGCCAAGGTGGCCAGTCGATGCGACATGTAGCGTCTGCGCCTTTCATCTGAGATCTGGAGTTTCATCACACGGCCTTCGTAGGGCCGAGGTAGGTCACGACGTCATCGGTGTTATCGGTGGAACTGGTGAACGTCG
>JBMOKE010000363.1:0-1784 GCA_049315425.1 Mycobacterium sp. | reverse complement strand
ACTGCTGGCTCTCAAGCCGCTTCTCACGGCGATCTACCTGCGCGCCGGAGCAATCGGCGGCCTACTCACCCCGGCACTGGCCACCGGCGCGGCGATGGGATCGGCTGATCGCGCTGTCGGTGAATACGTTCACTCCCGTGCACCTCAATGTCCCGGCAGTGTCACTGGCCTGCGCGGCGGGGGTGCTCGCGGTCACCCAGGACACACCGGTCTGGGCGGCGATCTTCGTCTGGGAACTGGCCCACCCACCATGGTGGCTGCTCATCGTGTTCACCGCGGCTGCGGTGACCGCCCATAGTCTGGGTCGGCTGCTGGCCAGCGCCCGCTCCGGTCAGAAGACGACGGTCTGATTGCCGTCCCGCAGGATGCGGTCTTCGCAGTGCCATGACACCGCGCGGGACAGCACCGCGCGCTCGACATCCGCACCGAGGCGAACCAGGTCGGCGACATCGTGGCGGTGATCGACGCGCACAACGTCTTGTTCGATGATCGGTCCCTCGTCAAGGTCAGCAGTGACGTAATGCGCTGTTGCACCAACAAGTTTGACGCCGCGCTCCCGGGCCCGCCGGTACGGTGCCGCCCCGATGAAGGCGGGCAGAAACGAGTGGTGGATGTTGATCAGCGGGCAGCCGACCTCGGCAAGGAAATCGGACGTGATGATCTGCATGTAACGGGCCAGCACCACCAGATCGACATTGCCACGCAGGAGTTCAAGCAGGCGCTGCTCGGCTTGCTCACGCGTGTCCTTGGTGGCCGGGATGTGGATAAAGGGCACGCCGAACGGCCGCACCTGTTCGGCCAGATCCGGATGATTGGAGATCACCATGACCACCGACATGTCCAGCTCGCCACGACGATTGCGCCAGAGCAGATCCAGCAGGCAGTGGTCCGTCTTTGACGCCATAATGGCCACCCGTTTGGGCTTGGCAGCCTCGGTCAGCCGGAAGTCGATCGCGTAGGGCTCGGCGACCTTCTCGGCGAAGTCCCGCTCTAATCGATCGCGGGCCGCGGCCAACCCGGGTAGGTGAAAGATGGTGCGCTGCATGAACGTCCCACCCGACTGCCTGGTGGCGTGCTGATCCAGCGAGATGATGTTCGCCCCGGCTCCGGCGAGGAACGTGCTGACGGCGGCAACTAGGCCGGGACGGTCTACGCAACGCAACAACAGACGCCCGATATCCCCGGCCGGCAATTCAACCCCGCTGGGCGGATACTCGGCAGCTGCGGCGCCAACGTCGCCTGACATTGCTACCTCCGGTTCTCAGCCTGTGGGCTGACACGACACGATTACCGACTCAAGACGGCTCTCAGGTGTACCCGTCGGAGGGTACCCGGCGGGTCACACCCCAGATGTTCGCGCCCGGCCACTTTGCCCTGCTTGCCCCAGTCCTACATTAGCGCCAAAAATCCTTTGCTGAGCCGGTCGTCAAGCTATCGTTCAGCCACCGGGATAGTCCTAGGCGAAGGGGTGTGGAATATGTCAGCTGTCATCCGTTCCGTGGTTTGCGCCAGCGTCGCAATGGCCAGCGTCGGCGTGATCGCTGTCAGCCCACTGGCCCCGCCCCCCGAGGTGCATATTCCGACGGTGCAGATCCCCGGCATCGAACTCACCGCGGCGCCCGCACTGGGCGCCATCCCCTACCAGATCCTGGTCAATCTCCTGGCCGACGGTGTGGCTCTCGCGCCGATCGTGCTCGGCAGCACCGCTCAGTGCGTGGTCTGCATCGGACCGGTCAGTCCGCCGTCAGCGGCGGTGTCTCCGTTCACCGGGTGGGGCGCTATCG
>JBMOKE010000362.1:0-1788 GCA_049315425.1 Mycobacterium sp. | reverse complement strand
CCGTCGCCCACCTGGGTCCGGATCTGCTCGGCGAGGACTGGGACCCGCAGCAGGCCGCCGCCAACCTCGCCGCAGACCCCGACCGACCACTCGCGCAAGCACTATTGGATCAGCGCAACTTAGCCGGAATCGGCAACGTCTACAGCAACGAGTTGTGCTTCCTCTTCGGCCGACTGCCCACCAGCCCGGTCAGCGCGCTCACCGACCCGGAAAGAACGGTCAGTAGAGCCCGCGACATGTTGTGGGCCAACCGCTCCCGCCAAGCGAGAACCACCACCGGTAACACCCGAACGGGCCAGGAACTGTGGGTCTATGGCCGCGGCGGGCAACCCTGCCGACGCTGCGGCACCCCAATCCAGCGGAGCCGAGAGGCGGCAGAACGCGTCAGTTTCTGGTGCCCGTCCTGCCAACGCTGACCATTCCATCTGCCTTGTGGCCGATCTGCGCTATCGCCTCGGCGACAGCCCGATCGAGACTGTCGATCGTGGCCTTGTCCATCCGCATTTCCCGGACGGTGTCAGCGTTCTCCAGGGTCGTCTCCACCGGGGCCCGCCCATTCGGGTAAACCACCGTGATGATGACGGCGGTGCCGGCCTCAAGTTCCTCACCGATCTCATGGCGCAACCCGGACCGAAGCTCATGCTCGGCGAATAAGGCGACCAGCCCGCCGGCTGTCGCCCCGACCAGAAGTGACAGTCCCAGGGGCGGGGCGAACATCCCGAACAGCAAGCCCATGCCGGCCCCCATACCGGCCCCCACCCGGCCATGGCGGTTGGCGGCCTCCACCACCTCGGGGTGGCCGTCGGCGTTCTTGCACACCAGCGCCGAACCGCGGAATTCAAGCCCGTGCTTCAATCGCTTCTCGAGTTTATGGAAGTCAGCCCGTGCGGTATCCACATCGTCGTACGCGGCAACCAGAATCAGCTCGTGATCATCGTCCATACCGCAATCCTGGCCGAGCGTTCGGCCACCAGGCTAGGGACTGAAGGCCCTAGATGGGCATCCACTGCGACGTGGCGACAAGGTCCCCCTGCTCAAGCGCGGCCGCGCGGTGCTCGTGCACTTTTTGGTACTCGGCATCGGTCACCATGTCGATGAAGGCCTGCGGCGAGGGGTACTCCACCACCAGGATGGCGTCCCACCAGGGCCGCTCGCCGTCGCCGATGACGTTCACCGGCGTGGCGCCGGCATAACGGACCTTCCCCCCGACCCGCTCCAGATGGGGCGCGACCTCGCGCGAATACTGCAGGTAGCTGCCCACACCGGGGCCGTCGTTGAACTTGAGCAGGTTGATCATCACCACCGGCGCATCGGACGGCAGGTTCGCGACCGCCTTGAGATTGACCGGCCGTTCATCAGCACTCATCTCGATTTTTCCTTTCCGATCCGCTCCTTCAGGAACGGCACAACCTGATCCGCCACCGCATCGGTGTCCTCGAGCCAGGACCAGTGGCCCAGGCCGCGGAGAATCCGAATGTCGACGCGGGGGAAAACCTGCACCTGCCGATGCGCCAGATCAGCCGGGATGTAGGCGTCAGCGTCACCGAAGACCACCAGCGCGTCGTGGTCGTGCTGGCGCAGCCGCGCGGCCAGCTGGTCCATATCCGCCGGCCGGGTGGACCGGTACAGCCGCAGCACGGCACGGCGGGTCTTCTCCGGCATCAGGTGACCGACGATGGTGTTCACCCACTGCACCGGCAGGCCCGGATTCTCCCGAACCAGCATGGTGCGGGCAGAGCCGGAGCGAATCGCGCGCATGACGAGCTCGCCGACAACCGGGGTGCGCCA
>JBMOKE010000361.1:0-1793 GCA_049315425.1 Mycobacterium sp. | reverse complement strand
GGCGCTGCACCGCCATCTGCGTCTGCCACACCGGGAAGTTGTCCAGCAGGATCAATTCCACGTCCTCGTCGAGCACCGCGTCGAGTTGTTCGAGCGTGTCGACTTCGACCTCGCAGGGCAGATCGGGAGCGGCGGCGCGGACGGCGCGCAGTGCGGCGACCACCGATCCCGCAGCCGCCACATGGTTGTCCTTGATCAGCGCGGCGTCGCCGAGGCCCATCCGGTGGTTGACCCCGCCGCCAACCCGCACCGCGTATTTCTGCAGGGCCCGCAAGCCAGGCAGGGTCTTGCGGGTGTCGCGGATCTTGGTCGTGGTTCCCTCCACGGCATCCACCCAGGCGGCGGTGGCGGTGGCGATACCGGAGAGGTGGCAGACCAGGTTGAGCAGGGTGCGCTCAGCGGTCAGCAATCCTCGGGTGGGGGCTTCGACACGAAGCAGGGCCTGGCCAGGTTCGAGTCGGGCGCCGTCCTGCACGCGGTCGAGTACGCGGTAGCCGTCAGCTCCGAGAACCTCGTCGAGCACCATCAGCGCGATGTCCACCCCGGCGGCGACGCCGGATTCCCGGGCGACCAGGGCCGCTTCGGTGCGGGCGTCGGCAGGCACGGTCGCGATGGTGGTCACGTCGGGGCCGTAGCGCAGATCCTCATCGAGGCCGCGGCGGATCGTCCCCAGCGCCTCGTCGCGCTCCTGGGGCGTCAGCGTCATCTGGGGTGTCAGCGTCATCGCGCGACGGGGACGGCCGACGCGGCGAGTACGACGCGGCCATCAGCATCGGCGTGCACGCTCACCGGAACCGCCTGCGCCGGATCGGTGTCGGGGAGGTCGCTTCGGTGGTGGCAGCCGCGGGTCTCGGTCCGGGCCAATGCGGCAATCGCAACAGCGCGTGCCGACATGGTGAGTGCAACGTCCTCTACTTCGGCGCGGGTCACCATCGTGCGCGGTGCGGCGCCGTCGAGCTCATCAATGAGCAGCGTCAGCCCATCGCCGTCACGCACCACCGACGCCCATCGTGTCATCGCCCGCTGCAGTTCGCCCCGATTGAGCGCAACCCGTTGGGCCGGTTGCACTTTCGCAGTCGGCGCACCGGAGCTGCGCGCATGGCCGGCAGCTTCCCGGCCCGCACGGCCGCCGACCACCAGTCCTTCCAGCAGGCTGTTGGACGCCAGTCGATTAGCACCGTGCATACCGGTGCGGGCCACCTCGCCTGCTGCGAACAGGCCGGGCAGAGAGGTGCGGCCGTACACGTCGGTGCTCACCCCGCCGCAGCTGTAGTGTGCGCCGGGAACCACCGGGATCGGGCTCGTCGTCGGGTCGATACCGGCGGCGCGGCACGCGGCGGTCACGGTCGGGAACCGCTCGGCGAACCGATCAATGGATCGCGCATCGAGAAAGACGCATTCGTCGCCGCTCTCCCGTAACCGGGCCTCGATGGCGGCCGCCACCACATCGCGCGGAGCGAGATCGCCCATCGGGTGGACTCCTGCGGTGACCGAATCACCCCGGGCATCGAGCAGGATCGCACCCTCACCACGCAGCGCCTCGGTGATCAGCGGCCGGCGTCCGGAGCCATTGCGGTCGAACAGCATGGTCGGGTGAAATTGGATGAACTCGATGTCGGTGACGTCGACGCCCGCCCACAGTGCCAGCGCGATGCCGTCACCGGTGGAGCCGGCCGGGTTGGTGGTGGCGCTGTAGAGGTGGCCGAGTCCACCGGTGGCCAGGATCACCGAGGCGGTATGCAGCACGCCGATACCGTCGGCATTGCCCACCAGCACCCCGGTGACCGCCGAAC
>JBMOKE010000112.1:0-7891 GCA_049315425.1 Mycobacterium sp. | reverse complement strand
TGCCAGGGCGTCGTGGTGGGCCTGGAGACGGAGTTGGCCGTGCGCACCGGCGATGCCCGGCACTCGGTGCGGGTGCGCCGACTGGTGCCTGCCATCGCTGAACACATGGCACCGGACGGGATACTCAAGGGCGCCGGGGGTGGCGACGGCGGATTGTTCGCGGGAATCACGGCGCGCTACCTCGCCCTGGCCGCAACTGCACTACCCGGCGACTCGAAGGCTGACACCGCCGCGCGCGACACCGCCGGCAGGATCGTGCTCGCCTCCGCCGGGGCGGCCTGGGACAACCGGCAGGACATCGACGGTCTGCCGTTGTTCAGTGCCTTCTGGGATCGGATCGCCGAAGTGCCCCGCGTCGGCGCGGAGGCCGGGCGGTTCATCGAAGGCGCGGTGATGGGATCGGCGGCGCCCGAGCGTGATTTGTCGGTGCAGGTATCCGGCTGGATGCTGATGGAGGCCGCCCACGTCGTCGCGCAACACCAAGGCGCGCAAGCGAATTAGCTGATGTTGCGCCTGCGCAGCATATTGCGGCCGACTGCGGTCAGGCCCGGCAGGATCGACAGGAACACGATGAGCAGGATCATCAACTCGATGTGATTCTTGACGAAGGGCACGTTACCCAGGAAGTAGCCGAGCAGTGTCATCCCGGCACCCCACAGCACGCCGCCGACGATGTCGAAACCGAGGAACACCGGATAGCGCATCGCCGACACCCCGGCCAGTACCGGGGTGAAGGTGCGCACGATCGGCACGAACCGGGCCAGGATGATGGTCTTGGGTCCGTGGCGTTCGAAGAAGGCGTGCGACTCGCTCACGTAGCGCTTCTTGAACAGCCGCGAATCCTCCTTGTCGAACAATGCGGGCCCGATACGTCGGCCGATGAAGTAGGCGCATTGATCACCGAGTACTGCCACCACCGGGACGGCGATGAGCAGCACCCAGATACTGACCGGCGGATGCGGTGCCGCGGCCAGCAACCCGCCGGTGAACAGCAGTGAGTCGCCCGGCAACAGGGGGAACAGCAGGCCGGTCTCGATAAAAACGATAATCAGAATTCCCGGCAGCACCGCGGAGGCGAACATGCCCCCCTCACCCAGCCAGTACATCGGATCAAGGATGTTGGGCAGGGCCAGCACGGTGGTGGTCATCAGCGACCAAGATACCGGTCGACGGTGCCGCCACCGTAAGCCTCGCTATTTGACATACTGCGGGAAGAAATCCCGATCGCCGGAGAGGATGTTCCATGCCCATCGCCACGCCCGAGGTCTACGCGGAGATGCTGGACCGCGCCAAGGAGCATTCCTTCGCGTTTCCGGCCATCAACTGCACCTCGTCGGAGACCGTCAACGCCGCGATCAAGGGATTCGCCGACGCCGGCAGTGACGGAATCATTCAGTTCTCCACCGGAGGTGCCGAATTCGCCTCCGGGGCGGGCGTCAAGGACATGGTGACCGGTGCGGTGGCGCTGGCTGAATTCACGCGGGTGATTGCCGACAGGTACCCCATCACCGTGGCACTGCACACCGATCACTGCCCCAAGGACAAACTCGACACCTATGTGCGCCCACTGCTGGCCATCTCCACAGAGCGTGTTGCCAAGGGGCTCAATCCGCTGTTCCAGTCGCACATGTGGGACGGCTCGGCCGTGCCGATCACCGAGAACCTAGCCATCGCCCAAGACCTGCTCAGGATTTGCGCAGCGGCCAAGATCATCCTCGAGGTCGAGATCGGTGTGGTGGGCGGTGAGGAAGACGGTGTGGAGGCCGAGATCAACGAGAAGCTCTACACCAGCCCGGAGGACTTCGAGAAGACCGTCGACGCGCTCGGCGTGGGGGAGAACGGCAGATACCTGCTGGCGGCCACCTTCGGCAACGTGCACGGTGTCTACAAGCCGGGCAACGTCAAGCTCAAGCCGGACGTCCTGGCCGAGGGTCAGCGGGTGGCCGCTGCCAAACGCGGATTGGCCCAAGGGACCCAGCCCTTCGACTTCGTCTTCCACGGCGGTTCCGGATCGTTGAAATCGGAGATCGAGGACGCACTTCGCTTCGGCGTGGTGAAGATGAACGTCGATACCGACGCCCAGTACGCATTCACCCGACCAGTCGCCGGGCATATGTTCGCCAACTACGACGGTGTGCTCAAGATCGACGGCGAAGTCGGCAATAAGAAGGTCTACGACCCGCGCAGCTACCTCAAGCTGGCAGAGGCCAGTATGGCGGCGCGCGTCGTTGAGGCGTGCAACGACCTGCACAGTGCCGGCCGGAGTGTGTCAGCCGGCTGAATCTCAAGCGGGCTAGGACGACTGGCAGATCTTCCACTGGTCGTCGCGGAACTGCAGATCGAAGCTGTGCACCGACGTGCTGGCCGGGTTGGCAGCCATATACGAGGTGACGTTGGCCTCGGCGTGGTCGCCGTTGATCACCACCTCGTCGATGCTTGCCACCACCGGGTATTGGTTGGCCGCCAACACTTGGGAGTAGGTATCGGCCCATGCGCGATCGTCGTAGTTGACATAGTTGTCCCGGGTCTGGCCGCAGGTCACGCGGCGCAACGTTGCCAGGTCGCCATTGCGGACTGCGGTGTCGAAGGTCTGGATGGTGGAGCGCACCATGTTCTCCCGGGACGCGTTGGCCGAGTTGGATCGGTTGAGCAGAATCACGCCGAGGACCAACGCGGCGGCCAATGCCGCGACGAACAGGATCACCGGTATCAGCCACTTCGACCCTCGGGCGGACGGCGAACTCGGCGCAATAGCCTGCGGTCCTATCGCGCGTGGTCCGGTGCTGAATTCCGTCGCGGCGTCGGGCACCCGGTCGATGATCTGAGTAGATCCCGCATCGAAACCCGGTGCCGTGTAACGGCGTTCACCGGTAGCGGTGTCCGACTGACCGGCGAGGCCACCGATCTCGATCACTTCGGTGACCGGATCCGTGTCGTGGTCGTGATCGGTCCCGGACGGATTCGACATGGCGGGCTGCAGTCCTCCTCGGATGCTGATGCATTCGACCCTAACCGGTTCATGGCATCCTGGTGCGCATGACATCATTCGGCGACCTCCTGGGACCCCAACCCGTGCTACTACCCGGTGATCCCGAGGCCGAAGCGGCCCTGGCGGCCGGTGAGAACCCAGCCGTCGTGGCCGCGGCCCATCCCACCGCGTCGGTGGCCTGGGCATTCCTGGCTGAGGAAGCCCTGGCGGACGACAAGGTGATTACCGCGTACGCCTACGCCCGCACCGGTTATCACCGCGGCCTGGATCAGCTGCGCCGCAATGGCTGGAAGGGATTCGGCCCGGTGCCCTACCGTCACGAACCCAATCGGGGCTTCCTGCGGTGTGTCGCGGCATTGGCCCGTGCCACCGACGACATCGGCGAGACCGACGAATTCGCACGCTGCCTGGATCTGCTCGACGACTGCGACCCGAGCGCCCGCGCGGCGTTCGGGCTGTAACTACCAGTCGGTCTCGCCCGGGCACTCCTCGGCCGATCCCGGCGGCTCGACCTGGACGGTGGCATGTTCCAGTCCGCGGGCTGCCAGCACCGCGCGTGCATCGTCAAGGACTCGGTCTGAGTGCCCATTGCTGGTCAGGTGCGCGGTCACCATGTCCTTGCCGGGCACCAGAGTCCACACGTGCAGATCGTGTACCTCGGTGACTCCGTCCACCGCCGCCAGCGCCGAACGCAGTTCTTCGACGTCGATATGTTGAGGTGAGGACTCCGACAGGATCCGCAACGCGGCCCGGGCCAGTGCGATGGCCCGCGGCAGCACCCACAGCGCCACCAGCACGGCCACCACGACGTCGGCGTACGGCCAGCTGGTTGTGACGGTCACGATGCCGGCGATCAGCACTCCCACGCTGCTGACCGCGTCAGCGACGACCTCCATGTAGGCGCCTTTGACCGCCAGACTTTCGCTGGCCTGCGATCGGAGTAGCAGTGCGACAGCGGCGTTCGCTGCCAATGCGGCCAATGCCACCAGGATCATCGGCCAACCCGGAACGTCCGGCGCATCACCGAGTCGCTGGAACGCCTCATAGAGGATGAACGCCGCGACTCCCAGCAGCAGCACGGCATTGGCCACCGCGGTGAACACCTCAGCGCGGTGCCAACCAAAGGTACGGGCCGCCGACTTCGATCCCCGGCGGGCCAACACCACCGCCGTCACACCCATGAACAGCGCCACCAGATCGGTGAGCATGTGTCCGGCGTCGGCGAGCAGAGCAAGAGAACCGATCACCAGTGCGGTGGTGACCTCGATGGCGAAGAAGGCGGTGAGGATCCCGGCGGCGATGAGCATCCGGCTCACCCGGGAGTCTGGGTTGCTGTGACTGTGTCCGGCGCCCATGGCTGAAATCTACTGCCACGAACTTTCATCATCACCGACGAGTACTTAAGTCCCTTGCCGAGTGAGAAGGACCGTCCTTATCGTGGCAGTGACGGCAGCGGTATGGGGGGTCCGCTGCCGTCACTAATTCTCTAGAGCCAGGCCGACCAGAATCGGGTCAGCTGGCTGCCGAACATGGCCAGACCGGCGGGCACACCGGACAGGTTGAAGAACCAGAAGACGATCTTGAAGAACCATTGGTTCACCGCCGGTGTGATTAACACGACGATCAGGATCAGGAACCCGAACTGCCGGACCGGTTCCAGGGAACGCCGGGTCGCCGGACTCAGATGCGGTTCCAGGGCGCCGAAGCCGTCCAGTCCTGGGATCGGCAGCAGGTTCAGTACCAGCGCGGTGAGTTGCAGGAAGCCCAGGAACGCCACCCCGGCCCAGAACACCGAATGACTCGGATCCCAGAACAATCGCGTCGTCACCAGCAGCAGGATCCCCAACACCAGGTTGGCGAACGGTCCGGCCAGACTCACCAGGGTGCGCTGGCGCGGTGTCATGAACTCGGTGCGTAGGTACACCGCGCCACCGGGCAGGCCGATGCCGCCGAGAGCGATGAACAGCAACGGCAGACCCAGCGACAGCAGAGGGCTGGAGTACTTCAGCGGGTTGAGCGTCAGATAACCCCGCATCGCGACGTCCTGGTCGCCGAAGCGCCAGGCGGTGTAGGCATGGCCGAACTCGTGCAGGCACAGCGACACCAGCCAGCCGGCGATCACGAACAGGAACACCCCGATATAGGCCATCGTCGGTGTCGACTCGCCGGCCATCCAGGCCATCACCCCGCCCACGGCGGTGAGTCCGACCAGGGCCAGGAAGATCGGGCTGGGGCGCACCGATTGGCGCAACGGGAGAACACTCACTCCAACGAAGCTACCCGGTGCCGTCGACGGTGACCGTCGAGTACCCGACCCCGATATAGGTCGCGACGATGGCGATCATCGCCACCGCCAGCGCCATGTCGGCGCGGGTGTTGCGAAGGAACAGTCCGGTGACCGCGCCGCCGATGAGCAGGCCCTGGAAAAGCAGGTCGATATCCCAGCTCTGTTGTCCGATCAGGAAATCGTGCAGCAGGTTCACCGACACCATCGCGATGAGCGCACCGAAGAAGACCGGCCGGACCCGATCGAAAGCGGCCGACGCCGGCAGGGTCCCCTCGCGTCCGGGGTCGTGCTTCGATTCCGGCAGAAGGAAACTCATGATGAGTGTTCCGGCCGGAACCACGAGGAACGCTACGAGTTCGAGTATCGAAATCTGCTTGACGGTGCCGCGGTAGTAGGTCGCGGCTAGCCACACCTCGACGATGAGCGCCAGCAGGAAGAACTGCCACAGCATCGCCGGCAGGAAAGGCCGCCGTTCCGGATCCCGGGCCCACTCGCGCACCGCGATCGCGAGTTCGCTGAGCACCTGCCCGAACGACATGCCCAGGATCACGGTGTAGAACCACCACATGTCCCGATGATGTCACGGCGCGACGTGACATGCGCCGATGATGTCACGGCGCGACCGCTCACCCCACCCGCAGCCAGCCGGTCGTATGTCGGTAGAACGTCGACCGCTTCACCTCACGCGGGCCTTCGACACCGTCGCGGATCACCCGCGCGCCCGTGGTGCCCAACTGGACCGCCCGTCCGGCCAGCCATCGACGTGGCATCCGGCCCGGCATGGTCGCCTTAAGCCCCGGCATCGCCGCGGTCGGCTCGATCCGGACGGCAGCGGCATCGCCGTCGAAGAGCACCGCGTCATCCACCACGGCCTCGCCCCGGATCGCCTGGGAGCCCTCGGGCGGCAGCCACCAGGCCACACCGACGAGCGCGGTGGCAGTGTCGTCACGGATCAGGGGAACGCGGCGGCCCACCCCATTAACGGCACGGCGCGCTCCGCGCCAGTCAGGAACATGGGCAACCTCGATATCGAGGCGTTCCGCCCGCATAAGCCGGGTCAGGACCGCGGCCAGATCCGCGTCCGATCCCACCACCACCACCCTCCTTGCATCCTGAATCGCGGTATCGATCCAGGTGGGTTCGTCCGGCTGGAAGCACGGCAGGGACGCCAGCGCGCGCGGCAGTCGGCGGTCGCCGAAACGCAGCACGGTGATTCCGGTTTCGATCAACGACACTCCTCGCCAGGCTCCGATAGGGTGACTCCCCGGCTGCGACACAATATGCCAGGAGCGGAGCGGGGTCAGGCCATGCCGGCAATCGTCCTCATCGGCGCCCAGTGGGGCGACGAGGGCAAGGGGAAGGCCACCGATCTACTCGGTGGCCGGGTTCAGTGGGTTGTGCGCTACCAGGGCGGCAATAACGCCGGCCACACCGTGGTTCTGCCGACCGGCGAGAACTTCGCGCTGCACCTCATACCGTCGGGCATCCTGACGCCCGGGGTGACCAACGTGATCGGCAACGGTGTCGTGGTCGACCCCGGGGTGTTGCTCACCGAGCTTCGTGGTCTCGAAGACCGCGGTATCGATACCTCCCGGCTGTTGATCTCCGCCGACGCCCATCTGCTGATGCCCTACCACGTCGCCATCGACAAGGTGACCGAGCGCTACATGGGTAGCAAGAAGATCGGCACCACCGGTCGCGGTATCGGACCGTGCTACCAGGACAAGATCGCCCGGATGGGGATCCGGGCGGCCGACGTCCTCGACCCCGATCTGCTGGCCGCCAAGATCGGCGCTGCGCTGGATTTCAAGAACCAGGTACTGGTCAAGATCTACAACCGCAAAGCACTCAACCCCGACGAAGTTCTCGAGACGCTGCTGGCCCAGGCGGAGGGATTCGCCCATCGCATCGCCGACACCCGGCTGCTGCTCAACAACGCACTTGAAGCCGGCGAGACGGTCCTCCTGGAGGGCTCCCAGGGCACCTTGCTCGACGTCGACCACGGCACCTATCCGTATGTGACGTCGTCTAACCCCACTGCCGGCGGCGCGGCGGTGGGCTCCGGTATCGGGCCCACCCGCATCACCACGGTGCTCGGCATCCTGAAGGCCTACACCACCCGCGTCGGGTCGGGCCCGTTCCCGACCGAGCTGTTCGACGTGCACGGTGAGTACCTGTCCAAGACCGGTGGTGAGATCGGTGTGACCACTGGCCGGCGGCGGCGGTGCGGGTGGTTCGACGCCGTCATCGCCCGCTACGCAACCCGGGTCAACGGCATCACCGATTACTTCCTGACCAAACTCGACGTGCTGTCCAGCCTGGAGACCGTTCCGGTATGCGTCGGCTACACGATCGACGGCAAGCGCACCGATGACATGCCGATGACCCAGAGTGACATCGCCCGCGCCGTTCCGATTTACGAGGAGTTGCCGGGTTGGTGGGAGGACATCTCCGGGGCGCGGGAGTTCGAGGATCTTCCGGCTAACGCGCGGGACTATGTGCTCCGGCTGGAAGAGCTTGCGGGAGCACCGGTTTCGTGTATCGGAGTGGGGCCGGGCCGGGATCAGACGATCGTCCGACGCGATGTGCTCGCGGCTAGGCCGTGATGAGCGCTT
>JBMOKE010000360.1:0-1799 GCA_049315425.1 Mycobacterium sp. | reverse complement strand
GGCAGGGTCGCGGCGAGGGCCGGGAAACTCACGACGTCGTTGGCGGGCGGGGTCGTGCCCTCGGCCCGAAATCCGGCCTTCGCCAATACGTCGAGTTGTTCGGGCTTGGCCATGAACCGGGCGAACTCGCTGGCGGCGCTCTGCTGCTCTTCGGACAGCCAGTCGCCGGCCAGTAGGACGGTGGGGAAGTCGGCAACGGCGACCGGGCCGGCGGGGATCCACTCCGCGACGGTGTTCTTAGCGTTCGCCACCTCCGACGCTCGGCTGAACAGTTGTTGTTCGGTCAGCACCACGGCATGAACCGCGGCCGCGGCCGGGTCTCCCGGCGCTGTCAGCGCGTTGAAGGCTCCGGCGGCGGTCTTATCGGCAAGCTGGGGTTGTCCGCCCAGCAGCGCGCTCACCGCTCCCAGTCCCGCGGTGGGGGGCGCATCGGGCGGTGCCGAAGACGTCGCGACGGCTTCGGCTGCCAGGAAGGTGGCGTCGCTGGCGCTGTCATTCGGCAGGGCCAGCCGCAGCGAGCCCCATCCGGGCAGATTCATTGCGTCCAACGCGGCCGGGTTGGTCTGCAGCGGGGGCAGTGCCGCCCACGTCTGCTGACCCAGCGCCTCGGCGAGGGGCGGCCGAACTGCCAGCACGACGGGCGAGGTGACCAGGGGGCGGGCGTCGCTGACGATCTGCTTTCCGGCTACTGCCTGCAGTCGCGCCGCCGGTATCGAACTCGCGGGGATCCACAGTGCCGGACGCTCACCGAGATCGGTCGGCCAGGTGCCGGCTAAGCCGTCGATGACAGCACGTGAATCCGACTGTGTAACAACAATATTGATGCACTTGTCGCCGACCGGCGTGGCCTCGCCATTGTAGGTTTCCGCGAATGCCATGACGTGATCGGCGATTGCCGAGTCGGCGATCACTGCGACGGTCGCGGTGCCCTGCACGCATTTCTGGGCTGCTTCCTGAGAGCGGCGCGACATCGCGTCGCCGAAGAAACGCCACAGGATCACCCCGCCGATCAGCACGACCACCGCAATCAGAGCCGCGATCACCCCGTTGCTCACCCCGCGACGGGAGGCGTCGCTCCGGCGGCGCCGGCCCTGCCAGCCGTCGCCTGCGCGTGGAATCTGGCCGCTGGAGTCGTCACCGGCGGGTTCGGTGGGTTCGCCGAAGGACTCCCCGGGAGCGGGCATGCTGTGTCTGCCCATCTAGTGATCCCGGCTCTGGCCGTTGGCAGCCTTGTACTCGCGGCGACGCCGATGCAGGATCGGCTCGGTATAGCCGTTGGGTTGCGTCGCTCCGGTGAGGATGAGTTCCTGGGCGGTCTGGAACGCGATACTGCCCTCCGGGTCGGGCGCCATCGGACGGTAGTCGGGATCTTCGCTGTTCTGCTGGTCGACCACCGCTGCCATCCGCCGCAGACTCGACGTGACATCGTCGGCGGTGATGACACCGTGTCGCAGCCAGTTGGCGAGCAGCTGACTGGAGATACGTAATGTGGCGCGATCTTCCATCAACGCGACATCATGAATGTCGGGTACCTTCGAGCAGCCCACACCGGCGTCGATCCAGCGCACCACATAGCCGAGGATCGACTGGCAATTGTTGTCGACCTCCTCGTGAAGCGCATCCGGTGACCAGCCCAATCCGCTCTGTGCAAGCGGGATGGTCAGCAACTGGTCGATGCTGGTGCGCTTCTTGCCGGTCAGCTCCTTCTGCACCTGATACACGTCCACGTAGTGGTAATGCATGGCGTGCAGGGTGGCGGCGGTCGGCGAGGGCACCCAGGCCGTGGTGGCACCGGCCCG
>JBMOKE010000359.1:0-1805 GCA_049315425.1 Mycobacterium sp. | reverse complement strand
TCCGCTCTACGGCATCTACGGTGACCCCAACGACGGCACCTACATCCCCAACCGGCCCATCGTGATGGGCGAGGCCGGGGCGACCACGCTGCCCGCACCGCCGCCGGTGGTCGTCAACGCCGACCTGCCACCGGATCAGAATTACCTGGGCACCTGGTACGAGCAGGGCAGCGTCCGGCAGTTCTTCTCCCTCGGCCTGGTGAACACCACCGCGACCTACAGCCTCAATCCCGACGGGTCGATCAAGGTGGACAACTCCGGCAACTACTTCTTCAACAACGGCCCACAGTCCTCCATCATCGGATCGGCCGTGCCGGTCAACACCGACAACACCCGACTGCAGGTGGGCTTCTTCTTTGCCCAGCCCAACCCGAACGAGCCCGCCGCGGAACCGGGCAACTACTGGATCCTCGACTACGCGCCCGACTACTCCTGGGCCATAGTGGGCGACCCGAACGGCACCTCGGGCTACATCCTGACCCGCGACAAGATCGTCGACCAGGACTTCTACGACGCCCTGGTCGACCGGGCCTACCAACTGGGCGTGAACCGCCCGATCATCCGCACTCAGCAGTTCCCAGCCTCGGCCCCGACCGCCGTTCTACCTGGCCCGGCCACCCTGCCAAGCCTCAACGCCATGTGACGCGGTTGTCGCGGACAACCTTGCTCAGGAGCGGTGGGCCCACACGGCGAAGAGCGGGTCGCCCGGAGTCGGGCGCTGGTCGATGCGGGGCTGCTCCCAGCCGGCCGAGCGGTGGAAGTACTCGGCCACGAGCCGCACGTGGAACTCGTCGTCGGTAGCGAGCCAACCCCGGATGGCCTTGGTCGGAAAACAACGGTTGGAGAACGTGCACACGAACAGCGCGCCGGGCCGCAGCACCCGGGCCACCTCGTCGAACACCTCGAGGGGCCGGATCAGGTAGTCGACTGACACCGTGCACATCGCCCCGTCGAAGCAGGCATCAGCGAACGGCAGCGCGGGCTCGCGGTTGAGGTCGTGGACGACCCGTTCGTGCGCCTGCGGATTCTGTTGCAGCTCAACGGCGTTCATGCCGAGCACGACCAGCCGCTGCGGAGTCCGGGCCAGGTGCGACACCCAAGAACTGCACAGGTCGAGTACCTCGCCGTACAGGCCGAGCTCGTCGTAGAGGTCGCGCACGGCGGCTATGGCGCCGGAGTCGATGTGCTGCACCAGTCGCGGTTGGCCGTAGAAGCCACGGTCGTCGCCTTCGTCGGACCGGGTGAAGAAGCCGTCGGGGAAGTCGCGGTAGCGGTCCGCGCCCGGGTCGGACGACTGCCGTGCATTCACAGCCGGCGCCGAGCTGCGACCCAACGCCGTTGCTGCGCAAGGACCTTGCGAGTTGCCGCAAACACCGTCATGTCGGGTGCCGCCCTGCCGTTGTTCCCCAGCATCTCCAACTGCGCGTAGTACCAGTACTGCACGCCAAAGCTGGCGAAGGTGCGCACGGTTTTGATCCTGTTGAGAAACGCCAGCCAGGGTGGAAACAGCGACAGTTGCGCCTCATAGCGCGGCAGCTCCGCCAGGTGATGCAGGAGTTGGGCGGGCGCATCGGTCATCACGCACAGCGGCCGTCCCACGCCAATCAAATCGGCACCGCCGCTTCGGATGGCCTGTTCCATGACGTCGCGCCGCCGGAAGCCCCCGGTCACCATCAACGGGATAGAAACTTTCTCCCGCATGGCGAGTGCGAAATCCACAAAGTAAGCCTCGCGCATCTGCGTGGAGTGTGCGACATGTTGCGGCTCCTCCTCCTCGATACCCTCAACGCCCAATAACTTCGGTT
>JBMOKE010000111.1:0-7942 GCA_049315425.1 Mycobacterium sp. | reverse complement strand
ACGGCCAGGAAAACTCTTGCCCGGGGATTGTCCGGGTGGGGGCGAATCCTCGGGGGCGAATCCTCGGGGGCGAATCGTCAGTGGCCCTCAGCGGCCCTCACCGGCCCTCAGTGGCCCTCGGCGGCGAACCGGACCCGGGAACGCTCGATCTCGGCCTCGGCCTCGGCGCGGCCGACGAAGTCTGCGGCCTTCACGTATTTGCCCGGCTCGAGATCCTTGTAGTGGACGAAGAAGTGCTTGATCGCCTCGAGTTCGAACGCAGGCACGTCGCCGAGATCGTTGATGTGGTCCCAGCGCGGATCGCCGGCCGGTACGCACAGCACCTTGTCGTCGCCACCTGCCTCGTCCACCATCTGGAACATCGCGACCGGCCTGACCTCGATGACCACACCGGGAAACACCGACTGGGGCAGTAGCACCATCGCGTCCAGCGGGTCGCCGTCCTCGCCCAGGGTGTCCTCGATGAACCCGTAGTCGGCCGGATACCCCATCGGGGTGTACAGGTAGCGGTCCAGCCGAACCCGGCCAGTCTCGTGGTCGATCTCGTACTTGTTGCGCTGGCCTTTCGGGATCTCGATCGTGACATCGAACTGCACCGCGCGACTCCTTCTTGCCGGTCCGGTCGCCCGATGGCGACGGGAAGTCACCTTATCGGAGCGATACCCTTGAGTACCGGCCCGTTGGGCACAATGGGACGCGAGGCAGTCAGGAGAGTCATGGTTCGCACACCTGCGCGCCGCGCTCCTGTGGTGCTTGCGGCCGCGGTGATCGCACTTGTCGCCGTAGTCGTCGCGACGGCGGCGCTGCTGACCGCAGGAGGCAAGAGCGACGCCCAGACCCCGCCGCCGCGGGAGCCGGCCAGCGCCAACCCGGCGGTGGTTCCGCTGTCCGACTCGGCGGCTATCCCGACCACCGCCGCGATCACTGCGGTGCTGGCACCGGCCGTCGCCAACCCCAATCTGGGCAGCCTCAGCGGCCGCATCACCGATGCCAAGACCGGACAGCAGATCTGGGAACAGCGCGCCGACGCACCGATGCGTCCGGCATCGACCAACAAGGTCCTCACCGCGGGCGCTGCCTTGCTCACGTTGGATCGCAACGCCAGGGTCACAACGACGGTTCAGGCCGCCGACCAGACCCGGATGCCGGGTGTGGTGGTGCTCGTCGGCGGGGGAGACCCGACGCTGTCGGCGGCACCGCCGGGTGAGGACACCTGGTATCGCGGCGCCGCCCGGATCTCCGACCTCGCCGATCAAGTTCGCAAGAGCGGTATCACGGCCACCGCGGTGCAGGTGGACACCTCGTTGTTCACCGGCCCAGATATGGCTCCCGGTTGGGACCCGGCTGATATCGGTGGCGGCGACATCGCGCCGATCCAGTCGGTGATGCTCGATGCCGGGCGAATCCAGCCCACCACGGTGGAGTCTCGGCGCTCGCCGACCCCCGCGCTTGATTCCGGCCGGGCGCTCGCGACTGCCCTCGGCATCAACCCGGCCAGGGTCACCTTCGCGCCGGGCCCGGCCGGCGGTCGGCAGTTGGCCTCGGTGCAGTCCGCCCCGCTGATGGATCGGCTGCTTCAGATGATGAATACCTCCGACAACGTGATGGCCGAGACCATCGCTCGTGAGGTGGCTAAAGCGACCGGCCGACCGATGAGCTTCGCTGGCGGTGTCGACGCGGTTCTCAGCAAGCTGGCGTCGGCCAATATCGACGTGACAGGTGCATCGCTCGTGGATTCCAGTGGGCTGTCGGTGGCTGATCTGCTGACGTCGAAGACCCTCGACGAGGTGGTCAATGCCGCTGCCGGACCTGATCAGCCTTCGCTGCGGCCGATGGTGGATCTGCTGCCCATCGCCGGTGGCAGCGGCACACTGTCCAACCGATTTGTCGACGGCGATCAGTCAAAATCCCCGGCCGGTTGGCTGCGCGCCAAGACCGGGTCGCTGACCGAGACCAATTCCCTGGCCGGGATTGTTACCGATGCCAGTGGCCGGGTGTTGACTTTCGCATTCATCTCCAACAATGCCGGGATTGAGGGACGAACCGCCATTGATGCGCTGGCCGCGACGCTGCGCACCTGTGGCTGTAGTTCGTGATGAAGCCTTCCGTGCAACCACCGTCCGTTGGCAAAGCTGTCGACTGGCAGTTCGCCGGCACGGTGGGGGCACGGCTGCTCCGGGGGGAGCCGCCCGCCACCGACTACACCCGCCTCCAGGCCATCGATCAACTCGCTGAATCCGCTCGTGTTGCCGAGGGTCCTGTCCGCGACGTCACCGGACTCTCCAGTGACCGTCCGGTACCCGAGGCCCGAATCGTCAACCGGGAGCAGTGGATTCGAGCGGCGTCAGATTCCATGCGGGTCATGATCGGCGGCTCCCATACCCCGAGCCATGCCATCTCGGGTCGTATTGCCGGCGCTCAAACCGGAGCGGTGCTCGCGTTCGTCTCCTCGGGCATCCTCGGTCAGTACGACCCTTTCGCCGCTGATGGCGGCGGCTGTCTACTTCTGGTCTACCCCAACGTGATCTCCGTCGAACGTCAACTGCGGTTGGTGCCGAAGGATTTCCGGATGTGGGTATGCCTGCACGAGGTCACTCACCGCGTTCAGTTCACCGCCAATCCGTGGCTGGCCCAACACATGTCAAGTTCATTGGAGGTGCTCACCGCGGATCGCGGTGATGACATCGGCAAGGTGATCGGGCGCCTTGCGGAATTCGTCAAACAACGCCGTACGGCGCCGCCGGGTGAACCGGATCCCGGCAGCGCCGGTGTGCTCGGACTGTTGCGCGCGGTGCAGTCCGAGCCGCAACGAGAGGCGCTCGATCGGCTCCTTGTTCTCGGCACCTTGCTCGAAGGCCACGCCGATCATGTGATGGATGCCGTCGGTCCCGCAGTAGTGCCCTCAGTCCACCTCATCCGGAGTCGCTTCGATGAACGCAGACAACGCAGGCAGCCGCCCCTGCAACGGCTGCTGCGCGCTCTGCTCGGGGTGGACGCGAAGTTGAGTCAGTACACCCGCGGCAAGGCATTCGTCGACCTCGTGGTGGACCGGGTCGGTATGACGCGCTTCAATGCGGTGTGGACTGGCCCCGACACCCTGCCGCTGCCCGACGAGATCGAAAACCCCCAGCGGTGGATCGACAGAGTGCTGTAGCCGGGCTGCGCACCGCGCTGGCCGACTTCGCCGCGAACTGGCTTGTCGACGCGCAGTCGTGGTGTGTGGCGCTATCCGGCGGGCCCGACTCACTGGCGTTGACCATCGCCGCCGCCGCGACGCGGCCCACGACCGCACTGATCGTCGACCACGGCCTGCAATCGGACTCCGAAGTGGTTGCCCTGGCCGCTCAACAACAGGCCATGGACCTCGGGTGCGTAGGGGCCCGGGTCCTGCGCGTGCAGGTCGGAGACGCTGGCGGGCCGGAGGCGGCCGCGCGAACCGCCCGCTACGCAGCCCTCGATGCGGCCCGGCAGGGCGCGCCGGTGCTGCTCGGCCACACCCTCGACGACCAGGCCGAGACCGTGTTGCTGGGCCTCGGGCGAGGCTCGGGTGCCCGCTCGATCGCCGGGATGCGGCCCTGCGATCCGCCGTGGTACCGGCCGTTGCTCGGTATGAGGCGCGGCGTCACCCATGCGGCTTGCGCGGAACTCGGTCTCGCGGTCTGGGACGATCCGCACAACAGCGACCCCCGCTTCACCCGGGTGCGATTACGCACCGAGGTGTTGCCACTGCTGGAGCAGGTGCTGGGGGGTGGGGTGGCTGAGGCGCTGGCCCGCACCGCCTCGGCGCTGCGGGAAGACACCGACGCACTCGATTCACTCGCCGGCCAAGATCTGGTTGGGGCGGTGTCCGGTGACGGTCTGGAGGTTGCCGCGATCAGGGATCTGCCCGCCGCGCTGCGCCGGCGGGTGATCCGGGCCTGGCTGCTTGCCGGTGGTGCGAGCGGGCTGACCGATACCCAGATTCGGGCAGTCGATGCGTTGGTGGACGCCTGGCGAGGACAGGGCGGGGTGGCGGTCGGCTCCGAGGTTCCGTACACGAGGCTCTTCGCCGAACGTCGCGGCGCGGCGCTGAAGTTGAGCCGCAAACCGGTCTGATTGTTCGTATTCGAGTATGGCATGGCACGCTGGGGTCGTGACAGCGCATGAGCTGTATGCCGGCGACATCAAGTCCGTCTTGGTGTCTGAAGCGCAGATTCAGGCCCGTACCGTCGAACTCGGCGCTGAATTGGGTCGCGACTATGCCGATGCGCTGGCTGGTCAGGATCTGCTGCTGGTGACTGTCCTCAAGGGTGCAGTCATGTTCGTCACCGACCTGGCGCGCGCCATCCCGCTGCCCACCCAGCTGGAGTTCATGGCGGTCAGCTCCTACGGCTCGTCGACTTCGTCCTCGGGCGTGGTGCGCATCCTCAAGGACCTGGATCGCGATATCGCCGAGCGCGATGTGCTGATCGTGGAGGACATCGTCGACTCCGGCCTGACGTTGTCCTGGCTGCTGCGAAATCTGGCGACCCGCCATCCGCGATCGCTAAAGGTGTGCACATTGCTGCGCAAACCCGATGCCGTGCGGTGCGAACTGGACATCGCCTATGTCGGTTTCGACATCCCCAACGAGTTCGTCGTCGGCTACGGCCTGGACTACGCCGAGCGTTATCGTGACCTGCCCTACATCGGGACGCTGGACCCCAAGGTCTATCAGCACTAAGGGTCTATCAACACTAAAGGTCTATCAGCACTAGCGAATTCGCTTGCCACGGTGAAGGATCAGGTCAACTCCCACACCGCGCTCACCGAGAAGCTGATGGTCTGCTCGCCGGGTGCAAGTGGTACCGCGGCGGCCATTGCATCACCACGCGGCATCGGCATCGGGACCGGTTGGGGTGAGACGCCGCCGGGTGCTTCCGAGATCGAGATGACCTTGCCCAGCGAGAGGCCGGACAATTCCGCGTACTGCTGTGCTCGATTCTTGGCGTCATCGAAGGCGCGCGCTCGGGCATCGCGCACCAGCTTCGAGTCGTCGTCGATGGAGAAGTTGACCGAGTTGATCCGGGTGTTGTTACCCCCGGTGCTGATGATGGTGGCCAGCGCATCCGGGGCGGCCTCGAGTTTGCGGATCTTCACCTGAATCGAGTTGCCCGCCCGGTATCCGGTGATCACGGAATTCTCGCCGTACTGAGGTTGCAGGCTCACCGTCGTGGTGCTGATGTCTTTGGCGTCGATCCCGCCGGCAGTCAGGGCACCGATGACGGCCTGCTGGCGGTCGCTGGTCTGATTCATCGCCGACGTTGCATCCGGGGCCACCGCTTCGATTCCTACATCGGCGGTCAGTGTATCGGGTGATCCCTGTACCTGTCCGGAGCCGACGACGGTCACCTGACGTGAATTCGCGGCAACCGGTCCGGCTTGAGCGTCACACCCGGCCAGGGTTGCGACGGTCAGTACCGCCGCGACACCTGCGACCATGACTGTCACGGCGCGGCGAGGGCTGGCGGCAGTGATCATGATTCACCGTAGCGCGCCTGCGGACCTCGTTCGCTGCCGGCGAATTCACGTCCAGGGCACGTCCGACAGGAACCTCAGAAGTTCAGTGGTGATCTCATCCGGTCGCTCCTGCTGAATCCAGTGTCCGGCGCCGTCCAACATGACCTGCCGGTAGGGACCGACGGCAACCTCGCGGGCACGGGTGGTTTTAGTGAACGCGAGCACGGGGTCATCGGTGCCGCCCACGAAAAGCGAAGGAACGCCGATGGTCTCTGCGGCCGGATGGGCCGTGATATGCCAGTTGCGTTCGTAGTTGCGATACCAGTTCAGCGCCCCGGTGAAGCCGGTGCGGCTGAACTCGGCGACATAGTGGTCGAGTTCAGCCGCGGCCAGCCAGTCCGGCAGACCCTCCGGTTCGGGTAACCGGTCGATGAATCCCTCAGGTCCTGGTGTCAGCATCCGCAGCGCGGCTGTTTCCTCCTGCGATGCCCGCATCCCGCCGAGCATCCGCCGCAAACTGCGACGTGGATCTGCGTCCATCTCGGCGTCGGCCACACCCGGTTGTTGGAAATACAGCATGTAGAAGAAGTTGTCACCGAAAATCCTGCGCAACGCCTCGGTCACCGGTGTCAGGGGCCGCGGCACCGGCGGCACGCTCAAGCCCGCCACGGCGGCAACCCGGTCGGGGTGCAGCAGTGGGGTGTTCCATGCCACCACCGCGCCCCAGTCGTGTCCGATCAGCGCGCCGCGTTCGGCCCCGGCGTAGTCGAGCAGGCCAACCACATCGCCGGTCAGCGCAGCGATGTCATAGGCCTCAATGGCTTCGGGGCGCGTTGAACCCCCATAGCCGCGCTGATCGGGGGCGATCACCCGGTAGCCGGCCGTGGCGAGGGCGGGGATCTGATGACGCCAGGAGTAGGCCAACTCGGGGAATCCGTGGGTCAGGATCACCACCGGCCCGTCCGGGGGACCGGCCTCGAGAATCCGCAACCGGACCCCGTTGACGTCGACTATCCGTTCGACCGGTGTGACCACCAACTCAGCAAAGCACAGCGCGGTCCGAGGCCGACACGGGCCTGTCAGGGGTCCCGAATTGGGAACCAATCGGTGACGGAAACCCTCGGGGCGCTGTCCGACGTTGGGATAGCGGTAGCCTGAAACATTCCCCCGCAGAGCACATCGGAAGGACGAGGCCCCCGGGGCCGACGCTTGATGAACCGGAAAAACGTTATCCGCACGCTGACCGTGATCGCCGCGGTGCTGCTGCTGGGCTGGTTGTTCTTCTACTTCAGTGACGACACCCGCGGCTTCAAGCCCGTCGACACTTCCGTCGCGGTGTCGCAAATCAACGCCGACAACGTCAAGACGGCGCAGATCGACGACAAGGAACAGCAGATCCGGCTGGAACTGAAAAACGCCGGCAAGGAAACCGCTAATTCCACCAAGGTGATCGCCAAGTACCCGACCGGATACGCGGTGCCGCTGTTCGAGGCGCTGACCAACAAGGGCATCAAGACCAACACCGCGGTCAATCAGCCCAGTCTGTTGGGCTCGCTGCTGGTGTACATGCTGCCTCTGCTCATGCTCGTCGGGCTGTTCGTGCTGTTCTCCCGCATGCAGACCGGCGGCCGGATGGGCTTCGGGTTCGGCAAGTCCAAGGCCAAGCTGCTGACCAAAGATATGCCGACGACGACCTTCGCCGACGTCGCCGGGGCCGACGAGGCCGTCGAGGAGCTCTACGAGATCAAGGACTTCCTGCAGAACCCGGCCCGCTACCAAGCTGTCGGAGCAAAGATTCCCAAGGGCGTACTTCTGTACGGCCCGCCGGGCACCGGCAAGACGTTGTTGGCGCGGGCTGTTGCGGGCGAGGCCGGGGTGCCGTTCTTCACGATCTCCGGTTCGGACTTCGTCGAGATGTTCGTCGGCGTCGGTGCCTCCCGGGTCCGCGATCTTTTCGAACAGGCCAAGCAGAACTCGCCGTCCATCATCTTCGTCGACGAGATCGACGCGGTAGGCCGCCAGCGCGGCGCCGGGCTGGGCGGCGGCCACGACGAGCGCGAGCAGACCCTCAACCAGCTACTCGTTGAGATGGATGGGTTCGGTGAGCGCCAGGGCGTGATCCTCATCGCCGCCACCAACCGGCCCGACATCCTTGACCCCGCTCTGTTGCGACCGGGCCGATTCGATCGGCAGATCCCGGTTTCCTCCCCAGACCTGGCCGGCCGCAAGGCGGTGCTGCGGGTGCACTCGCAGGGCAAGCCGCTGGCTCCGGGGGCCGACCTCGACGGTCTGGCCAAGCGCACCGTGGGTATGTCCGGTGCGGATCTGGCCAACGTGATTAATGAGGCCGCGTTGCTTACCGCTCGCGAGAATGGGACCGTCATTACCGGGGCGGCATTGGAAGAGGCTGTCGACCGGGTGATCGGTGGCCCGCGCCGCAAGGGCCGGATCATCAGCGAGACCG
>JBMOKE010000358.1:0-1808 GCA_049315425.1 Mycobacterium sp. | reverse complement strand
GTCAGGAAGTCCTCGTCGAGTTCCATCGCCTCCGGGTCGCCACCGGCGGCGAGCAGGGACTGCTGCTGGAGCCGGCGCCGCTGTTCGACGGGGTCGGTGAGCTCGCTGTAGGCGGTGCCCAACTCCACGCCCCAGGCCACCAGATCCCAGCGTTCGGCCACCCCGGGCCTGCTGCGGTGCGGCCGGGTCAGCGGGGACACCGAGGTGGGGAAGTCGGTATAGAAGGTCGGGGATTCGGTCCGGCCCTCCACCAGATGCTCATACATCTCGAGCACCAGCGCGCCGGCATCCCAATGGCTCAGGTAGGGGATGCCCGCGGCGTCGCAGAGCCGACGGAGCGCGGCCGGGCCGGTGTCGGTGTTTATATCTTCGCCCAACGCCTCGGACACCGCATCGTGGACGGTCTTGACTGTCCAGGTACCGGAGATATCGATCGGCTCCAGGGTTCCCGTGCCATCGGCACTCGGCCGCATCACGACCTGCGATCCATTGGCGGCCATCGCCGCGTTCTGAATGAGTTCGCGGCAGCCGTCAATCCACATCAGGTAATCGGCATGCGCCTGATAGGCCTCCAGAAGGGTGAACTCCGGGTTGTGGCTGAAGTCCACACCCTCGTTGCGAAATGCCCGACCGAGTTCGAAGACACGTTCCACTCCGCCCACGCACAGTCGTTTGAGATAGAGCTCAGGAGCGATGCGCAGATACAGCTCGAGGTCGTATGCGTTGATGTGGGTCCGGAACGGTCTGGCGTTGGCGCCGCCATGGATCTGCTGCAGGATCGGCGTCTCAACCTCAAGAAAGTTCTTGGCGAACAACGTCTCTCGAATCGAGCGCAGAATATCGCTACGTGCCTGAATGAGGCCCCGGGCCATCGGGTTGATGGCCAGATCGACATAGCGCGCCCGCACCCGAGCCTCCGGGTCGGTCAGGCCCTTCCACTTCTCCGGCAGCGGTCGCAGGCACTTACCCAGCAGGCGCCACCGGTGCACCAGCAGCGAGTGGGTGCCGTTGCGGCTGTAACCCATCGGGCCGGTCACCTCGATCAGGTCGCCGAGATCGACATTGGCAAAATTCTCGGCGTCGCCGTCCATCTGGGAACGGTCAAGGACCAGTTGAACATCGCCGGACCAGTCCCGCAGTTGCGCGAAGATCACCCCGCCGTAGTCGCGGGTCCGTAGCACCCGGCCCGCAGCCGTGACGGTGGCGTCGTCGTCGGCCGCCAGTGCCTCGGCGATCGTGTGGGTTGGCGGCCGGCCTACCGGATAGGCGTCGACGCCCCTGTCCCGCAATGCTTTCAGCTTCGCCATCCGAACCCGCACCTGCTCGGGAAGTCGGCGTTTCTCGGCCTCTGCGGCCGTCGGATCAGCGAGCGCGAAGGTGGGTGCAGAACCATCGGACTGCAGCCCTGCGGTCGCAGCGATACCGTGTGGCACCGCGGAGTATTGGCCGGTGTGCTGCTTGGCTCGGCGAATGAACGGCAACACCAGAAAGCCCTCGGCGATCACCGAGGCCACCCCAACCCTCGGGATCAGCCGGGCGTCTTCGTAGCACGCATACCGAGGAACCCACTGCGGCTGGTATTTCATATTGGACCGGTACAGGGTTTCGAGTTGCCACCAGCGTGAGAAGAACACCAGCAGCGCCCGCCACAGCCGCGCCACCGGACCCGCCCCCAATTGCGAACCCTGCTCGAACGCCGACCGGAACATCGCGAAGTTGAGCGAAACCCGGTTCACGCCGATGGTCTCGGCCTGTTGCAACAACTCGGTGACCATCAGCTCGATGGTCCCGTTCGGGGACTGTGGTGA
>JBMOKE010000357.1:0-1810 GCA_049315425.1 Mycobacterium sp. | reverse complement strand
CATTGCTGGTCCGGTTTTCACGCCATAATCAGGTGCGGCCGGTTACTCCGGCTTGTGCATCGAGGCGCGGATCTCGTCGAGTTTCTCAGCAGCGGCCTTCTGCTGCGCCTCGTATTGTTCTGTCGCGGTGCGAACCTCGGGGGTGTCCGCGGCTAATTCGGTTGCGCCCAAGGCGGTTCCGTACCGGGTTTCGATTTTGTCCCGTACACCCTCCAGCGTCGGCACGCCGGCGTCGGTGTATCCGGTGTCGAGGTTCGGAGTGGGAACAGGCGGCAGGGGAGACGGCGCTGGTTCCGTTGCAGGCGTCGTTGCGTCGTCAGCCATGAAACTCACCGTACTCCCGTCGGCCTCGGCATCGGAGTGATCTGTGTTCCACCCTCGGCGGCGATGCTCACGCCATCCGGTTGCGTCGGGGTGCCCGGCAACAGCACCTCCGGCACGTCCGGAGTGTCGATCTGGGACGCCAGCCACGGCAGCGAGGCCGCGAGCACCTGCGCCGCGAAGGGCCAGTCGTGTTTACCGGCCTGTGGCACCACGGAGCATTCGATGTCATATGCATTGCCGAGCCCGCACAGCGCACGGGCCGCCTCGGCAGGAGTGGCGGCCACGATATCGGCAGGCGGTTCGGGCAACGACGATCCTGGAATGGCCGCGCCGACGGTGCCCGGTGCGGCGGACACCGCGAACCAGCCCGCGACGTCGCCGTCAAAGGAACCATGCTCGGTGATGAGCGTGGCAGGGTCCCACTCGTCATACGCGGCGGCGTCGCCGCCGAAGAGCCGTTCGATGGTCTGCGCCTTCGTTCCGGTGTTGGGCGCGATATCACCGTCGATATTGACGAATGTGCTGAACAACTCCGGATACTTCACGGTGAGGTTGACCGCGCAGGTGCCCCCGGTGGACCAGCCGACCACCGCCCAGTTCGCCGGGTCATCGCTCACCCCGAAGGAGTCGATCATGAACGGCACAACGTCCTCGGTGAGATGGTCCGCGGCGTTACCGCGGGTGCCGTTCACGCATCCGGTGTCATTGTTGAACGAGCCGACCGAGTCGGCGAAGACGAACACCGGGGCATTGCCACCATGCTTAGCCGCGAACTCATCGATCGTCGCGACGGCGTTTCCGGCCCGCAGCCAGTCCGCTGCGGTGTTGAACTGACCGCCGATCATCATGACTGTGGGCAGTGCGGGCGGTGGATCGCTGGCGAAGTAGGCCGGCGGCAGGTACACCCATTCGGTGCGGTGCGCGAATCCGGATGCGTCGGCGGAGATGGTGACCGGCAGCACCGTGCCCTTGGCCGGCACGGTGTTGGACGCCAACATCCTGGCGACGGTGGCGCTGTCGGTCTGCCCCGGCAGCGGCCCGCCGGTCAATTGTCCCCACGCAGTCTGGATGGTGGGGAAGTAACCCACCCACAGGTTCAGCATGAGCGCCGAGCACAGCATGGCCAGCGGCACCGTCAGCATCGAGGCGCCACGTCGCCGCCAGTCCGCGGAACGCCAGCCGAGCACCGCCACCCCGCCGGCAAGCCCGGTCAGCGCAAGCCATGCCCACAGCCCAGGTGGCGCCGGATCGCCGGCGAGTCCGTTGGCGGCGATATTCCAGTGCGTGACTACCGCCAGCGCTACCCCGATCAGAGCCGAAACCGGCAGCCACAGCATGCGCCACCGTCGGGTACGCCAGCCGATCGCGAATACCAACAGTGCCGCGGTCACGATCTGGATGGCGACCGGTGCCCAGCCCTGCATCAGAGAAATGTGCAGGTTCACGTGTTCCAGGTTAGCGCGGCTTGGCCAGCGGGAACGGTAAC
>JBMOKE010000356.1:0-1812 GCA_049315425.1 Mycobacterium sp. | reverse complement strand
TGGAACGCCTCGAGCACAAACTCGGCATCAAGGCCTCCGACACCGCGGCAATCCGATTCGACAACGCCCGCGTACCCAAAGAAAACTTGCTCGGCAGCCCCGAGATCCAGGTGGAGAAGGGCTTCGCCGGGGTCATGGAGACCTTCGACAACACCCGTCCGATCGTGGCCGCGATGGCCGTCGGGGTAGCCCGGGCCGCACTCGAGGAACTGCGGACGATCCTCACGCACGCCGGCGTCGAAATCTCCTACGACAAGCCGGCGCACTCCCAGAGTGCGGCAGCGGCGGAGTTCCTGCGGATGGAAGCCGACTGGGAGGCCGGCTACCTGCTGACGGTGCGCTCAGCCTGGCAAGCCGACAACTCCATCCCCAACTCCATGCAAGCCTCGATGGGTAAGGCCAAGGCCGCCCGGGTGGCCAGTGACATCACTCTCAAGGCCGTCGAAATGGCAGGCACCACAGGCTATTCCGAGCAGACCCTGCTGGAGAAGTGGGCGCGGGACTCCAAGATCCTCGACATCTTCGAGGGCACCCAGCAGATCCAGCTTCTGGTAGTGGCACGCCGACTGCTGGGGCTGAGTTCGGCCGAACTGAAGTAGTCACTACCGTCATGGGTATGGATTCCTTCCGCGCACTGGTGGCACGACAAGACGGCGAGACGATCACCGCCGCGATCGAGACACTCGACGCGACCGAACTCCAGCCCGGTGATGTCACCATCCGGATCGCCTATTCCAGCGTCAACTACAAAGACGCACTCGCCCTGACCCCCCGCGGCGGGGTGGTGCGGGAGTACCCACTGGTGCCCGGTATCGACCTCACCGGTGAGGTTGTCGAGTCCACCTCGGCAGAATTCGCCGTCGGCGATCTGGTTTTGGCACACGGCTACGACATCGGCACCGGACGCCACGGCGGCTACGCCGAGTACGTTCGGCTGCCCGCCGAGCAGGTTGTCGCCCTTGGCACGCTGACACCCCGCGAAGGTGCGGCGATCGGCACTGCCGGGTTCACCGCAGCGATGAGCGTGCAGGCACTGGTGCGCCATGGCATCACCCCGGACGACGGACCGATCCTGGTGACCGGCGCGACCGGGGGCGTCGGCTCGGTCAGCATTGATCTCCTGGCCGCCGCCGGCTATGAGGTCGTCGCCTCCACCGGCAAGCCCGAGGCTGCCGAGCATCTGAAAAAATTGGGCGCCTCCGAGGTCATCGGGCGCCTGCCCGCCGACCCCGATGCCAAACCCCGGCCGCTGGCGAAAACGCGGTGGGCAGGTGCCATCGACTGTGTCGGCGGCGCCACCCTGGCCGACGTGCTCAGCACGCTGAACTACGGCGGTGCCGTTGCTGCCAGCGGCCTGACCGGTGGTGCGGCGCTGAACACCACGGTGATGCCGTTCATTCTTCGCGGGGTGTCACTGCTGGGCATCGACTCGGTGCTGATGCCGATCGGCCCGCGTCGCGCGCTGTGGAAGCAAATCGGCGGGGTATTGCGACCACCGCACCTCGACGACATCACCCACGAGGTCGATCTCGCCGACGTGGTCGGGGTAATCGACGAGGTGCGTGCCGGCCGCTACTCGGGCCGCGCGGTGGTGCGGGTCGGCGGCTGAATCAGGTTAGGCCACATACGAAAAGAGGCACAAATGGAAAGCGGGCCGTCGCTCCCCTTAACCGGAGAGCCGACGGCCCGCTTTTCGTTGTGCTGACTAGCCGAGCAGGACGCGCTGCAAGTCAGGCTTCATCGCCTGAAGCTCGCGGCCCCAGTACACCCAGTTGTGCGTGCCGTTGTCCGGGAAGTTGAACACACCGTTGG
>JBMOKE010000110.1:0-7981 GCA_049315425.1 Mycobacterium sp. | reverse complement strand
ACATGCTGGGCATCACGATCGCCAAGGATCGCGGCACCGGCTACACCTGGCCGGCGCGGGCCGGTGACGGCACCGGCACCAATCCCGACGGCGTGCCGATGGGTACCGTGCTGCGACTGCGCGCCGACTTCGCTATGACGGGCTACTCACCCGCGACCCAGGTCATCCTGCGCGCCCTGCAGGAGCACGGTGCCGTCATCTACGACTCGGGCAACCGCGGCGAGGCCGGGGCCCGCGTGCTCGGCATGAGCAACGGCTGGACCGGTACCGACCACATCACCGCACAGCGCGAACTCGAACGCGTCCCCCTGAGCGCCTTCGAGGCCGTCGACGTGCTGAGCCTGGCCGTCAACCCGGCGGCCGGATGGGTGATCAGCGCCTAGGGGTTTGCGCTTTCGACCTGGGTGATCTTGGCCACCCCATCGGTCACCGTGAATAGCACGGCGGTCACCCGCGAAACGGCCGTGCTGCACTCGGCCGTGCCCTGACCGACGACCTTGACGGGGTTGGCGGAGGCGTCTCCGGTGGCGACGTCCACCGCGGAGCCCTCGAAGCCACAGTTGTCGTTGTTGATACTCGGCGTGGCGTCAGTGGGCGTCAATCGATAGTCGCCGTCGTCCAGCCCGGTTTTGGAGTTCAGTGCGGGATCAGTGGCCTCATCGAAGGCTTTCACGGTTTCCTTAACCACGAAGGCGCCCGTTGCCACAATGATGACCGCGGCGACCACCGACAGGATCAAACCGATGATGCCGAGCCAGAAGGCGGCCGTTGCGACTCCCCCGTTGGTGGCCTCACCACGCTTGGCCCGGTTCATGCCGATGCGGCCGAAGATGATTGCCAGCACCGATCCGAGCGGACCGAGGAGTACGAACTGCAGGACGCCCATGACTAAACCCGCAGTGCCCATGCCGTTCTGGGGAGCGGCCAACTGGGGCGTCGGCGCGCCGTAGGGCTGCGGCATCGGTGGACCGTACTGCTGCGGCGCCGGTGTGCCGTAGGGCTGAGGCGCCGCCGCGCCGTAGGGCTGAGGCGTCGGTTCGCCGTAGGGCGGGGGCGTTTCGCTGCTCACAATTGACTCCCTGATCAGAGGTAAGTACAAATCCGAGCCGAACCTACATGACAGCGAATCGAGCAGTGGGCCAAACCAAAAAACGTATGTCGGTGTTGCGCAGGTCGTCAAAGCGCCAGCGGTGACCGACTCAGCGATGCATCCTCAGATCCAGCCACGACGTTTGAACATGACGAACAGCACCACCGAGGTGATAACGCTGAGCAGCGCGCTGGTCACCAAGCCCGAGACCTGACCGAAACCCGGATAGGGAACGTTCTGGCCGTACCAGCCGGTGACCAGGGTGGGCACGGCGATGATCGCCGCCCAGCCGGTGAGCTTCTTGACCACGATGTTAAGCCGGGCATCTTGGAGCGACAGGTTTGTCTCAAACACCGTGGTGATCATGTCTCGCAGTGACTCCGTCCACTCCCCTGCGCGGATGACGTTGTCGTAGAGATCGTCGTACCACCCGTCGCGTTCGGCTGTGTCGCTGCGACGGATGGTGTTGACAACCTCACGCATCGGCAGCACGATGCGCCGCAACTCGACGAGTTCCTTGCGCAACCGATAGGTGTTGCGCTGGATCGTGCGATTGTCGCCGGTGTCGTCGAACAGTCCGTCCTCCAATGACTCGATGGCGTCGTCGAGTTGCTGGATGGTGTCAAACTGTTCGTCCACCACCACGTCGAGTAACTCGTGAAGCAGCGCCGGGCTGCCGTTGCGCAACAGATCGGAATTGTCGTCCCACCGACGGACCACCTCGTCGATATCGAAAACTGCTCGCAGCGGGTCGTTCTCGTGTCGCACCGTCACCACTGCGGCCGGCAGCACGATGATCGAGATCCGGGCGGTCAGCAACCGGGACGCGATATCGCCCGGAATGATCGGCCCGACACCGGTGGCGTAGACCGTCAGAAAACTGTGGGTGGCATAGCGGGTCGCCTTGGTCCGCTGCCCGTCAACGTCCTCTACCGCACGCTCATCAAGGCCGATTTCGGCGGCGAGAGCGGTGAGCAGTGCCCGGTCGGGATTGCACAGATCAACCCAGACCAGCGCACCCTGCTCGTGGAGATACTTGGCGACGTCATCGAGGGGAAAGTTCTCCGCCGTCAGCGCACCGTCGGACCAGAGCCGGGTCCGGACTGCGCCGCCGGGCGTGGTCACCAACCCCGTGATCGGTTATTCGCTGGTGTGAACGATCAGGACGTCGGTCTTGGAGCGGCGCGCCACGTTGGCCGGTACCGATCCGAGGAGACGGCCCGCGATCGTGTTGAGGCCGACGTTACCGACGACCAGCAGGTCGGCGCCGACCTCTTCGACCAGCGCGATCAGGGCATCGACCGGGGCTCCCTCGACGGCGCGCTCCTCGACGGCGGTGGCACCAGCGGCCTTGGCCCGGTCGCGGGCAGCGCGCAGAAGCTCGTAGACGGGGGCGTTGCCCGCCATCTTGTATCCCTCGTCCTTGAGCATGTCCGCGGCGCGGGTGTCTTCAGGAGCGGGAAGGTAGGCGGACGTCACAATCACCTTCGCGCCGGGTCCGGAGGCCAGCTGGCCGGCCCGATCGACCGCGCGCAGCGATGAATCCGAGCCGTCCGTGCCGACAACCACAGTCTTGTAGCCGCTCATCCGTAACCTCCAGTACTCAGTTTCGAAGCCACGGGGAACAGTAGTGCCTCAACACGTCGCCAGGGCGCGATTCACCACACGGGTGATGCTCCTATCAGCAAGTCGGTTCGGCGTGGGAGCGCTGGCGCGCTGGTCGGTTCGGCGTCGGGCCCTACTAATTGCCTAACCAGCGAGTGCCCGGCGGCACAGCTGAACCGGCACTCGGAGCCACCGGCGTGGCCGAACCGGCCGGTCCCTCGGCCGACCAGCCGGTGCCGATGCACACCAGTTCGTGCGGCGTGGTGATTGTCTTCGGCAGCGGGATGCCGAAGCCGGGGATGCCCGGAATCGTGATCTGCGGCGGCGAAAGCATGGTGGCCACGCCCTGCGCCAGGGAGGGCAGCATCTCGATGGGCGGGGTGGGCAGGACCGCGGCGGCATTGGCGATCGGCGCGGCCGGGATCAGGCTCGACAGACCTGGGTTGATGACGGCGGCGCTGGTGCCGGGGACACCCGGGAACAGGGCCGGCGGGCCCGGCGGGATGGCAGCCATATCCGATATCGCCGCTCCCGGAACGGCGGCCGGCGGGATCGGCAGGCCGCCACCGCCACCACCGCCGGGCATTCCCGGGATCGCGGCCGGCGGGGTCGGGATCGCACCACCGGCTCCGCCGACGGCGGCGGCCGGAACCGCGGCCGGAGTGGGCGGTAGCCCGGCAGCCAATGACGCGATGGCCTCGGCGGGCAGGCCGGCCAACTGGGCGACCTTGGTGTCGACATCATTGGGCAGGACGCCCGCGCCCGGACCCTCGCCGGCGCCAACCCCTGCACCAACCCGGGCGCGCATGGCATCGTCTGATCCGTCGCGTCCAGCGCTGTCCTCGATGATCGCCGCCGGGGCTCCGGCACCGGCAGCGTCGGCGGCGGGCGGGCCCACGGACGCGACACCGGCGGCGTCCGGCACACCGCCGGCGCCGGCGACGGGCGAACCAGGTACGGCTGCAGGCGGGGTGGGCACGCCCTCGCCGGCACCACCCCCGGGGATACCCGGCACAGCGGCCGGCGGGGTCGCGCCATTCTCGATCATGGCTTCACCCGGTGTACCGGGCCCCGCCCCCGGCGGCAACGGCGGAGTGTCGACGGACGCGGCGGACGGGATACCGGGAACCGCTTCCGGCACCCCCGGTACCGCGTCGCCGATGAGGCCGCCGGGTGTGCCCGGAATGGCCGCCGCAGGATTCGCGGAGCCGGGAAGGGAGGTTCCGCTGGGGATGCCCGGCAGGGTCATATCCCCTGTGCCGGGGAACTGGAGCATTCCTCCGCCAAGTTCCCCGCCCGGGATCGACAGGGGCGGCGGCGGCAGGGTTGCGGCCGAATCACTGATCACCGCAGCGGGATTGGCGACCGCAGGGATTGGCGGGGCCTCGATCACGGCGGCGGCAGGCACCCCGGGGGCCTCGATGCCGGGCGCGGGCGGGCTCACCACGGCCATCGGCACCTCGCCACCGGGAACCACCGCCGCCGGCAGCGGCGGAGACTCGACGACACCGCCGATGGGCATTCCGGGCGTGGCAAGCGGCGGCAGCGGGGGCGTGCCGGCGAAGTCAGTCACCACTTCACCGGGAACTGCGGCGGGCAGGCCGGGCGGTAGGGCGTCCGCGGCGAGGGCAGGGACGTCGGCGATCGCCGCGGGCGGGGTGGGCAGAGCGGCGCCGGCATCGGCGACCACCGCTGCGGGCACGCCCGCAGCCTGCCCGCTGGCAGCGCCGGCCATCGGAGCGCCGTCAAGTCCGGCACCGAGAGCGCCGCCGCCCATAACCCCGGTGGTCGCGTCGGCGCCACCCAGACTCGCAGACGACTCGGCGATCGGCGCACCGGCAGCGATCGGTGCGCCGCCAGCTATCGGCGGTCCCGGAACCGCGGCCGGCGCCGCGGGAACCCCGCCGCCAACGACCGCCGGGGGTGGCCCCGGGATCGCCGCCGGCGGTGCGGGGACACCGGCCACCACGCCGCTGGGCGGCACGCCCGGGACGGACGCCGGCGGAATCACGACGCCGCCCACGCCCCCGGCGCCGGGAGCGCCGGGAAGGCTGGCCGGCGGGATCGGCACACTGCCGACCGCACTGGCCGCTGGCACGGGGCCGCCGATGGTGGGCGAACCAGGGCTGAAGATCGACGACGCGGCACCCGGCAGCGCCTCGGCGAGGTTCGGCGGGTTCGTGATGGCCTGCTGAATGATGCTGATGCACGGCACACCGCCCGGGCTGATGGCGTTATCGGCCACGGCCAGGGCGTTGAGGAGGGGAACCGTCCAGAACAAACCGGCAGTCGCGATCGCCGTACCAGCCGCCACGCGAGTGGTGGTCCGCGACATGGTTTGTTCCCCCTTTCCGGATAGTGCTCTGAGCCAAAACTACAGTCGTGTAAGTCCGCAGATCGTCGACAGATGTGGCGGTTACCGAACCGTTGCCAACCAGTGCTGTGACGGTTACAACGGCTGGTCGCGCCCGGCGCGGGATGAGGCGAACCAACCCACCGCGGCCAGGCCGGCGAATACCGCGAACAGCAACCGGGCGACTGAGGCGTCCGGTGTCTCGTGCAGGTTCACCATGACTCCGGCCAATCCGGCACCGAATGCCCCGCACATCAACTGGACGGTGTTGATGGCCGCGGCGGCGACCGCCTGCTCCCCGGGATCATCAACCGCCCCCATGGCCCAGACGCTGAGGTGCGGCCAGGCAGCGCCGATCCCGACGCCGCTGATCGCCAGGGCAAGGGCCCAGAGCGCGATCAGACCCGGTCCGGCGCCGTCGCGCTGGGCAACCGCCGCCAGCCCCAGTCCCGCCGCCATCACCAGCGGCGCCGTCGCCACCACCCGCTCGGCAGTGCGCCGATCGGTGATCTCAGCGCTGCGAATCTCCCCCACCACCCAGCCAACCGAGAGGGCGGCTCCGAGAAAACCGGCGGCGGCAGGTGACATTCCACCCAGTCGCTGACCGAACAGCGGCGCGTACATGTCACCCATCGTGGCCGCCATCAGCACGCCCATGGTCAGATAAATCCATTTCAACGGCCCCGGCTGAAAAGCCTTGAGCGGCAACACCCGTGCGGCTGCACTCCGGTCGACAACCAGGAAAAAAATGACCAGCAGCGCAGCAAGCACCAAGAGCCCGATGGTGATTATCTGGCTGCGCGTGATCGCTGCGATGCTGACAACAAGCGCAGCTACCCCCAGCACTGCCAACGACCGCAATGGCACGCGCACCCGCGGGCCTGGAGCACTTCCGCGAGCAGGCAGAGCGATCGGTACCAGGAGCGCCATCAGTAGGGCCAAAAGCAGGATCACTGCGAATCCCCAACGCCACAAACCGAATTGAGCGAATAATCCGCCCGACGTGGGACCGATCAGGATGCCGACGCCCCACATCGCCGATACCACGGCCGCCGCACGGGTCCAGAGGTTTTCCGGTAGTGCCGCACTGATCACCGCATATCCCAGGCCGGCCAGCACACCTCCGGCCAGGCCCTGAACCATTCGGCCGGCCAGGAGCACCGTCATGGTTGGTGCCAGCCCGCACAGTGCGGTGCCGACCGCGAAAGAGAGCAGGGCGCCCAGGTACGAGTAGCGCGGGCCGAATCGGATCAGCACCGGTCCGACCGTGGTGGCAGAGATCACCGAGGCAACCAGATACACCGTCGTCACCCAGGCATAGAGGCGCGCACCCCCGATGTCGGTGATCGTGCTGGGAAGGAGGCTTATCGTGATGAATTCGTTCGTCGCATAGAGTGCGACACCGCCGGCCAGAACTGTTGTAGCACCGACATATTCGCGACTCAGCAGTTCACGCCAACTGCCGTGTTCCGCCGTGGCATCAGTCACGTGATCGCTGCCGGTTACTTCAGGCCTGCGGCATCCATGCCGCGCAGTTCCTTCTTCAGGTCGTGAATCTCGTCGCGAAGGCGTGCCGCCAACTCGAACTGCAGATCACGTGCGGCAGCCATCATCTGATCGGTCATATCTTTGATCAGCGCGGCCAGATCGGCACGCGGCATCGCGGAGACATCACGGCCGTCGATGATGCCGGAACTCACAGCCCGGCCAGCCTGGCCCTGGGCGCGACGTCCGCGGGATGCGTTACGCCCGCCGACCTCGACCGCCTCGGTGTCATCGGCCTCCTGGTACACCTGATCAAGGATGTCGTTGATCTTCTTGCGCAAGGGTTGCGGGTCGATGCCGCGCTCTTCGTTGTAGGCGACCTGCTTGGCCCGCCGGCGATCGGTTTCCTCGATCGCCTGTTTCATTGAGTCGGTGAGTTTGTCGGCGTACATGTGCACTTCACCGGAGACGTTGCGGGCGGCTCGGCCGATGGTCTGGATGAGGCTGCGGGCCGACCGCAGGAAGCCTTCTTTGTCGGCGTCGAGGATGGACACCAGCGACACCTCGGGAAGGTCCAGGCCTTCGCGCAGCAGGTTGATGCCGATCAGCACGTCGTAATCGCCGAGGCGTAACTGACGTAGGAGCTCGACGCGGCGCAGGGTGTCGACCTCGGAGTGCAGGTAGCGCACCCGGATTCCCATCTCGAGCAGGTAATCGGTGAGGTCTTCAGCCATCTTCTTGGTCAGCGTGGTGACCAGGACCCGCTCATCGCGCGCGGCCCGGGCCCGGATCTCGCCGATGAGATCGTCGATCTGGCCCTTGGTGGGTTTGACCACGATCTGCGGGTCCACCAGCCCGGTCGGCCGGATGACCTGCTCGACGAACTCGCCACCGGCCGCAGCCAATTCATAGGGCCCCGGGGTGGCCGACAGGTACACCGTCTGCCCAACCCGGGCGCTGAACTCCTCCCAGGTCAGCGGGCGGTTATCGGTCGCAGAGGGCAGCCGGAATCCGAACTCCACCAGGTTGCGCTTGCGGGACATATCGCCCTCGTACATACCGCCGATCTGCGGGACGGTGACGTGGGACTCATCGATCACCAGCAGGAAGTCCTCGGGGAAATAGTCCAGCAGGGTCGACGGGGCTGAACCGGCTTCGCGGCCGTCGATGTGGCGGGAGTAGTTCTCGATCCCGGAGCAGAACCCGACCTGACGCATCATCTCGATGTCGTAGTTGGTGCGCATCCGCAGTCGCTGCGCCTCCAGCAGCTTGCCCTGCCGTTCCAGTTCGGCCAGCCGCTCGGCCAACTCCTCCTCGATGGTCGAGAGGGCCGCCGCCATCCGCTCCGGGCCGGCGACGTAGTGGGTGGCCGGGAAGATCCGCAGCGAGTCCACCTTGCGCACCACGTCCCCGGTCAGCGGGTGCAGGTAGTAGAGCGCCTCGATCTC
>JBMOKE010000001.1:0-94466 GCA_049315425.1 Mycobacterium sp. | reverse complement strand
GAGGCGCAATGGCGCCGACATCGGGCTCCGGAGGCGCAATGGCGCCGACATCGGGACCGGCGGGCGCAGGTACCTCGGTGATGGCCGTATCCACCGACGGGGCTTCGGGCAACCGAACCTCGGAGATCGGACGTCTCAGCGAATCCCGCGGTACAGCGGCATCATCGCCGACACCCGGGAGCCCGGCGCCGAACCCGGGGGCGTCCGATCGCGGCCGGTCCGCCGTCGCAACTCCTGACGATTGCGTGAAGTTAATGCCGGACGACGCGGTGTAGCCGCCGGATCGGTCGGCGGGTGTGGCAGCCTCGATGGCAGTGTCGGTGCTGGGATGCAGGCTGACCTGACGGCTCCGATAGCGCACCAGCCCCACGACCAGCGCAGCGATGACGAGGACGGCGATGACCGCGATGGCGATCCAGAGACCCTGTGACACGGCGTCATTGTTTCAGGGTTTCGAACCGCGCCGCGGCGGCCCCGGCAAACCGGCTCCGGGCGGCCGCGGATGAATGCAGGCATGTCCACACGCAAACTTCGGCATATCGAAGCCTGCTTGACCGGGCCGGTCGAGTTCGAGGCCCTCACCACCGGTTTTGAGCACTACCGGCTGCCCTACAACGCCCTGACCCAGACCAACCTGGCGGCCGTCGACCTGAGAACCCGTTTCCTGGGTCGCCCGCTGCAGGCTCCGGTGCTGATCGGTGCGATGACCGGCGGTGCCGAACTGGCCCGCACCATCAATCGCAACCTGGCCGACGCGGCACAGAAGCTGGGTGTCGGCATGATGCTCGGATCACAGCGCATCATGCTCGACGACGACGAGAGGGGAAAGGCCGCCGCGACCAGTTTCGAGGTGCGCGATCTGGCACCCGACGTCCTGCTAATCGGCAATATCGGCCTGGCTCAGGTGTCCGAGTCGCTCACGCCGCGGTTGGCGGCCGCGCTGGACAAGGTCGGCGCTGATGCCGTCGCGGTCCACACCAACCCGTTGCAGGAGGCCATGCAGGCCGACGGCGACACCGATTTCAGCGGCTCGCTGGAGAACCTGGGCCGGCTCACCACCGAACTGGGGTATCCGGTCATGGTCAAGGAGGTCGGCCACGGTATCGGCGCGGTGGCCGCCGCGCGGCTGCGCGGACTGCCCATCGCTGCGGTCGACGTGGCCGGCGCCGGTGGCACCTCGTGGGCCCGGGTGGAACAGGTGGTCCGTTACGGCGAGGTGCGGTATCCAGCGATCGCCGATTGGGGCGTGCCCACCGCGCAGGCGCTCCAGGAGGTGCGCCAGACGCTGCCCGGGATGCCGTTGGTGGCCTCGGGCGGCATCCGCACCGGAGTCGATGCCGCCAAGGCTCTGGCGATGGGCGCCGACGTCGTCGCGCTGGCCCGCCCACTGCTGGCGCCGGCCATTGAGTCCGCTGCCGCAGTGGTCGACGTCCTCGGCGGATTCATCGAGGAACTGCGCATAAGCCTGCACTGCTGCGGCGTGTCTGATCTCGATTGCCTGCGCCAGGTCGAGATACAGAGTTGACATCGCGTTTTCCTGCGCCTGCTAACGCCGAGATCGACGCCAGGGTTGCGCGGCGGAGCGCAGTCGCAGCCCCAGTGTCGATCTCGCGGGGGAAGCCGATCTCAGCCCGGCTAGCTGACCAAGGTCTCCCCGCGCATCCGCTGCGAGATCACCGCGGTGATGCCGTCGCCCTGCATCGACACGCCGTAGAGCGCGTCGGCGACCTCCATGGTGGCCTTCTGGTGGGTGATCACGATCAGCTGGGACTGGGTGCGCAGCTGCTCGAATAGTCCGATCAGCCGCTGCAGGTTGGCATCGTCGAGCGCCGCCTCCACCTCGTCCATCACGTAGAACGGTGACGGGCGGGCCCGGAAGATCGCGACCAACATGGCAACGGCGGTCAACGCCTTCTCACCGCCGGAGAGCAACGAAAGGCGTTTGACCTTCTTGCCGGGCGGGCGGGCCTCGACCTCAACACCGGTGTTCAGCATGTCGCTGGGGTCGGTCAACAGCAGTCGGCCCTCGCCACCGGGGAACAGTGCCGAGAACACCTGGGAGAACTCGCGTTCCACGTCGACGAAGGCCTCGGTGAACACCTGCAGAATGCGCGCGTCGACATCGGCCACGACATCCAGCAGGTCCTTGCGCGCAGCCTTGACGTCCTCGAGTTGGGTGGACAGGAAGTTGTATCGCTCCTCAAGGGCCGCGAACTCCTCCAGCGCAAGCGGATTGACTCGCCCAAGCTCGGCCAGCTCCCGCTCGGCCCGTTTGGCGCGACGCTCCTGGGTGGGCCGGTCGAACGGCATCGGGGCCGGCGCGGTGACCGTCTCGCCGCGCTCGCGGGCTTGGGCGTACTCGGCCATCTCCAGTTCCGACGGGGGCAGTGTCACATCCGGCCCATACTCGGCGATCAGGTCGTCGCCGGCCATACCGAACTGATCAAGCACCATCTGCTCAAGCTGTTCTATGCGCAGTTCGGCCTGAGCCTTGGCGACTTCATCGCGGTGCAGGGAATCGGTCAGCGCACTGATGCGGGTGTTCAGCGCCGCAACCTCGATGCGGACCGCACTCATCGCGCCCGTGCGTTCCAGGCGTTCGGCGGACAACTGATCACGTACGCGGGATGCCGCCGCAACGACGAGGACGAGATGCTCGGCGACCCGACGACCGGTCTCGGCGACTGCTGCGGCGACCTCCGCGGCGTGCCGGCGGGCAGCGCGCGCGGCACTCGCGCGCAGGCGCGCTTCGCGCTCCGCCGCAGCGGCACGACGCAGTGAATCCGCCCGTCCCCGAACGGCATTCGCGCGTTCCTCGGCCGTACGCACAGCCAGTCGGGCCTCGACCTCGAATGAACGGGCGTGCTCGGCGGCCGCTTGCATCTCTCGGCGTTCACCCGGCGACGTCTCGACGACGGTCTGGGTCTCCTGTGCGGCGTGTAGCCGTGCTTCGAGTTCGGCGAGTTCCTCTACCGTCTGTACGCGGCCGGACTCGAGATCGTCCCGTTGGGCCTGGAGTCGACGCCACTCCTCCTCGGCGGCGCGGACCTCCTGGCCTAACCGGCCGAGCTGCTCGTAGATCGCCGAGATCGCGGCATCGGACTCGTTGAGCGCAGCCAGTGCTTGCTCGGCGGCGTCCTGGCGGTCAGTCTGCTCGGCGATGGCACCCGACAGCGCGGCGCCAAGTTCACCGACCTGAGTCTCTGCAGCGGCGAGTTCGGTTCGCGCCTTGTCGATTTCGCCGCTGATCTCCAGGATGCTTGGCTTGCGGCCCGACCCGCCGTCCACCCAGCCTGCGCCGACCAGATCGCCGTCGCGCGTCACCGCACGCAGCCCCGGACGGGAGGAGACCAGATCAAGTGCGGCACCGATATCGTCGACGACGGCGACTCCGGACAGGATCGCCGCCATCGCACCCTGCAGTCGCGGCGGCGCCTCGATCAGGTCAATGGCCCAACGTGCACCGGCCGGAAGTACACCGGCCTCCTGGCGCGCCGGGGTCGGCCAATCGGCCAACACGATCGCCGCGCGTCCGCCGTCAACCTCCTTGAGTGCCCGCACCGCAGATTGGGCCGCGCCGAAGTCATCGGCCGCCACCGCGTCGGCTGCCGAGCCCAGCACCGCCGCCAGCGGTGTCTCGTAGCCGGACTGCACCTTCACCAGCTTGGCAACGGTTCCGAAAAGCCCTGCGCCACTGCGGTTTTCCACCAGCCAGGCGGCACCGTCCCTGCGCTCCAGGCCCACCGCGAGCGCATCGATCCGGGCCTGCAACGAGGCCACCTGGCGTTCAGCGGCGCGCTCGGCTCCCTGGAGTTCAGCCACCCGCTCATCGGCGACCCGCATCGAGGCCACGGTGCGGTCATGGTGCTCGTCGAGACCCACCTCGCCCTGGTCGAGTTCGTCGACCCCGCTCTGCACGGTCTCGAACTCGGCGCGGGCCGCCTGGGTGCGGGCGGCGGCCTCGTCGATGGCGGCGGTCAGCCGGGCCACGCCGTCGTCGATGGACTCCACCCGGGCGCGTCCGGTCTCCACCTGACCGGTCAGCCTGGCTAGGCCCTCACGCCGGTCGGCCTCGGCCTGCACGGCGGCAAGATGCCCCCGCTCCGCTTCGGTGGCCGCGCTCTCCTTCTCGCTGAGCTCGACCCGGGCGGCCTCCAGCCTGGACCGCGCCTCAGCGAGCTCAGTGAGCAGTTGGCGCTCCTGTTCGGCGATCACTTCGGCCTCGGCGTCGAGCGCATCGGGATCCGGGCCATTGCTGGCGGCCGGTTCGGACTCCAGAAACTGCTCCCGCTCGCTGGCGATGCGCACCGTCGCGCTCACCCGTTCGGCAAGTGCCGAAAGCCGGAACCACGTCTGCTGAGCGGCCTCGGTCCGCGTCGACAGCGAGGCGACCGCGGCTTCGTCGGCGGCGAGCTGCTCGGCGGCCTCCGCCAGCCGGGCAGCGGCCTCCTCATGCTCGCGGCGCAGCGTCGTCTCGATCTCGTCGGCGCCGGAGAATTCCGCACGCCGGATCACCAGATCGTCGGCGGCCAGCCGCAGCCGGGCGTCGCGCACGTCGGCCTGGATGGTCTGGGCGCGCCGCGCCATCTCCGCCTGACGGCCCAGCGGCTTGAGTTGGCGGCGCAGTTCAGTGGTCAGGTCGGTGAGCCGGGCCAGGTTGGCCGCGGTGGCATCGAGCTTGCGGAGCGCCTTCTCCTTGCGCTTGCGGTGCTTGAGTACGCCGGCGGCTTCCTCGATGAAGGCGCGCCGGTCCTCCGGCCGCGATTCGAGGATCTGCGCGAGCCTGCCCTGGCCCACGATCACGTGCATCTCGCGGCCGATACCGGAGTCGGAGAGCAGTTCCTGGATGTCCAGCAGCCGGCACGGGTTGCCGTTGATCTCGTACTCGCCGGCGCCGTCCCGGAACATCCGGCGGGTGATGGAGACCTCGGAGTACTCGATCGGCAGGGCGTTGTCGGAGTTGTCGATGGTCAAAGTGACCTCAGCACGCCCCAGGGGGGCCCGCGACGACGTGCCGGCGAAGATGACATCTTCCATCTTGCCGCCACGCAGTGTCTTGGCGCCCTGCTCCCCCATCACCCAGGCCAGAGCGTCGACCACATTGGATTTACCGGAGCCGTTGGGCCCGACCACGCAGGTGATACCCGGTTCGAAACGCAAAGTCGTCGGCGATGCGAAGGACTTGAAGCCCTTGAGCGTCAGACTCTTGAGGTACACGTCGTGCGAGCCTACCGGCGAGGAGTTCAGCGCTCGCGGAAGCCCGACTCCAGTTCCCCCGGTGAGTCGAAATCGGCGACAACGGTCTGCACCGATCCGGGTGTCGTGCCCCCGCGCAGCAGTGCCAGGAGTCGCTCACAGGCCAGGCGCGGCCCCTGCGCCACCACGAGGACCCGGCCGTCCGGCTGATTGCTCGCGTAGCCGTTCAGCCCCAGTTCCAGGGCCTGTGAGCGAGTCCACCAGCGAAAGCCCACGCCCTGGACGTGCCCGTGCACCCAGGCGGTCAGGCGGACGGGCTCGGCATCGGTCACGGCCGGGTGTCGGCGACCTCGAAGGAGATCTCGGCACTCGCCTTCAGCGTGCGCCCGACCGTGCACACCTGATCGATGGCGCGGTGGACCACCAGCAGCAGCCGTTCGGTGTCCTCCACCGACAGTCCGGACAGGTCGATCTCGAGGGTCTCGGCCAGCCTCGGGTATCGCTCCTGTTCACGGTCGACGGGCCCGGAGACCTTGATGACGGCCCGGTAGTCGTCACCCAGACGGCGGCGCAGCGGCTGATCGCTGCTCAGTCCGCTACAGCCGGCCAGGGCGATCTTCAACAGCTCTCCGGGGGTGAAGACGCCCTCGTCGCTTTCCGAACCGAGCAACACCTCCGCCCCTCGGCTGCTACGGCCGGTGTAGCGGCGGATCCCCGTGCGTTCCACCCAAAGCTCTGTCATATGAGTGTTCTACCGTGCGCGCGGCCGCGGCTGGCGCCTCGGGCATGAAAACGCGGCCGCGGCTGGCACCGCGGACAATAGAATGAGGAGCGATTCATGAACTTCTCCCGCCGGATCACCGCGCCACAACGATGGCAGTGTCGGCCCTCGCGACCGTAGACGTTCAGCGAGCGGTCGAAATATCCGGATTCGCCGTTGACGTTGACATACAGCGAGTCGAACGAGGTGCCACCCGCACCGAGCGCTTCGCCCATGACCTCGGCTGCCGCGTCGAGCAGCTCCCCCAACTGTCGGCGGGTGATTTTTTCGGCGATGCGCGCACCGTTGACGCCGGCCCGCCACAGCGCCTCATCGGCGTAGATATTGCCGATACCCGACACCACCGTCTGATCAAGTAGCTGGCGTTTGATCTCAGAGTGCTTGCGGCGCAACACCGTAACGACAGCATCGCGGTCGAAGCACGGATCCAGGAGGTCGCGTGCGATATGCGCGACGGGTTCAGGAACGCTGCTGCCGTCCACGCTCACCAGATCGGCCAGTTGCCAGCCGCCGAAGGTACGTTGATCGACGAAGCTCAACGCGGTGCCGTCATCGAGCACCGCACCGATCCGCAAGTGTTCGGTTCGTTCGATCGAACCCAGCAGCATCTGACCGCTCATTCCCAGATGCACCACCAGGGCAGCGCCATCACCGTCGTCCTCGGTGTCGAAACCGAGCGTGAGCCACAGGTACTTTCCGCGCCGGCCCGTCCCGGTGATGCGCGCACCCAGCAGTCGGGCGGTGAGGTCTGCGGCACCGGGTTCATGTCGGCGGACCGCCCGCGGATGATGCACCTGAATCGCGGTGATCGTCCGGCCGGCAATGTGTGCCTGCAATCCGCGCCGTACGACCTCGACTTCGGGAAGCTCAGGCATCCGGGTCGGCGACTACCGGTTCGGAGTCGGCGTCTAATGCGGTCCAGGCTTGCGCCGCGGCGTTGGTCTCCGCCACCTTCTTCGACTGCCCAACGCCCCGGCCGCATACGTCACCTCCGACATAGACCGCTGCCGAGAACCGCCGTTCGTGGTCGGGCCCTTCGGAGGTGACCTCGTAACGGGGGACGCCCAGTCCGCGGGCCGCCGTGAGTTCCTGAAGGCTGGACTTCCACTCCAGGGCCGCACCGAGTGTCGGAGCGGTGTCCAGCAGATCCTCGAACAGTCGCAGGATTACCTTCTGGGCACCCGGTAAGCCGTGTTCCAGGTACACCGCGCCAATCAAGGACTCCACCGTGTCGGCCAGGATGCTCGATTTGGCATGCCCGCCGGTGATGGTCTCGCCGCGGCCCAGCAGCAGATACTCACCGAGTCCCTCGTCAGTTAGGTCTCGGGCCACCCCGGCCAGTGCATGACTGTTGACGATGCTGTTGCGCAACTTGGCCAGATCGCCTTCGGCGTGGTCGGGATGGCGCCGGAACAGTTCCGCCACGATCACCAGACCGAGCACGGCGTCGCCGAGCAATTCCAGGCGTTCGTTGGTGGGCAGACCGCCGTTCTCATAGGCGTAGCTGCGATGGGTCAGCGCCAGTGTCAGCAGATCCTCGGGCAGGTCGATGCCCAGGGCACGCACCAGATTCTGGCGTGGCGGTGTCACGAGACCGTCCCGTCGGGTTCAGTCCCGCCCGGCTCTTGGGGGCGCATAGCGGCGAGCTTGGCCCAGCGCGGGTCGATCAGCTCGTGATGATGGCCCGCTTCGGCAGTCGCCATCGCCGCGCCGCATTGTGGACACAGTCCGGGGCAGTCCTGCGCGCACACCGGGACAAAAGGTAGCGCCAAGCCCACCGCGTCGATGATCGGCTGTGCCAGGTCGACGGTCTGGTCGATGACCCGACCCACCTCATCGGATTCGGTAGTCGACTCGGTGATGCTGTCGGGGTAGGCGAACAACTCGGTGAGGGCGATCTCAACGTCACCGGTGATCGGACCCAGGCACCGTGCGCACTCGCCCCGGGTCGGCGCGAATACGGTGCCCGACACCAGCACGCCTTCGGACACCGCTTCGAACCGAAGGTCCAGATCCATCTCCGCGCCCGGCTCGATCGCGATGAGGTCCAACCCGATTCGCACCGGACTGGGAACCCTCTGGTCGACGGTCATCATCGAGCCGGGGCGCCGCCCGAGCCGCGACACGTCAATAACCAGTGGCGAGTTCAGATCCGGGTGCGGTCCCGATCTCTTGCGCGTCGCCATAGGCCGATCCTATCGACGCGTGGATACGCTCAATCGCGCGGTGCGACTACCTGCATCGACCGGGAACCGGTCAGTGCTGGACCTCGACCGGGAACCGGTCAGTGCTGGACGTAATCGTGGGTTCCGGCGGCGGTCCGCAATTGATGGCGGCCGCGGCTCACCGAGCGAAGGGTGCCATTGAGGTAGTCCTCGAATTGCGCCAGCTTGTTGTCGACGTAGATATCGCACTCGCCGCGCAGTCGGTCAGCCTCAGCGTGGGCGGCGTCAATGAGCCGGGTGGCTTCGCCATGGGCGGCCTGAACCACCTCGGTCGCCGACACCATCCGCTGCTGTTCCTTGATGCCTTCCTGGACGGCGTTCTCGTAGGAGATATTGCCGCTCTCAACCAGACGATCGGCCTCGGCCTTGGCCCGCATGGTCGCCGCCTCGTAATCACGCTTGGCTGTTGTGGCCAACCGGACTGACTCCTCGCGAGCCTCGCCGACCATGCGCTCGCTGTGCGCGCGGGCTTCCGAGACCATCCGATCAGCCTGGGATTTGGCATCGGAAACCATGCGGTCCGCCTCGCCGCGGGCATGGCTGAGCACGGACTCGGCTTCGGCATTGGCATTGGCCACCGCGGAGTCGGCGTGTTCCTTGGCCTCGTTGAGTAGCGAGTCGCGCGCGTCCAGCACGTCCTGGGCATCGTCGAGTTCGCCGGGGATGGCGTCCTTGATGTCGTCGACGAGTTCCAGCACATCGCCGCGAGGGACGACACAGCCGGCAGTCATCGGCACACCGCGGGCCTCTTCGACTATTGCGCTCAGTTCGTCGAGCGCTTCAAATACTCGGTACACGGCGCCACCCTCCAGCTTGTTGGTAGTGACCAGTGTGCCTGGTGTTACGCCTGTGACTGCGGTGCCGATACGGTGTGTCGCCAAACAGACGGATAAATGACCCCTCAGGAGCCTGTGAGCTTGGCCTGCAGGCGGCGATTCACCGAATCGGGCAGCAGGGCCGAGACATCCCCGCCAAGACCTGCCACTTCCTTGGCCAACGAGGACGAGACGAACGAGTACTGCGGCTTGGTGGCGACGAAGAACGTGTCCACCCCGGCGATATGAGTGTTCATCTGGGCCATCTGCAACTCGTACTCGAAGTCGGTCCCGGTGCGTAGGCCCTTGACGATCGCGGTGAACCCCCGAGCCTTGACGAAGTCGACCACCAGACCGTGTCCGGCCTCGACCCGCAGGTTCGGCAGGTGGGTGCATGCCTCGGTGATCATCGCGATCCGCTCGTCGACGTCGAACATGCCGGATTTCTTCGGGTTCACCAGCACCGCGACAATCAGCTCGTCAAACTGCGCGGCGGCTCGTTCGAACACGTCGATATGTCCCAGGGTGACCGGGTCGAAGGATCCGGGGCAGACCGCGCCGCTCATGGGTGATGACGCTAGCAGTCCCGATGGCCGGATCCGGAGTTCGTTTCGGGGCCGACTTCGGCCCCGTCGAGTCGAGAGTCGCCGTAACGCCGCGGCGACCAGACCGTCCAGCCTTCCGGCCAGGTCAGGGCCGGCGAGGAATACGGGCGCTCCACCACCACAACACTGCCTGCATCCACCCAGCCACCGCGGCACAGGCTGACCAGAACCTGATCCACCTCATCGGCCGACACCTCGTAGGGCGGGTCGGCCAGCACCAGGTCCACCGACTCCGGGGCGCCTGCCGCGAGCACCGTCGCCACCATGCCCCGACGCACCGTCGCCCCCGGAAGGCCGACCACCTCGATATTGCGTCCGATCACCTCAGCAGCGCGCCGGTCGCTATCGACGAACAGCACCGAGGCCGCCCCGCGGGAGAGCGCCTCGAGGCCCAGTGCACCCGAACCCGCGTACAGGTCGAGCACTCGCAATCCGTCAAAGTCACGACGCACGGTCAGCACGTTGAACAGTGCTTCGCGCACCCGATCGGTGGTCGGCCTGGTTCCACGCGGCGGAACCGCCAGCCGACGGCCCCCCGCCGCACCGGCGACGATCCGGGTCACCTACTCACCGGCCTAGATCAGGGTGGACCAGTAGTCCCAGAAACGGACCAGGATCGCCAAGACGACCGCGGTGAACCACAGCGCCACCAGCGGCCAGCGCCAGTGGTAGAGGAACCGGGCCACCGGGTTGCCGGCCAGCGGCCGAAGTGCGATCGAGGAGACCACCACGAGCAGCGGGATGGTCACCGACCAGACCACCATGCAGTACGGGCATAGCGCGCCGATGTCGTAGAGGCTCTCGAAGATCAGCCAGTGCACGAACACGACACCGATTCCGACGCCGGTCATCAGGCCGACCCAGTACCACCGAGGCAGGCCGACCCCCGCGACAGACAGCACGCCGGTCACGATCACCAGGGTGAACGAGACCACACCGATCAGCGGGTTGGGGAAACCGAACGCCGACGCTTCCGGGCGCAGCATTATCGACCCGCAGGACAGCACCGGGTTGATGCTGCAGCTCGGCACGTAGGCCGGGTCCTTGAGCATCTCGATCTTCTCGATCAACAGGGTGGCCGCCGCGATCAGCCCGATCACGCCGGCGATGAGGACCCACCCTGCGCTGGCGCGGCCAACCTTCACCGCGGCGCCGGCTGGCGTGTCGGTCGGGGCTCCGGCGGGCTGCACCGATTCCGCCGTGGTCAGGCTCATTGCGCCGGCGCGGCCGGGGACGACGCGGGACCGGTGGGCGCCGGGGTCGGCGCGAGCGCGGGAACCGGTCCCACGATCTGGCTGACCTTGGCGATCAGCTCTTCGGGCGTGGCCGGGCTGATGTCCTGACCGTTGAGTCGGATCGTCGGGGTGGCGTTGATCTTCGCGGCGGCGGCCAGGCCCTTCACCATGTTGTTGTACTTGCCGCTGTCGATGCACGCGGGCACTCCGCCGACGGCTCCGGACTGCCGCGCGGTCTCGATCAGCGACGCGTTATCGGGTCCGGTGCCCGAGCCCTCAGCCGGCTGGTTGGCGAACAGCGCCGAATGGAACCGGACGAAGGCATCCTTGCTCTCATCGGCGACGCAGTAGGCGGCGTTGGCCGCCCGCATCGAATAACCCTTGTTGGTCGCGTTGAGGATCGACACCAGGTTGAAGTCGATTGCCGCGGCGCCGCTCTCGACGATCTTGTTCAGCGACGAGCTGAAGGTCTTTTCGAAGTCCCGGCAGTGTGGGCACTGGAAGTCCTCGTAGATCGACAGCACGGCCTTGGGCTCGTCGGTGCCGTCCTTCTTGATCAGGGCACTCGAGGTGATCCGGACCGACTGGGCCTCGCTGCCGGGCTTGTTTTCCTTGCCCTTCACGATGTAGAACACCAGTCCGACGGCGAACACGATGACCAGCGCGGTCAACCCCAGCCGGATGGCAAGGTCACGCCTGCGGTCCTGGGCGTTGAGGTCGTAGCGGGGCGAGCTTTTCTTATTGGTGGCCACGGTGCGGCTTAATCCTCGCTGTCGATGACGTCGGGTTGGCGCTTCCAGAGTACCGGCGGTGCCCGGCGCGCCGGAATCAATCGTGGAGCAGGTGTGCCCGCAGAGCAGAGATCATCTCCGCGTTGGCCCGGCTGACTCCGCCGCCGAGCACGTTGAGGTTGAGGAAAGCATGGATCATCGAGCCCATTCGCCGGTGATCCACCGCGACCCCGGCCTCCCGGAGTCTGGCCGCGTACTGCTCGCCTTCGTCACGCAGTGGGTCGAATCCGCCGGTCACCACCAGTGCCGGGGACAGCCCGGACAGGTCGTCGGCCAGCAGCGGGGAGACCCGGGGGTCGGTGACTTCCAGACCCGAACCGTCGATATAGGCCTCTCGGAACCAATCCATATCGTGCTTGGTCAGCAGGAACCCGTCGCCCAACAGGATTCGCGAGTGGGCGAGGCCCCGAAAGTCGGTGACCGGGTAGATCAGCCACTGCAACGACGGCAGTGGATCGCCGGCGTCACGGGCCTGCTGGGTGACCACAGCCGCCAGGCATCCGCCGGCGCTATCGCCGGCCACCGCGACCCGTCGGGGATCGGCGCCCAGTTCGCCGGCATGCTCCCGGGCCCACCGGTAGGCGGCGTAGGCGTCGTCAACGGCGGCCGGCGCCTTGTGCTCGGGAGCCAGACGGTAGTCGATGGCGAGTACGTGCACGCCCGCGTCACGGCAGATCAGGCGGCAGGCCGCGTCGTGGGTGTCGAGGTCGCCGAAAACGAACCCGCCACCGTGGTAGAAGACCACCAGTGGCGTCGGCTCGCCACCGGCCGCGGGGCGGTAGTGCCGGGCCGGGATGACACCGGCCGGGCCCGGGATGGACACCGACCGGATCCCGGCTACCCGAACGTCGGGCTCGTCAAGGGTCTGGGTGAGGTCGCGGTTGCCGGCCCGGGTGGCGGCGACGTTGTCGGCCACCACCAGGCTTTCGACACCGAGTGCGCGCTGCGCGGCCAGCATCATCTGCAGTGAAGGGTCCAGCGTATTGCCGTCGATCGTGACAGCCCGGCCACCGGAGAGCAGTCGCTTGAGCCCGTTGGGCAGGCGCGGAATCAGCTTGACACCCAATCGGTTTCCCGCGATCAGAGCCCGCTCCTTGACGGCGCGGCGCCGGGGTGCGCCGACCACGCCTACTGTCATGGCTGCCTCCTCGTTGACGCTCGGCGGCGCCGCGCGCCTGACCTCGCGGGCAGCTTACGCCCACCACGCTCAACCGACTCTGACGCGGTCACGCAGCACTGGCCGAATCGCTGCGGGCGCTGCGTACTATTCTCAGCCGAAGCCGGTGATCTGTGGTCCACCGGAGAACTTCAAGGCACAGGCAGGTGACATGACGCCCACGGCGGGGATTCCCACCCTTGTGCTCAGCGACGACCACAGCATGCCGGTGCTCGGACTCAGCGTCGCCGAGTTGCCGGCGGCCGCGGCTGAAGCCGCGGTGACCGAGGGGCTGGCGGCCGGTTACCGCCTGATCGACACCGTCCCTGGCATCGAGGAAGCAGTCGGCCGGGCCATCGCCAATTCCGGCGTCGTGCGAGACGAGCTTTTCATCACCGCCAAGCTGAGGAACGCCGACCAGGGTTTCCAGGGCGCGCAGGACGCCTGCAAGGCCAGCCTGGCCCGGCTCGGCCTGGACTACATCGATCTGTGCCTGCTCGACTGGCCCGTGGAACAGAACGGTGTGTACATCGACGCGTGGGGCGGGCTGATGAAGGCCCAGCAGGTCGGTGACACCCGCTCGATCGGCGTCGGCAATTTCGGTGCAGAGCAACTGACCGACATGATCGACCTGTCATTCGTCACGCCGGTGGTCAACCAACTCGAACTGCATCCGCTGTGCAATCAGGCCGCCATGCGGGCGGTTGATGCCGGGTATTCCATTGTCACCGCGGCCTACGGGCCGCTGGGTATGGGTGCGCTGCTGGACCACCCGGCGATCGCGACGGTGGCCGCGGCACACCGAAAGACACCCGCGCAAGTGCTGATCCGGTGGAGCATCCAGTTGGGCAACGTGGTGATCCCCGGCTCATCGGAGCCGGCCCGGATCGCTGAGAACATCGACGTCTTCGACTTCGAACTGACGTCGGCTGAGATGGAGACCCTCAACGGCCTCGATGACGGTACCCGCTACTGGCCCAACCCGAATCTGTAGAGAGTTACAGCGCCATCGAACTTTTCAGCGCGATCGACCATGTCGCCACCCAAACCATGGTCACGGTTCTGTCCTATGAACTGACCTGGCTTGAATTCGTAGCCGTGGTGACATCGCTGACCGGGGTATGGCTCGGCACCACCGGCAAGAAGATCACCTGGCCGTGGTGGGCCTTAAGCAGTGCCCTGTACGGGTGGCTGTTCTACCACTGGGATCTGTTGGCCAGCGCCGCTTTGCAGTTGGTCTTCATCGCCGCGGCGATATGGGGTTGGTTCGGGTGGCCATCTCAGGGTGCCCAACCGCGCGCCGCGACAACCGGCCAACGGATCGCTGTCGGAGTTATCGGAGCAGCCGCCACCGCGGTCCTCGCGCCATGGTTCGCCTCGATCGGTGCGGCGACCACATGGCCGGATTCCTTCGGCTTGGTGTTCAGCATCGTCGCCCAGATCCTCATGGTCCGCGAATACCGCGAGAGCTGGGCGGTGTGGTTCGTGGTCGATGCCGTCTACACCGTGGAGTACGCCTACAACGGGCTGTACTTCACGGCGATCCTGTATGCGCTCTTCACCGCGATCGCGGTTCGCGGTTGGGTTCGATGGAAATCGGAACTCAACACCGAATTGATTTCGATGAAGTGATGCCGCGCTACACCGTGGGCGACATTGTCGATCAGGTGCGCGCAGCCGAGGTTGCCTGCGGGTCAACCCGCGTCATCACGATTGACGGTCCGGCAGGTTCGGGCAAGACAACCCTCTCGGCGTCCCTTGCCGCCGCGTTGGTCGACTGCCAGATCATTCACATGGACGACTTGTACGACGGCTGGTCTCAGGATCTGGATCGCGAACTCGCCGAGCGTATCGAGACCTCGATCTTGGCTCCCTTACGTCGCGGTTCAGCGCCGCAGTACCGGAAGTACGACTGGCACGTTCAGGCCTTCACCGACCTCGTCACGGTGCCTCGCTCGCAGTACGTGATCCTTGACGGCGTCGGATCGGGGAATCCGTTGCTACGTGAGTGCGTCGCACTCGCGATCTGGATTGAATCTGATTCGGAGTCATTGGTGGATCGGGTCCTCGATCGCGACGGTGAGCAGCTGCGTGCCGACCTCCTGCGCTGGCAGCAACATGAGTCGCAATACTTTGCCGCCCATGACGTCAAGAAGGCTGCCGACCTGCACCTCCGTGGCGACGGCTGATTTCGTCCGGTCGGTTCAACCCGCGGGGCAGGTCACCGCGGCCCGCCGCAATTCCTGCGCTGAAATCTCGTCAACCGGCAGGTTGTAGCCGCGCAGCACCGCGATGAAACCGATCGCGTACTGGCACCAGAACGCAGCGTTGGGTGGCATCCACGTGCCCGGCGGAGAATCTCCCTTGTCCTGGTTGGCCTCCCCGGCGACGGCAAGCAGGTTGGCCGGATCGTTGGCGAAGCGGATCCGCATCTCGTCGGTCCAGTTTCGCGCACCCATATCCCAGGCAAACGCCAACGGCACCAGATGGTCGATCTGCACTGAGGCACCCACCTGCGTGCCGCGGACGAATGCCACCGTGGCGTTGGTGTACGGATCGCGCAGAGTGCCGGCAGCGACTGCCTGCGGGCAGCGTTTAGTGGCCACGTAGGTCTTGTCGGTCAGGTCGCGATCGAGAATGTCATCACGAGTGTCACAGCCGTTGTGTCCGCCCAGTGCGTCGTTGTCGTCATCCCAGGCGTCCCCGAAGGCCGCCCGCCGGTAGTCATAGCCCCGAACGCGTTCCGGGACCACGGTCAGTCCGGCGAGCACGTCGGCCCCCGGCGCGACAGTCGGCGCATCGGCACGGGCGGTCAGATCCGTGGACCCCGACGCGGAGAGCACCTCAGCGGCGACAATCACAGCCAGGGCTGCGAACACCGCCAGCCACAGCAGCGGACCACGCTTCACGACTTGTCCAGATATTCCATCCGGTCACCACCGGTGAACTGTCTGGCCAGCACGGCCATCCCGGGGTTGGCGGGATCAGCGATATAGAGGTCATCGCAGAGTTCACGCGCGGCGAGGATCACCTCGAGATGTTCAGCCAGAGACAGGAACCGCAACGTCATTGCCCGTCCGGATTGGTTGCGCCCCAGCACATCTCCCTCGCGACGCTCGGCAAGATCCAGATCAGCCAGGACGAACCCGTCCAGCGTCCCAGCCACCGACTTGAGTCGCTCACCGACCTTGGAAACCTCCGGCAGTCGGGTCACCAGCAGACACAGGCTCGGGTATGCGCCCCGCCCGATTCGCCCGCGCAACTGGTGCAGTTGGCTGATGCCGAACCGATCGGCATCCATCACCACCATCACCGTCGCGTTCGGCACGTCCACGCCGACCTCGATCACGGTGGTGCAGACCAGAACGTCGATCTCCCCGGCGCGGAAGGCGGCCATCACCGCATCCTTTTCCTCGGCGGGCAACCGACCGTGCATAAGACCGAGTCGCAGCCCGGATAGCGAACCACGACTCAACTGTTCGTACAGCGTGGTGACGGGGACCGGTGGTGGGCTCTTGTCCTGATCGGGCGCCTTGTCACTCGCGTCGATCCGCGAGGCGACGACGTAGGCCTGTCGCCCGGCCGCAACCTCCTCGGCGATGCGCTGCCAGGCTCGCGTCAGCCACTGTGGTTTCTCGTTGGCGAAAATGGTGTTGGTGGCGATCACCTGGCGGCCCCGCGGAAGTTCGCGCATGGTCGAAGTCTCCAGATCGCCGAAGACGGTGAGCGCGACGGTACGTGGAATCGGTGTTGCGGTCATCACCAGAAGATGCGGTGTCAGACCATCGGGGGCTTTGGCGCGCAGGCGATCGCGTTGTTCGACTCCGAAACGGTGTTGTTCGTCAACCACGACGAGTCCGAGGCGGGAGAACTCGACCGCCTCCGACAGCAGCGCATGGGTACCGATCACGATGCCGGCCTGCCCCGTCGCGACCTCGTCGCGCACCTGACGCTTCTGCGCGGCCGACATCGACCCGGTCAACAGTGCCACCCGGGTAGCGCTCTCCTCTCCGCCGAGTTGCCCGGCCATGGCGAGCGGACCCAGAACATCCCGGATCGACCGGGCATGTTGGGCGGCAAGGACTTCCGTGGGCGCCAGCAGCGCGCACTGATAGCCGGCGTCCACCATCTGCAGCATCGCCAGCACCGACACGATGGTCTTGCCGGACCCGACTTCACCCTGCAGGAGCCGATTCATCGGTTTGGTTCCGGACAGCTCCGAATCCAGCACGCCGAGCACTTCGATCTGGCCCGCGGTCAGCTCGAACGGCAGCCGCGCCGACAGCGCGGCGAACAGGCCGTCGGATCGCTTCTGTGCCGGTGGTCCGGAGCCGGCAAGTTCGCTGTGGCGACGTTGCGCCAGGGCCCACTGCATTCCGGCTGCCTCATCAAAGGTGAGCCGCTGCCGGGCCCGCTGACGTTCGATCTCGTTTTCGGCCAGGTGAATCGCCCTCAGCGCGGCGTCCTCCGACATCAGATTATGTTGCTGGACAAAGGTTTCCGGAAACGGTTCCGGGACCGGGTCCAGCACATCCAGGACCTGTCGCACACAGGCATAGATGTCCCAGCTCTGCAGTTTCGCGCCGGCCGGGTAGATCGGGAAGAAGTCCCGCTCGAACACCGACATCGAGAACTCGCCGCTATCTCCCTTGCCGGTCTCAGCGATGGTCTTCAGCGATTTGGTGCCAACGGTGCCTTTCTTCGGGGAGTTGAGTACCAGAAAATCTGGATGGGTGAGCTGCATCGCCGTCTTGTAGTAGCCCACCTCCCCCGAGAGCATCACCCGTGCCCCCTCGACAAGATCCTTCTTGATGTACTTGGCGTTGAAGAAGGTGGCGGTGACCTTCGGTCGTCGCTGCGCGAGTGTGACGACAAGGTACTCCCGGCGGGGCGTGCGGTTGGTCCAGCGGACTTCGGCCTTCGCGATCTGATCGATGAAGGTGATGTGATCGCCTTCCTCGGGCGCTTCGTCGTCCTCACCGAGAACGGTCATACCCTGGCTGTACTTGCGCGGGTAGTGGCGGAGCAGATCATCGACGGTGCGGATGCCGAAGACGTCATCAAGTGCCCGGGATGCCTTCTCGCCCAGGATGGCGTCGAGTCGATCGGTCAGCGACACCACGGCTATTCGACCCCGATCAGCAGGGTGTCGCCCCGGTGCGCGGTGCGGTAGCTGGTGAACTCGGTGCCCGGGTGGTGGCGACGGACGTGCTCGGCCAGTGCGCCCGCAATATCGTCGCCGGCCGATCCGGCGCCCGCACCGATCAGGACGGTGACCAGTTCGCCGCCGGAGCCCATCAGCAGGTCGATCAGCCGGACTGCCGCGGCTCCGAGGTCTGCTGCCACCACCACGACTTCGTCGCCGGCGATACCGAGACCGTCACCGGGTTCGCAGGCGCCGGCCCAGGTCAGTGCCTTCTGGCTGGCCAGGCGCACCGATCCGTGCCGGCACCCGGCTGCCGCCCGGGCCATGGTGTAGCCGTCGTCCACGGCCTGGTGGGACGGTTCATGCACGGCCAGCGCAGCCAGGCCCTGCACCATCGACCCGGCCGGCAACGCCACCACGTCAACACCCCACCCGATTGCGGCGGTGCAGCCGGCCACCAGGTCCTCAGCCGATACGTAGCCGTTGGGTAGCACCATCACCTGGGCGGCACCGGTGTCGATCAGGGCGCGGAGGAGTTCCTCGGCGCTGACGCCGTCGTCCGGATCGATCAGGTCGGCGTCCGGGCGCACCACGGTCGCCCCCTCCGCACGGAACAGTTCCTCGGCGCCGTCCCCGTCGATGACCGCCAGCACCGCGCGCTGTCTGCTCCAGGCGCCCGGCGACACCCGGCCCCCGGCCAGTGCCGAGATGCGGATCTTGCTCACCGCTCCGGCGGCCAGGCCCGCCTCGACCGCCGCACCCGCGTCATCGGTGTGCACATGCACCGAATGCCGGTCTGCGGTTGACGGTGCCAGGGCTATGGAGTCGCCCAACCGCGCGAGGGCGCCGCGCAGTCGATCCAACCCCTCGGCGTCACAGTCACCGACCAGATACATGACCTCGAATTGGGGCGGTCCGGTCGCGGCGACGACGTGGCCGGCTGTGGCGGGCCCGGGTTGGTAGGCGCGCCGATGCGGCGCGTGACCGGTGATCGTTGCGGTGAGCGCATCGAGCAACACCAGCAGTCCGCGCCCGCCGGCGTCCACCACGCCCGCCGCGGCGAGCACCGGGAGTTGGTCGGGGGTGCGCTCGAGTGCGGTCGCGGCGGCCTCACCGGTGCCGGTGAGCACCAGTGCCAGACCCGCGCCCTCGGTAGCACCCTGTTCGACCGCATCCGCGGCGGCCTGCAGCACCGACACCACGGTGCCGGCCACCACCTCACCGCCCATCGCCGACACCACCAGCAAGACCGCATGCCGCAGCGTCGCGGCGAGTAGCGCCGCATCGACATCGGCGAGGCCGGTGTCGGCCAGATCGGTATCGGTCTTCGCCTCCGCCGTCACCTCGGCCAGCGCACGCAGGATCTGCGACAGAATCACCCCGGAGTTACCGCGCGCGCCGTCGGAGGCGCCGCGGGCCAGCGCCGCGGCAACCTTCGCGACATCGCCGGAGGCGGCGGCCGGATCCGCCTCGGCCAGCGCCGAGCGCATGGTGAACAGCATGTTGGTGCCCGTATCGGAGTCGGCCACCGGGAAGACGTTGAGCCGGTTGATCTCGTCGGCGTGGCGCAGCAGGTCACCCACGGCGGAATGCGCCCAGTCATGCAGGGCTGATGCGTCCAGCCGCCGGTCCGGCATCGACACCTCCTGATCCCTGGCACCCTCGGCGTTTCGCGTCAGCCTAGCCAGATCACCCGACAGTCGACGTCACCCTGGGGGCGGCGGCGCCGGACCCAGGTCAGCGAGGTGACCAGCGATCCGGCACCCGTTTTGGCGTTGATCTCCCCACCCCGGTATCCTGAGTGAGTTGTCGGGTCACCCGCTTCGCGGTTGTTGGCCTTTACTCAAGATCTGAGGAGTTCGAGATGGCTGCCGTTTGCGACGTCTGCGGGAAAGGCCCCGGCTTCGGCAAAGCCGTGTCGCATTCGCATCGCCGGACCAACCGACGCTGGAACCCCAACATCCAGACCGTCCGCGCCACCGATCGCCCCGGCGGCAACAAGCACCGGGTGAACGTCTGCACCTCCTGCCTGAAAGCCGGCAAGGTCACCCGCGGCTAGCAGCCGTTTTGCGACTGGTCGCCACTTATCGGCAGGCGCCAGTCCACAGCCTGGACGCCCATCCCGGCCAGCAATTCGTTGGCTCGACTGAACGGTCGCGACCCGAAGAATCCCCGGCTCGCCGACAGCGGTGAGGGATGGGCTGACTCGATCACCGCGCACCCACCCTCGGCCAACAGTGGCGTGAGGGTGGCCGCATCGCGGCCCCAGAGGATCGCCACCATCGGCTCGTCTCGGGCGGCCAGTGCCCGGATCGCGCATTCGGTGACCACCTCCCACCCCTTTCCGCGATGCGAGGCCGGGGTGCCCGCACGCACCGTCAGCACCCGATTGAGCAGCATGACGCCGCGCTGCGCCCACGGCATGAGATCACCGTTGGCGGGGGCCGGATAGCCCAGGTCAGCGCTGTACTCGGTGAAAATGTTCGACAGACTCCGCGGCAGTGGCCGGACGTCGGGGGCGACCGAGAAACTCAGTCCCACCGCGTGTCCCGGTGTGGGATAGGGATCCTGGCCGACGATGAGCACCCGGACCGCCTCGAAGGGAAAGGTGAAGGCCCGCAGCACATTAGGGCCCGCCGGTAGGTAGCCCCGATCGGCGGCGATCTCGGCGCGCAGGAACTCACCCATCTGCGCGACCTGGTCGGACACCGGCGCCAGAGCCGTCGCCCAGCCGGCCTCCACGAGCTCGCTCAGCGGCCGGGCACCCACGATTGACAAACTAGCGTGCCGCCTTTTTCGACGTGCACTAAGTTATGCCAGGTGATCTCCTCAACAGCCCGCGCCGTCGCGCGGTGGATCTCCCCCGCCATAGCGATTGCGGCCGTCATGAGCACCGTGTGCTCGCTCGAAGCGGTACAGCCCGGTCCCGCCCCGGCGCTGCGTCTGGTCTCCGAGTCCAACCCGCTGGCCGGAAAGCCTTTCTACGTCGATCCCATCTCGGCGTCCATGGTCGCCGCGAAGAACGCCAACCCGCCGAATCCCACGCTGACCGCCATCGCCAACACGCCCCAGGCGTACTGGCTCGACCACGCATTTCCCACCGCCACGGTCACCAGCACGGTGTCGAGGTACGTCGGTGCCGCCCAGGCCGCCGGAAGCATGCCGCTGCTGGTTCTTTATGCGATCCCCCACCGGGACTGCGGAAGCTTCGCGGCAGGCGGATTCTCCTCGGGCGCCGACTACAGCCGGTGGATCAGCGCTGTCGCCGCCGGCCTGGGCTCAATGCCCGCGGCGATCATCCTGGAGCCCGACGCACTGGACATGGCCGACTGCCTATCCGCTGACCAGCGCCAGGAACGCTACGGCCTGATCCGCTCGGCAGTCGAGACGCTGACCCGGGACCCAGCCGCGGCCGTGTACATCGACGGTGGGCACTCGAGGTGGTTGAGCGCCGAAGAAATCGCCGCCCGCCTCAACCTGGTCGGGGTCGAGCGCGCGCGGGGCTTCAGTCTCAATACGACGAACTACTTCACCACCGAGGAAGAGATCGGGTACGGCGAGGCGGTATCGGCACTCACCAATGGTTCCCACTATGTGATCGACACCTCGCGCAACGGCGCCGGCCCTGCGCCGGATTCCCCGCTGATGTGGTGCAACCCCGGCGGCCGCGCACTGGGCGTACGCCCCACCACGGCCACCGCGGGAGCGCACGCTGACGCCTATCTGTGGGTTAAACGGGTCGGTGAGTCCGATGGATCATGCAACCGCGGGGAGCCGCCGGCGGGGCGCTTCGTCAGCCAGTGGGCCTTGGAACTCGCCCACAACGCGGGCCAGTAGACCCGGCCTGACCGCACCGGTCAGTCGAACGACTGCCAACCCGCCGCACCTGACCACCGCACCCCGTCGAGCAGGACCTCGCCTATGCCATCCCCGGGACCATTCCTGACGGTTCCGATGACCCGCCAACCTGGCGGCGCCGCATCCGGAAAGCAGGCCACCAGTGCGTGGTCCTCACCGCCGCCCAGCACCAGCGACCACGGCTCTGCCCCGACCACCTGTGCGGCCGCCGTCACCGCATCGACGTCGGAGCGCAGTGCCGCGGGATCAAGGTCCATCGTGACGCCGGAGGCTATCGCGATATGACCCAGGTCTGCCAGGAGACCGTCGGAGACGTCGGTCATGGCCTGCGCTCCCGCCTCGGCGGCGGCCACGCCCTGACCATACGGCGGTCGCGGCACCAGATGACGACGCCGCAGATCCTCGAAGTCATTGATTCCCTTGTCCCACAGAGCAAGTCCCGCGGCAGATCGACCTAACTCACCGGCCACCGCGATCACTGCACCGACCTTCGCACCGCGACGTAACACCGGAGCACGGCCCCCCAGATCGCCCAGCACCGTCACCGATACCACCCACTGCGGGCTTGCGACAAGATCTCCGCCGATGATGCCCGCACCGAGTACTGCGGCCTCGGCCCACATGCCGTCGCCGAGTTCAGCCACTCGCGCCGCCGACGTGCTCGCGGGCGCACCGAATCCGACGACAAAGGCTGTGACGCGCCCACCCATCGCCTCGATATCGGCGGCGTTCTGCGCGATCGCCTTGCGTCCCACGTCATGCGCGGTAGACCAGTCCAGCCGGAAATGGCGGCCCTCGACGAGCATGTCCGTGCTGACGGCCACCCGCCCATCCGGCGCGTCGATCACGGCGGCGTCATCACCGGGTCCGACAGTGACTCCGACCGCGTTCGGTCGCCCGGCGATGAGACGGTCCAGAACAGCGAACTCCCCCAGTTGTTTCAGCGTGGGATCGGACCCGTCTGCCACCGCATCTCCTCGTCGAAGCCCCGTCACGAGCCCTGCGCTACCTTGAGCACGTCAGTCTAGGACCAGCAGTCGCGACATCGAGGAGACGAGGTGCCCGGCGATACCGCGGATGAGCATGCTGAGCCTGACGTGCATCCTGAGACTGTGCAGGGCTCGCCCGTTGATTCCGACAGCGCCGGTCCGTCTCGCGCTCTACTGATCGCCGCGCTCACGCTCGCAGTCGTGGCGATCGGCACGATCCTCGCGATCGCCGCGACCCGGCACCCAGCGACCACACCGGTCGCCATCGCAGCCGTGCCGGCGCCTGCGGCGCAAACACCCGAATGTCAGGCGCTGCTGGCCACACTTCCCGATTCCCTCGGCGACCTCCGACGCGCCGAAACCGCCCAGCCCACGCCGGCCGGCACCGCCGCATGGCGCGGCGACGGCGAACCGGTCATCCTGCGCTGCGGACTGGACCGGCCCGCGGAGTTCGTCGTCGGCAGACCCATCCAGATGGTGGATGAGGTCGGATGGTTCCGAATCGATGACAGCGACACCCAGCGCAGTACCTGGGTCAGCGTGGATCGGCCGGTGTACATCGCCCTGACCCTGCCGGCCGATTCGGGACCAACGCCGATCCAGACCATGTCCGGGGCAATCGCGCGCACGATGCCGGCCCTACCGGTACGGCCCGGACCACCGGCCTGACGGACCTCAGCGCAGACCGGTGCCGCGGGCGAGTGCGGTTTCCACCATGGTCCCCAGCAGAGTCGGGTAGTCCACCCCGCTGGCGCCCCACATGCGCGGGTACATCGAGATCGTGGTGAACCCCGGCATGGTGTTGATCTCGTTGACAATCGGACCCTGCTCGGTCAGAAAGAAATCGACCCTGGCCAGGCCCTGGCAGTCCAGCGCGGTGAAAGTACGAATCGCTAGGTGCCGCAACTCGTCAGCGATCGCGCCATCCAGGACGGCCGGTACGTCAAGTTCGGCGGCGTCATCAAGATATTTCGTATCGAAGTCGTAGACGCCAACTCCGGGCACCTTGATCTCGCCGATGGTACTGGCCTTCACCGAGCCATCCGGGAACTCCAGGACTCCGCATTCCAATTCACGGCCGTCGATCGCAGCTTCGATGATGACTTTCGGGTCGTGCCGACGGGCCTCAGCGATCGCCGACTGAAGCTCACCCGTCGAGGTGACCCGGCTGACCCCGATCGAGGAACCACCGCGAGCCGGTTTCACAAATAGCGGAAAGCCTAGGTGCTCAACGTCTTCCGCGGTCGGATCATCCTGCCGGGAACGCAGCACGACGTAATCACCGATCGGCAGGCCGGCGGCAGCGCACAGCTTCTTGGAGAACTCCTTGTCCATCCCGGCCGCGCTGGCGAATACCCCGGCGCCGACGTAGGGAACATTGGCAAGCTCTAACAATCCCTGGATGGTGCCGTCCTCCCCATAGGGTCCGTGCAGGATCGGAAAAACGACGTCGACCGAAGCCAGAATCTCGGCGGCCAGAGCCAGCGGTGTCTCTGATCGACCTGTGACTGCGGGCAGTCGCCGGTTGGTGATGGCCAGATCCTCGGGGCGCGCATCGGTGCGCAGCCACATCCCGTCGGAGGTGATGCCGACCGGAATCACCTCGAAGCGCTGCGGGTCGAGGTGGCGCAGGATGCTGCCGGCCGATACACACGATATGGCGTGCTCGGAGCTACGACCGCCGTAGACGACGGCGACGCGGATCCGAGCTCGGTGGCGGCGGGCTGTCACAAACTAGAGAGGCTACAGCGGCATCCGGTTAGCGATGCAACAGAACGCGTTGGCTACGGTGTGCGTTATGAAAATCCAGCCCTCGCGCTCCAGCCTGCTGCTGTCACGCACATTCGCACCCGCGTTTGCCGCCGTCGTGATTTTCGGAGCGGTGGTGGTCGGGTGTTCGAAACCGGCCACCTATGACCATTCCGCACCGGCCATCCCCAGCAATGCCGAGGCCACCACCCAGGTCACGCGTCTTTTCGAAGGCGTTCTCACAAAGAATCAGGCGGATCTGAAGAAGTTCCTCGCACCCAACTTCGTGCTCCAACGCACCACCGGTGGTGGCCTGGATCGCGACACTTTCATCGCCGGACTGCCGGACCTCAATGGCTATAAGCTCGACCCCATCACGGGCTGGCGGTTCGGAGACACCTTGACCGCCACCTATACCGCGAGTACCGACCTGCGCGTGGACGGTCAGAAGTTCCCCGCAACGCCCAGCCCTTTCCTGAGTACGTTTATCCGCGTGGACGGCGAATGGCACCTGGTCTCGCACGGCAACTTCGCCGTTCCCAGGTAGCTGTCGCCTCAGCGCGCGTCCAGCGCCCGCCGGACGTCGGCCACCAGATCGGCGGTGTCCTCGATTCCCGCTGAGATCCGGGCGAATCCGCTGGGCACCTCGTCGCCCCACCGTTCCCTGCGATCCACGCAGGTGTGGATGCCGCCGAAACTGGTTGCCGCCACCAGCAGGTCACTGTGTCGAACCAGCGCCTGCACGGCCCCGGCATCAGCGAGTTCAATCGACACCAGGCCGCCGAATCGATACATCTGGGTGATGGCGATCGGATAGGACGGATCAGTGGGCAATCCCGGATAACGCACCGTACGCACCCGCGGGTGGCTTGCGAGTTCCACGGCCAATGCCAGTGCATTCTGGCACTGCCGATCGAAGCGCAACCCGAGGCTGCCGATACTGCGCATCAGCAGCCAGGCCTCAAATGCACCGAGAATCGGCCCGGCCAGCAACCGCTCCCGTTCGATCGCCGCCATCAGGTCGGGCTCACCGCCGGCGACGTACCCGGCGAGCAGATCACTGTGTCCGGCAAGCGCTTTGGTGGCGCTGGCCACCACCAGATCGGCACCGAGCGACAATGGCTGCTGCCCAAGCGGGGTCGCGGTGGTGTTGTCCACCACCAGTCGACTCCCGCGACTACGACAGATTCCGGCGAGCCGGCCCAGATCCACCACATCCAGCGCCGGATTCGTCGGCGTCTCGGCCAGCACCACGTCAGCGGTCTCGGCAGCCTCGCACAACTGTGCGGCCGTCGCCTCGCGCACCGTAACACCCAGGGGAGCAAGACTTTCCCGCGCATAACGACGTACCTGGTAGTAGCCGTCGGCGGGAACGACAAGCACCGAGCCCGGTCTGGCCAGGACGCGCAGGGTCGCGGTGATCGCGGCCATTCCGGAACCGAAGACCAGTGCCGAGCGCGCCGCTTCCAGGTCCGCCAGTGCCGACTCCAGCCGGCTCCAGGTGGGATTGGAGTAACGACCGTATACGTGCGGCTCGGAGCCCTCATCATCGGAGAGGTGATAGGCCGATGCCGGCACCGGGATCGGGCTCAGCGGCTGACCCGGAATCGCCTCGCTATCAACCGCTTTGACGGTGCGCGTGGAATCGCCGTAGCGCTGAGTGCCATCACCCTGGATCATCGTCTCACTCTGCTTTGGTTCTGCGGCCCAAAAGCAATGCCACCGCCTCGTCGACGGACAAACCTTTGTGGCATACCTGGTTCACAGCATCGGTCAGCGGCATCTCAACGTCATAGCGGGATGCCAATTCCAGGATCGACGTACACGAGGTGAAACCCTCGGCGACATGGGCTTCGGTGGCCTGTATCACCGCCGCCACGTCATCGCCGCGGCCGAGCCGGTAACCGAAGGCGCGATTGCGCGACTGGATCGAGGTGCAGGTGGCCACTAGGTCACCCACCCCGGCGAGTCCGGCGAGTGTTGTAACTTTGGCGCCCAACGCAATTCCCAACCGCATGATCTCTGCCAACCCACGCGTGATGATGGCTGCGGCGGTGTTCTCGCCCAAGCCCGCCCCCGCGGCCATCCCGCAAGCAAGCGCGATGACGTTCTTGCATGCCCCGCCAATCTCGGTGCCCACCACGTCCGAGTTGGTGTAGGGCCGCAGATATCCGGTGTCCAGCGCACGTTGCAAAGCAACTGCCCGGCCGGGGTCCGCGCACGCAACCACCGTCGCAGTGGGTTGCTCTGCGGCGACTTCGCCGGCCAGATTCGGTCCGGACACCACCGCGACCTGACCTGATTCCACACCCGTCACAGCGACGATCACCTCGCTCATCCGAAGACATGTGCCGAGTTCAATGCCCTTGGCCAGGCTGACCAATGTCGCTCCGGTCGCGATATCCCCCCGCCATACCTCGAGGTGTCCCCGCATCGTCTGCGATGGCACAGCCAACAGCACAGTTCTCATCCCGTCGAGTGCCTGAGCCGGGTCAGCGGTGGCCCGGATCGAGGATGGCAGCAGAACACCGGGCAGGTAACCGCCGTTGATCCGGGAGGTGTTGATCTCGTCGGCCACCTCCGGCCGGCGGGTCCACAGCCTGACGTCCCTTCCGGCGTCGGCCAGCACCTTGGCCACGGCGGTGCCCCATGCGCCGGCACCCATAACCGCCGCCGTTCCCAGCGAGCCACTCATCTCACACTCCACCTCTGCGCGGCCATCCCTGGCCCTTGTCGATAAATGCGCTATCGACAGGGACGCCCGTCAACCTAATCACGGTGGCGCTGGCAGGATGGCGACCATGAGCGGTGAGCCTGATGTCGGCCTGATCATCGCCGTCAAACGCCTCTCTGCGGCCAAGACCCGACTGGCAACTCTTTTCTCGGCGGATGCACGCGAACGCGTCGTCCTCGCGATGCTCATCGACACCATCGCCGCCGCCCAGGCCGTCGCGGGAGTCGGATCAGTCACCGTGGTGACACCGGACCTCACGGCGGCCGCCGCGGCCCGTGAGTTGGGCGCGATTGTGCTTGCTGACCCCACCCCGGCGCGCCACCCCGACCCGTTGAACAATGCCGTGCTGGCGGCGTATGAGTCCCTCATACAGACGATGTCGAATATCGTCGTACTGCAAGGTGATCTACCAGCACTGAAAACAACGGAGCTGCACGAGGCGTTGACACTGGCTCGCCGGCATCCACGAAGTTTCGTGGCCGATCGGCAAGGCAGCGGCACCGCGGCATTGTTCGCATTCGGTGTGAATCCTCAGCCTCGATTCGGCCCAGATTCGGCGTCACGGCATCAGGATTCCGGAGCCGTCGAGCTCACCGGCGCCTGGCCGGGTCTGCGATGCGATATCGACACACCCGAGGATCTTGCTGTGGCGCGGGTGCTGGGTGTCGGACCGACGACGGCTAAGGCCATCGTCTGACCGAGCCGGGAGCTTGGTGAACATGAGGTTGGTGAACATTTAGTGGCAGTTGTCCTCGCGAGGCAGGCATGGGGGATGATGGTGCAATGACCGAGGCCGAGACCCAGTCCCGAGCTCCCGAGGCCCCGCCGGCGACCACCGCGGAGGCCATCGACAACCCTCTGCCCGAGGAGCGCTATCTCAATCGCGAGCTGAGCTGGGTGGACTTCAACGCCCGGGTGCTGGCACTGGCCGCCGACACCTCCCTTCCGCTGCTGGAACGAGCCAAATTCCTGGCGATCTTCGCCTCCAACATGGACGAGTTCTACATGGTTCGGGTTGCCGGCCTCAAGCGACGCGATGAGATGGGCTTGACGGTCCGCTCCGCTGACGGACTCACCCCGCGCGAGCAACTGCGCCGTCTCGAAGACCGCATCGGACAACTGGCCACCAGGCACGCGCTGGTGTTCCTGGACTCGGTTCGACCGGCGCTTGCCGAGCAGGGCATTGAGTTCATCGGCTGGGCTGATCTGTCCGATGCCGAACGTGCCGATCTGTCGAAATACTTCCAGGAGCAGGTGTTCCCGGTCCTGACCCCGCTCGCCGTGGACCCGGCCCATCCGTTCCCGTTCGTGAGCGGGCTGAGCTTGAACCTGGCAGTCACCGTTAAATCCCCGGAGGACGGCGGTCAGCACTTCGCCAGGGTGAAGGTGCCGGACAACGTCGACCGATTCGTCCGGCTCAACAGCACCGACGGCCAAACCGAGACCATCCGCTTCCTGCCGATGGAAGAACTCATCGCCGCGTTCCTGCCGGCACTGTTCCCGGGCATGGAAATCGTCGATCGCCACGCGTTCCGGATCACCCGTAACGCCGACATGGACGTCGAGGACCGCGACGAAGATCTGCTGCAGGCACTGGAACGCGAACTGGCCCGCCGACGCTTCGGTCCGCCGGTGCGCCTGGAGATCTCCGGTGAGATGTCCGAACACATGATGGGCCTGCTGCTACGCGAACTCGACGTTGACCCCGGGGACGTGGTGCAGTTACCCGGACTCCTGGATCTCTCGGCGCTGTGGCAGGTCTACGCCGTCGATCGCCCAGCGCTCAAGGATCCGCCTTTCGTGCCGGCCACCAACCCCGCCTTCGCCGAACGCGAGACACCGAAGAGCATCTTCGCCACCCTGCGCGACGGGGACGTGCTGGTGCATCATCCCTACGAGTCGTTCTCCACCAGTGTGCAGCGATTCATCGAACAGGCCGCCGCCGATCCACATGTGCTGGCGATCAAGCAGACGCTGTACCGAACCTCAGGTGATTCGCCGATCGTCAACGCTTTGATCGAGGCAGCCGCAGCCGGCAAGCAGGTGGTTGCCCTGGTCGAACTGAAGGCGCGCTTCGACGAGCAGGCCAACATCAAGTGGGCACGCGCGCTGGAAGACGCCGGCGTCCACGTGGTGTACGGACTCGTCGGACTCAAAACCCACTGCAAGACCTGCCTGGTGGTGCGGCGCGAGGGGTCGACCATCCGGCGCTACTGCCATATCGGGACCGGCAACTACAACCCGAAAACCGCTCGGCTCTACGAGGATGTCGGTCTGCTGACGGCGTCGCCCGATATCGGCGCGGATCTCACCGACCTGTTCAACTCGCTCACCGGCTATTCGCGCAAGGTGGGCTATCGCAACCTGCTGGTGGCCCCGGAGGGCATCCGGAAGGGAATCCTGGAGTGCATCGAGAGGGAGACCGCCGCGCACCGCGAGGGCAGGACTGGACGAATCCGGATCAAAGCCAACGCTATCGTCGACGAGGGGATCATCGATGGCCTCTACCGCGCATCCCAGGCCGGGGTCCGCATCGAGATTGTCGTACGCGGAATCTGCGCATTACGTCCGGGCGTCGAAGGCTTCTCGGAGAACATCACGGTCCGCTCGATTCTCGGCCAGTTCCTGGAACATTCCCGCGTCATGCACTTTGAGGCGATTGACGAGTTCTGGATCGGCAGCGCCGACATGATGCATCGCAACCTCGACCGCCGAGTCGAGGTCATGGCACAGGTCAAGGACCGCAGACTGACCGGGTACCTCGACGAGGTGTTCGAGTCCGCCATGCATCCGTCGACCCGCTGCTGGGAACTCGGCTCCGACGGCAAATGGACCGCGGCACCGCGGGACGGTCGCCAGGTTCGGGACCATCAGGTATGGCTGATGGAAAAGCATCGGCAGTCGTGAAAGCGATCGGCCCTGAATTCAACTGCAGTTCGAGATAACCGACAACACTCGTGACGACATCGAAGGATGGGAAATCCGGTGAACCCGTATTGGCGGCGGGGGCGGTGCTCTGGCAGCCGGATCCGGACACCGGTGACCCGCGGATAGCCGTCGTCCACCGCCCCCGATACGACGACTGGTCACTGCCGAAGGGAAAAGTCGATCCCGGCGAGACCGAACCGGTTGCCGCAGTGCGCGAGATCTTCGAGGAAACCGGTCAGCGCGCACATCTGGGTCGGCGTCTGGGCGTGGTGGGCTATCCGATCCCGGACGGCACCAAAATCGTCCACTACTGGGTGGCCCGCGGCCACGGCGGCGAGTTCGTTCCGGGCGACGAAGTCGATCAACTGGTGTGGTTGCCGGCCCCGGAGGCGTCCGAGCGGCTGACCTACCGGACCGACCGCAAGATGGTCACGCGCTTCGCCAAATTGCCGGCTGATACCCAGAGCATTCTGATCGTCCGTCACGGAACCGCAGGCCGGAAGTCCCGTTATAAGGGCGACGACCGCAATCGGCCACTGGATGCCAAGGGCCGCGCCCAAGCGGAATCGCTGGTACCGCAACTTCTGGCATTCGGAGCATCCGACGTCTACGCCGCCGATCGGGTTCGCTGCGCCCAAACCGTGGAGCCGTTGGCACGGGAAATGGATGTGACGATCTCGTTGGAACCCGAACTGACCGAGGAGGCCTACGCCGCCGACCCCAAGGCTGCGCGCCGCCGAGTTCTGGAGATCGCCGCACTCGGGGGGACGCCGGTGATCTGCACGCAGGGCAGGGTGATCCCCTACCTGATCGACTGGTGGTGTTCGCGCGACGATGTCCGACCGGACCTGTCGCGCAACCGCAAGGGCAGTACCTGGATCCTGTCGTTGGCAGCCGGCCGGCTTATTGCTGCCGACCATCTCGCCAGCCCACTGGCCACCAGATCCAGTACCTGAACAACAAAACGCCGCGGACCCGATGGGCCCGCGGCGTTTTGTTGTTAGAGCTTAGCGACGACCCCTGGCCGGAGCCTTCTTTGCGGCCTTGCGGGCCGGGGCCCGCTTGACAGCCTTCTTGACAGCCTTGCGGGCCGGAGCCTTCTTGACGGCCCGCTTGACAGCCTTCTTAGCGGCAGTCTTGCGAACGGCCTTCTTGACGACCCGCTTGGCAGCGGCCTTCTTGACGACACGCTTAACAGCAGCCTTCCGGACGACCCGCTTGACAGCCTTTCTAGCGGCGGTCTTGCGAACGGCCTTCTTGACTGCGGCCTTCCGCACGGCCTTCTTGACGACGCGCTTGGCAACGGCCTTCTTGACGACGCGCTTGGCAGCGGCCTTCTTGACGACTCGCTTCGCAGCGGCCTTCTTGGCGGGGGACTTCTTCACAGCTTTCTTTACAGCCACAGCAGACTTCCTAACTGCGCCATCAGCGGCGCCTCGTTTTACAGCGGGACCTTCAGCGGAGAGTTTTTGAGCACCAGAGACAATTGCTTTGAACTGCGCACCCGGACGGAACGCGGGTACAGACGTCGGCTTAACCTTCACCGTTTCACCGGTGCGTGGGTTACGAGCGACACGTGCGGCGCGGTGACGCCGTTCGAACACACCGAAGCCGGTGATTGTCACGCTGTCACCCTTATGCACAGCGCGCACGATGGCGTCGACCAATTCCTCAACGGCTCTGGTCGCCGTCTGGCGATCAGACTGAAGCTCTGCCGTGAGAACCTCGATCAACTCTGCTTTGTTCATTCACATCCTCCGAAACAGTGGTCCGCTCTGGACCGACTGGAGAACACGGTAAACCCTCAAAACGCAGATATCCATGAGCCACGCGCATTTACAGCAAAAAGATCAAAGAAATTTTTTGGCACTTTTCGCGCCCGTGAGCGGATGTTCCGGTTGTGCGACGGCCGTTGCGAAGCACAGCTTCGCCGAATAGCTGGACTGAAATCAGACCGATGCGATACCCGGTTTCCAGCTCGGCCGCGCGGCTTCGAACGCTTCAATTTCAGGAAGTTTCCGCAGCGTAAGACCGATATCGTCGAGTCCTTCAAACAATCGCCAGGCGGTGTAGTCGTCAATCGCGAATCCCACCACAACCGTTCCGGCAGAGATGGTTCGGTCTTTGAGATTGACGGTGATTTCCAACCCCGGATGCTCTTCGATGAGCTTCCACAGCAGTTCGACATCATCTTGTGCGACTTCGGCCGCCAACAGGCCGGCCTTGCCCGCGTTGCCCCGGAAGATATCGGCGAAGCGAGACGAGATGACGACCCGGAAGCCGTAATCCATCAGCGCCCAGACCGCATGCTCGCGTGAGGAACCGGTACCGAAATCCGGGCCCGCGACCAATACCGAGCCGCGATCGAAGGGGCTCAGATTCAGGATGAAGGAGGGATCGTTGCGCCACGCGGCGAACAAACCGTCCTCGAAACCGGTGCGCGAGACGCTCTTCAGGTATACCGCCGGGATGATCTGGTCGGTATCGACATTCGACTGACGCAGCGGCACACCGATGCCGGTGTGGGTGTTGAAGGCTTCCATGCGTGCTCTCCTCAGTTTCCTGTGATGCCGAGATCAGCCGGCGAGGACAGCGTGCCGCGCACCGCGGTGGCGGCGGCGACCGCCGGAGACACCAGATGCGTGCGGCTGCCCTTGCCCTGGCGGCCCTCGAAGTTGCGGTTCGACGTCGACGCGCACCGCTGGCCCGGCGCGAGTTGGTCGGGATTCATCCCCAGGCACATCGAGCAGCCCGCCTGCCGCCACTGCGCCCCGGCAGCGGTGAAGATCTCACCGAGCCCCTCCGATTCCGCCTGCGCACGCACCCGCATCGATCCGGGCACAATCAGCATCCGGATTCCGTCAGCCACCTGGCGACCGCGCAACACCTCGGCCACCGCGCGGAGGTCCTCGATACGGCCATTGGTGCAGGAGCCGACGAATACGGTGTCGACGGCAATATCGCGCATCCGCATTCCCGGCCTCAGGTCCATGTAGGTCAACGACTTCTCCGCCGCCTGCCGCTCGGCGTCGCTGAGCATGAGCTCGGGGTCGGGCACCGATCCCGACAGGGGTACACCCTGCCCGGGGTTGGTGCCCCATGTCACGAAGGGGCTCAGCGTCGTCGCGTCGATGTAGATCTCGGTGTCGAACTCCGCACCCTCATCGGTGCTCAGCAGATCCCACGCCGCAACCGCCGAGTCCCACTGTGCTCCGGTTGGCGCGTAGGGGCGCCCGCGCAGGTATCCATACGTCGTCTCATCGGGCGCCACCATCCCGGCCCTGGCACCGGCTTCGATGCTCATATTGCAGACCGTCATCCGACCTTCCATCGACAGTGATTCGATGGTGCTGCCGCGGTACTCGATGACGTGACCCTGACCACCGGCGGTGCCGATCTTGGCGATCACCGCCAAGATGAGGTCCTTGGCCGTCACTCCGGGGGGCAGTGGCCCGTCGACATTGACCGCCATCGTCTTGAACGGACGCAGCGGAAGGGTCTGGGTGGCGAGCACATGCTCAACCTCCGAGGTGCCGATACCCATGGCGAGCGCGCCGAATGCGCCGTGGGTCGAGGTGTGGCTGTCACCGCAGACGATCGTCATCCCGGGTTGGGTGAGGCCCAACTGCGGACCCACCACATGCACGATGCCCTGTTCGGGGTCACCCATCGGGTGCAGTCGGATGCCGAACTCCACGCAGTTGCGACGCAGTGTCTCCACCTGGGTGCGCGACACCAGGTCGGCTATCGGCTTGTCGATATCGACTGTCGGCACATTGTGGTCCTCGGTGGCCAGGGTCAAATCAGTGCGCCGCACGGTCCGGCCCGCCAGTCGCAGACCGTCGAAGGCCTGCGGGCTGGTGACCTCATGGATGAGGTGCAGATCGATGTAGATCAGATCTGGTTCGGTGGCACCGCCGGCGGCGACGACGTGATCCGCCCACACCTTCTCCGGAAGGGTTCTTGGTTTGACAGCCATGGCCCGACTCTCGCAATCTCACTATCTGGGACGCTAGTATCTCGATATGAGACAGGATAGCGGCATTGGCGTCCTCGACAAAGCGGTGGGTGTGCTGCACGCGGTCGCCCGGTCCCAGTGCGGGCTGGCCGAACTCTGCGAACGCACCGGCCTGCCGCGGGCGACGGCGCATCGGTTGGCCGCCGGCCTGGAGTTCCACCGACTACTCGCCCGCGACGATGCCGGCCAGTGGCGGTTGGGCCCGGCGCTGTCGGAGTTGTCCGCTCACGTCAACGATCCACTGCTGGAAGCCGGAGCCGCTGTACTGCCCGGACTCCGCGAGATCACCGGGGAAAGCGTCCAGCTCTACCGCCGGGAAGGAACCACGCGGGTATGCGTTGCGACGCTGGATCCACCCGCGGGCCTTCGCGATACCGTGCCACTCGGGGCACGCCTGCCGATGACGGCGGGCTCGGGCGCCCGGGTGCTGCTCGCCTATGCCGATCCCGTCACTCGGCAGTCGGTGCTGGGATCGGCGAAATTCACCGAACGCAGCCTGGCCGAGGTTCGCCGCCGCGGCTGGGCGCAGAGCGCAGCCGAACGCGAACCCGGTGTCGCCAGTGTCTCTGCCCCGGTGCGCGACCGCAACGGCGTGGTGATCGCGGCGGTGTCGGTCTCCGGTCCGATCGACCGGATGGGCCGACACCCGGGTGAGCGCTGGGCGGCCGACCTGCTGGCCGCGGCCGAGGCACTGACCCGGCGACTGTGATCGTCGAGTCTGCGTCCAGATCGTCTTCCAGAGCCGAAACGCGATCTGGACGCAGTGTCGATTACCGCCGGGCGCCCTGAGACACTGACGATTATGGGAAGCAAACAGCGCAATCAGATCGTCATGACCGACGAGGAGATCACCGATTTCGTGGCGCGCAGCCGCACCGGCACCATGGCCACCATCGGTGCGGGTGGCCAGCCGCACCTGGTCGCGATGTGGTACGGCGTCCTCGACGGCGAGATCTGGATCGAGACGAAGGTCAAGTCGCAGAAGGTGGTCAACCTCCGCCGCAATCCCCGGGTGAGTTTCCTCATCGAGGATGGCATGACCTACGACAGTCTGCGTGGCGTCTCGTTCGAGGGCACAGCTGAGATCCTCGACGACCCCGACACCATCTTCAGAGTCGGCGTCAGCGTGTGGGAGCGCTACAACGGTCCCTACACCGATGACCTCAAACCCGCTGTCGACATGATGATGAACAAGCGGGTCGCGGTGCGTGTCCGCGCGAACCGGGTGCGTTCGTGGGATCACCGCAAGCTCGGCATGCCCGCCATGCCGTTGGCCGGCTCGACGGCGCCTCAGCAGTAGGGAGTTGCGCGTCCCGTCGCGTTGATAGGGGAAAGAGAAACGGGAAAAAGTACCCCCGATGGGATTCGAACCCACGCTACCGCCGTGAGAGGGCGGCGTCCTAGGCCGCTAGACGACGGGGGCTAGAACCAAACGCAGCGCTGACATGAGCGCCGGTGAGCCAGCATATCTCAGCGGCATTTGCCGTCATAATTGCTGGGGTACCAGGACTCGAACCTAGAATGGCTGTACCAGAAACAGCTGTGTTGCCAATTACACCATACCCCATTGGCGTCCTATAACAGCTGGTCAAGACCAGCTATCGACGGACGAACAGCAGACTACCAAAGATTCTCATGTCGCCCTGTCACGGGCCGCGCGCAGCCGACCCAGGCTGCGCTCCCTTCCGAGCAGTTCCAATGACTCGTACAGCGGCGGGCTGACGGTCGAACCGGTCACCGCGACGCGGATCGGACCGAACGCCCTGCGCGGTTTGAGCCCCAACCCGTCGATCAGTGCGGCCTTCAGGGCCTCCTCGATGCCGGCCGCGTTCCACGTCGGTACCCCATCGAGTGCCGCGCACGCGGAGTCGAGCACGCCGGCTGCGTCGGCGCCGAGTTCCTTGGCCGCCGCCGCGGGGTCGATCGCGTAGCAGTCATCATTGAAGAACTTCAACAGCTCCCACGCATCGGAGAGCACGACAATGCGGGTCTGCACCAGCTGGGCGGCGGTCCCGAAACCGGCCTCGTCCAGACCGGTGTCATAACCGTGGTCAGCGAAGTACGAGCGCAGCCTGGCGGTGAAGTCCGCCTCGCTGAGGCGACGAATGTGCTCGGCGTTGATGGCATCGGCCTTCTTCTGATCGAAGCGCGCCGGGTTGGAGTTGACGTCGATGACGTCGAAGGCCGCCGTCATCTCCTCGAGGCTGAAGACGTCGTGATCGTCGGCGATCCCCCAGCCCAGCAGCGCCAGGTAGTTGAGCAGACCCTCGGGAATGAAGCCGCGGTCGCGATGCAGGAACAGATTCGACTGCGGATCGCGCTTGGACAGCTTCTTGGTGCCGTCCCCGAGCACCGTCGGCAAGTGGGCGTACTCGGGAACGCATTCACCGACACCGATCCGGATCAACGCGCGGTGCAGAGCGATCTGTCGCGGTGTCGACGGCAGCAGGTCCTCGCCACGCAACACGTGGGTGATCTTCATCAGCGCGTCGTCAACCGGGTTGACCAAGGTGTATAGCGGATCCCCGTTGGCCCGCGTCAGGGCGAAGTCCGGCACCGTCCCCGCTGCGAACGTCGTCTCACCGCGTACCAGGTCACCCCAGCTGATGTCCTCATCAGGCATCCGCAGTCGCAGCACCGGTTTGCGGCCCTCGGCGATGTAGGCGGCGAGCTGCGCTTCGGTGAGATCGCGGTCGAAATTGTCGTAACCCATTTTCGGGTTGCGGCCGGCGGCGATATGCCGCGCCTCGACCTCCTCGGGCGTTGAATAGGCCGGGTACACCTCGCCGGACTCCACGAGCCGGGCGACCACATCGCGGTAGAGATCGCCCCGCTGGGATTGCCGGTACGGTCCGTGCGGCCCGCCGACTTCCGGGCCCTCGTCCCAGTCAAGTCCCAGCCACCGCAGCGCGTCCAGGATCGCGGCGTAGCTCTCCTCGGAATCGCGGGCGGCATCGGTGTCCTCGATGCGGAACACGAAAGCCCCGCCGGTGTGCCGGGCGTAGGCCCAGTTGAACAGTGCGGTGCGGACAAGGCCGACGTGCGGGGTTCCGGTCGGCGACGGGCAGAACCGCACCCGCACTCCGCTGCTCATCGTGTGCCTTTCCGGACCACGGGATTGGTCAGTGTTCCGATGCCCTCAATGGTGATGCTGACGGTGTCGCCGTCTTCGATCGGTCCCACACCGGCCGGTGTTCCGGTGAGGATCAGATCGCCGGGCAGCAGTGTCATCACCGCCGACACCCACTCGATGATGGCGCCGATGTCGTGGATCATCAGCGAGGTGCGACTGTCCTGGCGCACCACGCCGTTGACCTCGGTTCGGATCTGCAGGTCCGACGGGTCCAGATCGGTGACGATCCACGGGCCCAGCGGACAGAACGTGTCGTGCCCCTTGGCGCGCGTCCACTGCCCGTCGGCCTGCTGCTGATCGCGGGCTGAGACATCGTTGGCGATCGTGTAGCCGAGGATGTTCTCGGCCGCACGGGAAGCCGGGACGTCTTTGCACGGCCGGCCGATGACCACGGCCAACTCGCCCTCGTGATGTACCGGGGAGGCGTTGGTGGGCAGTTGAATCGGTATCCCGGGTCCGATGATCGAGGTGTTCGGCTTGAGGAAGATGATCGGGTCCTCGGATACGGGGCCCGTCGTGTCGCCCATCTCGATGACGTGCTCGAGGTAGTTCTTGCCCATGCAGACCACCTTGCTGGCCAGGATGGGCGCCAGCAGGCGCACATCCGCCAGCGGCCAGGACCGCTCGGTGAAGGTGGGTGTGCCGAAGGGGTGCTCGGCGATCTCACGGGCGACGGCGGCATCGCCCTCACCCTCGATACTGACGAAGGCGACCCCGTCGGGGCTGGCAATACGACCAAGGCGCATTCGCACGAGCCTAGTGCTTAAAGCCGGTCCCGGATCCGGGCGCCAACCTCGACCGTGGACAGTTTCGCATCACCGCGGGTGGCCAGGTGGTCGGCGACTGCCGCATCAACGCGGGCCGCTGCGGCGTCTTCACCGATGTGGTTCAGCAGCAGTGCCACGCTCATCACGGCGGCGGTCGGATCGGCGATGCCCTTGCCGGCGATATCGGGTGCGCTGCCGTGCACGGGCTCGAACATCGACGGGTTGGTTCCGGTGGCGTCGATATTGCCGCTGGCAGCCAGGCCGATTCCGCCACTGACTGCTGCCGCGAGGTCGGTGATGATGTCGCCGAAGAGGTTGTCGGTGACGATGACGTCGAACCGGCCCGGATCGGTGACCATGTAAATGGTGGCCGCGTCGATGTGCTGATAGGCCACCTCGACGTCCGGGTACTCGGTGCCGATCTCGGCCACCACCCGTGACCACAGGCCGCCGGCGAAGGTCAGGACATTGGTCTTGTGCACCAGCGTGAGGTTCTTGCGCCGCTTGCTCGCGAGATCGAACGCGTAACGAACCACCCGGGTGACACCGAACGCGGTGTTGAGGCTCACCTCGGTGGCCACCTCATGCGGAGTACCGGACCGGATCACGCCGCCGTTTCCGGTGTAGGGACCTTCGGTTCCCTCCCGCACGACGACGAAGTCGATCGTCGGGTCGCCGGCCAGTGGGCTGGTGACCCCGTCGTAAAGCCGGCTCGGGCGCAGGTTGACGTGATGGTCGAGCTCGAAGCGAGTCTTCAGCAGCAGGCCGCGCTCGAGTACCCCGCTGGGCACCGACGGATCGCCGATCGCGCCCAGCAGGATCGCATCGTGGGTACGCAGCTCATCAAGCACGCCTACCGGCAGCACCTCACCGGTGGCGTGGAAGCGCTTCGCTCCGAGGTCATAGTTGGTCTTGTCGACACCGGGCAGCACCGCGTCGAGGACCTCCAGTGCCTCATCGATGACCTCCGGTCCGATGCCGTCACCGGCAATCACCGCCAGCTTCATCTGCGCCACTCCTCCTCATCGCTTCGCGCTGCATCGTCGTCGGCGCGGTTCACGACAGGTCCACCACTTCCAGCGTCCCGGCGTCGACGGCCGCACCGATCGCGGCCCGAACATCGGCGGGTATGTCCCGATTCAGTCGCAGCATCATGGTGGCGCCCGGACCGCTGGCGTCCTGACTCATCTGGGCAGCAAGGATATTGACCCCGGCGCTACCCAGCAGCGTGCCGATCTTGCCCAGCACGCCGGGCTTGTCGCCGTAGTGCAGGATCAGGTTCACACCCTCGGCACGCAGATCGAAGTTGCGGCCGTTGATCGCCACGATCTTCTGCACCTCCTGCGGACCGGATAGCGTGCCCGAGACAGTGACCGTCGAACCATCGGACGCCACCACCTTGACCTCGACCAGACTGCGGTGGTTGGGGCTCTCGCTTGACGTGCTCAATTCAGTGGTCAGACCACGTTCGGCAGCCAGCCCAGGGGCGTTGACGAACGTCACCTGCTGATCGGTCATCGTTGCGAACAGCCCGCGCAGTGCCGAAAGTTTCAGCATCCCAACATCTTCGGACGCGATCTCGCCGCATACCCGCACCGAGAGGCTGTCGGGAGCCTCGGTGCCGAGCACGCCAGCCAGCAGGCCGAGTTTGCGCACCAGATCCAGCCAGGGTGCCACCTCCTCGTTGACCACGCCGCCACCGACATTGACCGCATCGGGCACAAACTCACCGGCCATGGCGAGCTTGACACTCTCAGCGACATCGGTGCCCGCCCGGTCCTGAGCCTCGGACGTCGACGCACCCAGGTGCGGAGTGACTATTGCCTGCGGCAGATCGAACAGTGGGCTGTCGGTGCAGGGTTCGGTGGCGAACACGTCCAGACCCACGGCACGCACGTGACCGCTGGTGATCGCATCGGCCAGGGCCTGCTCATCGATGAGTCCGCCGCGGGCGGCGTTGACGATGATCACCCCGGGCTTGGTCTTGGCCAGTGCTTCCTTGCCCAGCAGCCCGGCGGTCTCCTTGGTCTTGGGCAGGTGCACCGAGATGAAGTCGGCGCGTGCCAGTACGTCATCCAACGGCAGCAGTTCGATACCAAGCTGTGCGGCACGGGCGGCCGGAACGTAGGGGTCGTAGGCGATGATGTGAGTGCCGAAGGCGGCCAGTCGCGCGGCGACCAGTTGCCCAATGCGGCCCAGGCCCACCACTCCGACTGTCTTGCCGAAGATCTCGGTGCCGTTGAACGACGAGCGCTTCCAGGTGTGCTCATGCAGGGTGGCATCGGCGGCGGGGATCTGCCGGGCGGCAGCCAGCATCAGCGCAATCGCGTGCTCGGCGGCGCTGTGAATGTTGGAGGTGGGCGCATTGACCACCAGCACACCGGCCGCGGTGGCCGCATCGACATCGACGTTGTCCAGGCCCACCCCGGCGCGGGCGATGATCTTCAGCTTGGGTGCCGCGGCGATCACCTCGGCATCGACGGTGGTGGCCGAACGCACCAGCAACGCGTCGGCATCAACGACCGCTGCCAGCAGTTTGGGGCGGTCAGGGCCGTCGACCCACCGCACTTCCACCTGGTCGCCCAGGGCGGCCACGGTCGATTCAGCGAGTTTGTCGGCGATCAGAACAACGGGCAGGCTCACTCCGTCAGCGTAATGGGCTGTCGTCACCGGCTTGTGGGCGGGAGAATGAGAGAGATGGACGTCACCGTGGTGGGCAGCGGGCCCAATGGGCTCAGCGCCGCCGTCATCTGTGCCCGCGCCGGGTTGAGCGTGCAGGTGCTCGAAGCCCAGCCCACCCTCGGCGGCGGCTCGCGCACCCTTCCCGACCCTGACTCCCCCAGCGTCGGCCACGACATCTGCTCGGCGATCCACCCGTTGGCCCTGGCGTCACCGTTCTTCGCCGAGTTCAACCTCGCCGCCCGCGGCGTCGGGCTGATCGTTCCGGACATCTCCTACGCCAACCCGCTGCCGAGTCGTCCGGCCGCGCTGGCCTACCACGATCTCGAACACACGTGCGCCGGCCTGCAACACGGCGATTCCTGGCGGCACCTGCTGGGTCCGCTGGTCGCTGACGCACCCGCAGTGGTGGGTCTGCTGATCGGTGACAAACGCTCGATCCCCACCGATGTGCCGGCCGCTGTGCACCTGGCCCGCCGCATGCTTGAGCAGGGCACCCCTGCCTGGGGAAGCCTTCGCGGCGAGGATGCGCGAGCATTATTCACCGGCGTTGCGGCACATACGATTTCGCGGATGCCGTCGTTTGTCGGCGCGGGCGCGGGTCTGATGCTGGCGACGCTGGCGCACACGGTGGGTTGGCCGGTTCCGGTGGGCGGCAGCCAGGCGATCGCTGACGCGATGATCGCCGATCTGCGCGCCCATGGCGGCGTGCTGCACACCGACACCGAAGTGACCTCTCCTCCAACCGGCGTCGTGCTGTACGACACCGCACCCACCGCACTTCTGAGCATCTACGGTGACGCACTGCCGACTCGCTACACCCGCGCACTGCAGCGCTACCGATTCGGACCGGGCGTGGCGAAAGTGGATTTCGTTCTTTCCGAGGACATCCCGTGGACCGATCCGCGACTGGCAGATACCGCCACGCTGCATCTGGGTGGCACCCGCGCCCAGATGGCCTATGCCGAGAAGGAGATCGCGCAGGGGCGGCACGCCGAGTGGCCGATGGTGCTGGCCGCGCAATCGTTCACCGCCGACCCCAGCCGTATCGACAGTGCGGGCCGACGCCCGTTCTGGACCTACGCGCATGTGCCCGCCGGATCGTCGGTGGATCAGCGCGACACCATCACCGCCATCATCGAGCGTTTCGCACCAGGCTTCTCCGATATCGTCGTCTCCGCCCGCAGCATTGCGGCCAATCGGCTCGCCGATCACGACGCCAACTACGTCGGCGGCGACATTGGAGTGGGCGGTAACGCCGTGCTGCGCGCCCTGCTCGGTCCGACGCCCCGGGTCAACCCGTGGACGACCCCGATCCCGAACGCCTATCTGTGCTCGTCAGCCACCCCGCCCGGCGGCGGCGTACACGGGATGAGCGGCTACTACGCCGCGCGGACGGTGCTCAAGCGGGAGTTCGGACTGCCGGTACCGTCGCTGGCGCCGTAGCCGCGCTACGCCGTGTCGGTCAGCGGCCGGTCTACCCAGCTCATCAGATCGCGCAGTTTCTTGCCGGTGACCTCGATGGGATGTTCGGCATTCTTCTTGCGCAGCGCCTCAAGCTCCTTATTCCCGCCCTCCATATTGGCGACGAGCCGCTTGACGAAGGTGCCATCCTGAATCTCGGTCAGGATCTGACGCATCCGCTGCTTAGTATCGGCGTCGATGACGCGCGGGCCGGACAGGTAACCGCCGTACTCGGCGGTATCGGACACCGAGTAGTTCATCCGGGCGATCCCGCCCTCATACATCAGGTCCACGATCAGCTTGAGTTCGTGGAGCACCTCGAAGTAAGCGAGCTCGGGCGCGTAGCCGGCCTCGACCATGACCTCGAAGCCGGTCTTCACCAATTCCTCAGTGCCGCCGCACAACACGGCCTGCTCACCGAAGAGGTCAGTCTCGGTCTCATCTTTGAACGTGGTCTTGATGACCCCGGCCCGGGTGCCGCCAATGCCCTTGGCATACGACAGTGCCAGCGCGACACCCTCGCCGGTGGGATCCTGCTCGACGGCCACCAGACACGGCACACCCTTGCCGTCGACGAACTGCCGACGCACCAGGTGACCCGGACCCTTCGGCGCCACCATGCCGATCGTCACGTTGGCGGGCGGTTTGATCAGACCGAAGTGGATGTTGAGGCCGTGGCCGAAGAACAGCGCGTCACCGCCCTTCAGGTTGGGCTCGATGTCGTTAAGGAAGATCGCTGCCTGCGCGGTGTCGGGCGCCAGCAGCATGATGACATCAGCCCACTTGGCCACCTCGGCCGGAGTGTCGACCTCGAGGCCCTGCTCGGCGACCTTCTCGCGGGACTTGGAACCCTCTTTCAGGCCCACCTTCACCTGGACACCGGAGTCGCGCAGGCTCAGTGAGTGCGCGTGGCCCTGGCTGCCATAGCCGATGACCCCGACCTTGCGACCCTGAATGATCGACAGGTCGGCATCGTCGTCGTAGAACATCTCGATTCCGGTTGAAGCCACGGTGAATTTCCTTCTGTTTTTGGTTGGTACTGCTATTTCGAGTTCGTCATGCCGCGCGGACCACGCGACAGTGCTACCACACCGGACTGCACGAGTTCACGGATGCCGTAGGGCTCAAGCACCCGAAGCAGCGCGTGCAGCTTTTCCTGCGTACCGGTCGCCTCGATCGTCAGCGACTCGGTAGAGACGTCGATGACTTTGGCGCGGAACAGATTTGCCGCCTCGATCACCTGGCTGCGGTTCGCAGTGTCGGTGCGAACCTTGATCAGCCACAACTCGCGCGCCACCATGTTGCCATCTTCATGTTCGAAGATCTTGATGACGTTGATCAACTTGTTGAGCTGTTTGGTGATCTGCTCGAGCGGGGTCTCCTCGGCGGTGACCACGATCGTCATCCGGGACATGTTCTTGTGCTCGGTGGCACCCACGGCCAGGGACTCGATGTTGAAGCCGCGCCGGGAGAACAATGCCGAGACGCGCGCCAGCACGCCGGGCTTGTCCTCGACGAGGACCGACAGGGTGTGGGTGACCGTCCTTGGATCAGAAGAAGTGGACATCAGGCGCGCCCCTCGGAGTTGTCCTCATCAAACAGCGGACGGATATTGCGCGCCGCCATGATCTGATCGTTGCCGGTTCCGGCGGCGACCATCGGCCAGACCTGGGCGTCGGCACCCACGATGAAGTCGATCACCACGGGCCGGTCGTTGATGGCTCGCGCCTGATTAATCACGTCGTCGACGTCTTCGGCTCGCTCACAACGCAATCCGACACATCCCAGCGCCTCGGCGAGCTTGACGAAATCGGGGATGCGGCGGCTGTGGGTGGACAGGTCGGTCTGGCTGTAGCGCTCGCCGTAGAACAGCGTCTGCCACTGCCGGACCATGCCGAGGTTGCCGTTGTTGATCAGCGCCACCTTGATCGGCACACCCTCGACCGCGCAGGTGGCCAATTCCTGATTGGTCATCTGGAAGCAGCCGTCGCCGTCAATCGCCCACACCTCGGCGTCCGGGCAGGCCATCTTGGCGCCCATGGCCGCCGGGACGGCGTAGCCCATGGTGCCCAGACCACCGGAGTTCAGCCAGGTGCGCGGCTTCTCATAGGCGATGAACTGTGCGGCCCACATCTGGTGCTGACCCACGCCGGCGACATAGATGGCATCCGGCCCGGCGATCTTGCCGAGTTCGGAGATCACGTACTCCGGGCTGAGGCTGCCATCGGTCTGCGGATCCCAACTCAGCGGATAGGTTTCGCGCAGCCCGTCGAGATAGGACCACCAGCCGGCCAGGTCGGGATCCTCGACGCCCTCGTTGCCGATCCGGTCGTCCCCGCCGCGGTCCTTGCGCAGCACCTCGATCAATTCGGCGATGACAGCTTTGATATCGCCGACGATCGGCACATCGGGATGGCGGTTCTTGCCGATCTCGGCCGGGTCGATATCGGCGTGAATCACCTTGGCACCGGGCGCGAAGGAGTCCAGCTTGCCGGTCACCCGGTCGTCGAAGCGGGCACCGAGGGTGATCAGCAGATCACTCTTCTGCAGGCCGGCCACCGCGGCGACGGTGCCGTGCATACCCGGCATACCGAGATTCTGGCGGTGACTGTCCGGGAACGCCCCGCGCGCCATCAGCGTGGTGACCACCGGGATACCGGTCAGCTCGGCCAGTTCCAACAGTTCCTCGCACGCCTCACCGCGAATCACGCCGCCGCCGACATACAGCACCGGCTTGCGGGCCGCGACTATCAGCTTGGCGGCCTCCTTGATCTGGCGGCTGTGCGGTTTGGTGTTGGGCTTGTATCCGGGCAGGTCCAGCTCGGGCGGCCAGGCGAACGTGCACTGGCCCTGCAGCACATCCTTGGGGATGTCGACCAGCACGGCACCGTGCCGGCCGGTGGAGGCAATATGGAATGCCTCGGCGAGCGACCGGGCGATGTCATCTCCGTCGCGAACCAGGATGTTGTGCTTGGTGATCGGCATCGTCATGCCGGTGATATCGGCCTCCTGGAATGCGTCCGTGCCGATCAGGCTGCGGCCCACCTGGCCGGTGATCGCGACCACCGGAATCGAGTCCATCTGGGCGTCGGCCAGTGCGGTGACCAGATTCGTTGCGCCCGGACCGGAGGTGGCCATCATGACGCCGACCTTGCCGGTGACGTGGGCGTAGCCACTGGCGGCGTGCCCGGCGCCCTGCTCGTGTCGGACCAGGACGTGGCGCAGCTTCGTGGAATCGAACAGCGGGTCGTAGACGGGCAGCACCGCGCCGCCGGGGATGCCGAAGATCAACTCGACGCCGAGTTCCTCCAGCGACTTGACTACCGCCTCGGCGCCGGTGAGCTGTTGGGCCGGGACGCCCTTGGCGTGCTTACGCCCGTTGCGGGCTTCGTCGGCGATGGTTCCGGCGGCGTGGGTCGACGGCTCGGGCGCTCGCGTGGTCGGTGCGCTCACTGGTTTCCTCGATATCCTCGTTGTTGGTTCGGCTCTGTTGGTTTGGCCCTGTTGGTTTGGCCCTGTTGGTTTGGCAAGAAAAAACCCCCGTCAGCATGGTCAGCTGTACGAGGGTTGCGCGCTGGTGCGTGTGGCTAGACCCGGGCGGGGACGAGCGCGGCACCAACGCGCTGACCTACTACTACGAGCTTTCCGCCGGATGTCATAGTTGCAGAGAGTAGTCCCGGCACAGGTCAAGCGTCAAATGTCGAGTCCGAGTCGGTTCGGTCCGCACCGGTGACATGATGCTGTGATGGCCACCGCCGAGACCAGCAAACCAGCGACGAAAGCGACGGTGATCCGGATCTCGCCGATGGCGCATTTCGCATCCGGCTTCCTCGCCCTGAGCGTTCTGGTGTTTATCCCGCTGCTCGGGACAGGGGCCTTGGCGCTGCTGCTCATTCCCGCGCTCGCCTCGGTGGCGATCGAGCGGCTGCGCACCGTAGCCGACCACGACGACGTCACGGCCCGGGGCCTGCTGAGCAGTCGGACGGTGCCGTGGCCGGAGATCGAGGGCTTGAAATTCACCAGGGGTGGGTGGGCACGGGCCTGCCGGGTAAGTGGCGATGAGGTGGCGTTACCGGCGGTCACGTTCGCGACGCTGCCCCGACTTGCCGAGGCCAGCGGCGGCCGAGTGCCCAACCCTTATCGCCGATAACGCGACCCTCCCGGCAGTGGGGCGGATCAGGCGAAGGGGTTGATGCCGTGCAGGAACAGCCAGGCCGCGACGCCGCCGCCGGCGCCCAGTAACAGTGCCAGGAAGGACCCGATGAAGGGTCGGCGAGCCCAGCCACGTCCACCGTCGAAGCCGTAGCGGCCCGGCCCCACCAGGATGATCGCCGCCGCCACCGCGACCAGAACCAACAGGTACTCGGCATCGGAGCCTAAGACGAACAGTCCGCCGTTCTTTTGTTGGGCTGAGAACGTCACCAACACGCTGTTGACCAGGAATGCCAGCGCCGCGGCCGCGGCCACCGGAGTGAACAGCCCGAGCACCAGCAGCACGCCTGCGGCGATCTGCACGCCTGCCGCGACGTAGGTGAGCAGGCCGGCATGCTGATACCCGGCCTCGGTCAGTGCGCCCTTGAGACCATCCAGGCCCGACCCGCCCCACCACCCGAAGGCCTTCTGCAGGCCATGGGCGATGAACACCACGCCCAGACTTACCCGCAGCAGCAGCAGACCCAGGTCCTGGGTGCCGCGCCGCCCGGCCGTCTTGGCGTGTTTCTCCGCGTCGACGGGGGCGATCGCCACCGGTGCCGCCGACTGATGGCTGATATCGGGTACCGGTTGGACATAGGGCAGCGGTTCGGGGTCATGGAGCAGGCCGTACGCGGTGCTCGACGGGGTTGGTTCGGGAATTGACCCGGCCGGAGCGGCCGGCGCGCCGAAGGGCGGGATTTTTGTGGTCTCGAAGTCGCCACCGTAGGTCGCCGCAGCGAGGTCGTCCTCAGGATCGACCAGCCGCGCCGACGCCGGCCGTACCGGGGAATCCTCGGGCCGCTGCCAGCCGGGGTCGGGGTTCTGGCTCGTCACACCCGCCAGCGTAAGTCCAAATCGGCTCAAACCGTGGATTTGCGCCGCTCATACGCCGCGCAATATCTCCCCTGGAATATCCAGCGAAATCTACGCCCGACCGGCGCCGTGGCGGATATCGACGCCGGGTCCGTAACCTGACGGGCATGCGAATGCGTCGACCGATCACCGGGAGCCTGGCCGCACTATGCGCGGCACTGGCACTTGGTGCCGCCTCCGGTTGCGCACGTTTCGACAACGCGGTGTCTCAACCGTTCACCACCCCGCCCGAGATGGGACCGGGTCAGCCGTCCACCCCACCCCCGCCACCACCATTGCCCGCCAAGCCGTTCCCTAAGGCCTGCCCTGCTCCCGGCGTGATGCAGGGCTGCCTGGAATCCACCAGCGGGCTCATCATGGGCTCCGACGCCAAGACCGCCCTCGTCGCCGAGCGCACCACGGGCGCGATCAAGGAGGTGTCGGTGAGCGCCGAACCGAAGGTGAAACTGGTCATCGGTGTGGATGGCAGCGGTGACGGTGGGTTGATGGACATCGCGCTGTCGCCCACCTACGAACAGGACCGGCTGATGTATGCCTATATCAGCACTCCGACCGATAACCGGGTGATCCGCATCGCCGACGGTGACGCGCCCAAGGACCTGTTGACCGGAATTCCCAAGGGTGCTTTCGGCAATACCGGTTCACTGCTCTTCAGCAGCCCGACAACACTGGTCGTTCAGACCGGCGACGCCGGCAACCCCGGACTGGCCGCCGACCCGAACTCGTTGGCCGGCAAGGTAATCCGGATCGAGCAGCCGACGACGGTCGGGCAGGCACCTCCGACTACGGCGCTGAGCGGGATGGGTGCCGGTGGCGGCATGTGCATCGACGCGGCCGATAGGGCGCTTTACGTCACCGACCGCGCCCCGGCGGGCGACCGGCTCCAGCGCATCGGTTCCGACGGCAAGGCCACCACGGTGTGGACCTGGCCGGACCGCCCGGGAGTGGCGGGGTGCGTAGCACTGGACGGCACCGTGCTGGTGAACCTGGTCAACACCAAACAAACCGTGGCGGTGCGGCTAGCCCAGGCCACCGGTGCGGTGACCGGCGACCCTGAGGTGGTGCGTCAGGACACCCGCGGCCACGCCTGGTCGCTGGCGGTGTCACCGGACGGCAACATCTGGGGCGCGACGGTGAACCGGACCGCCGGCGACGCCGAGAAACTCGACGACGTCGTGTTCCCGCTCTTCCCGCAGGGCGGCGGGTTCCCCCGGTCCAATGCCGACAACGCCTGAACCATTCCCGCCGGCATCGCGCTAACATCGGGAGAGTCGCGACTCGACAGGGAGTTAACATGGCATCGACGAAACCCAGTTACCTCTCGAAACTTAGCCATTTTCAGCAACTCTTCGATGATCGGACCTCGGTCGCGCTCGGATTCTTCCCTCTTGACTCCCAGCCAGCGGTGGAGCTGACACGTTATCGGCATATTTTCAACCATGCCGTCGACGAACTGGCGGCGCTCTACGACTCTCAGTTCATCACCGGCGATTTGGCGCCCGAACGACAGAGTGATCTGACGCCCCTGGAGGCGAACATAGCAATGGCGACACAGCAGAATCTTGAGATCATGCGGCGCATGATCAAACTGCAGTGCGCAGCGGGCTTTGAAGCCGTGAAATCTTTTCGTCTGCAGCGGCTTTCACGTTGGATGCACCGAACGAGTACCAGCCTGGAACGCCGCGAGAACGTGCCTTTCTCGATACGGATATCCATCCCCCAGCTACTGCAAGCGGGGCGGAAGCCATATGCGACTGCCGCAACGCTGGTCACCGGCACCGTGCTGAGAAAGTCATTCACGGAGATAACCGACGCTTTAGACCCGTCTAACTTCTTCAGGAGTCCAGACGTGAGGTTCGAAGGGGTCGAGAAGACCCGGGCCGCGTTGGCGAAGTATCCGCGCTACGCAATGATCATGATCTCAAACCACGACTTGGGCATCTACGACGCCGCGCTGGCGCACCGACTATCCGAATTGATGGGGTGCCAGCGCCACATGGCCATTAACCGTAAGACTGCTTGGCCCATCGCGCCGCCAGACTCGGCCGGCGACATAGTTTACGTGGACGAGGGCGATCCAAAACATCGGCCAATCCCCGACAGCATTCGACGAGTCAGAGACGCGCTGGCGACAAATGATCGCGTTAGCCTTGCCATCTATCCGGAGGGGATGATGCCGTTCACCGGCGCTCAAATGCCCCTGGTCACGAAAGACGGTGCGTTCATCATTGCTCGAATGCTCGCCGATAATCTCAGCGGTGAGAGTATTCCGGTGCTGCTTGTCGAATTTGAATCCAACATCCTCACCCACCTGACCATTAGTGATGTGGTGGATCCTGTCATCTCAATCACCGATATCAGTGTCGTTCCTAACGGGCGATTGACCAGGGGGCAGACCGATGAGTGGATCGCGAGCAGACGACTCAAGGCTGAGGAGCGTTTCAACGTGGGCCGCGGCGAAAGAATGCTCGACATCGTGAGTGCCGGACCGCTGCCCAACTCGATGACTTACGAGGCCCGGGAGACCATCGGCAGCGTGGACCACCTAGCCAAACCGGCCCGGTAAATCGTCTGCCGATAGAAGCACGGCCCGGGATATCATTCGACAGCGAGGTCGAGATACTCCCGGCGCCGTGCGAGCACGCTGGGCAACCACGGACCGACGTCGGCGGCCTCGAACCAGGCGGTGCGGTCCAACAACAGCCCCAGCACGGTGGATGCTTCCAATCTGGCCAGTGATGCTCCGAGGCAGAAGTGCAGACCCTTGCCGAATGTCATGTGGCCCTTGGTCTTCGGCCGGTCCAGACGCAGCTCATCGGGTACGTCGAACTGGGCCGGGTCACGGTTGGCCGCCCCCCACAGTAGAAGAATGCGGGAGTCCTTGGGCAGGGCGCAGCCGGCCAGTTCGGTGTCGTGCAGCACATGCCGGTGATGCGCCCGGAACGGCGGCTCCAGACGCAGCGTCTCCTCGATGAAGGTCGGCATGAGTTCCCGGTCGTCGCGCAGTGCTCGCTGCAACTCCGGTTGCGTGGCAAGGATGGTCACCGCGGTGCCCAGCAGGGAGGCGGTTGACTCCCCGCCGGCGCTGAACAAAGAGATCAGGATCATCTGGGCGGTGAAACGGTCCAGTTGTCCCTCGGCGGACACGGTGGCCAGCACGCTGATCAGGTCATCGCGGGGAGCGGATTCCGCTCTGTTGAGGTGTTCGACGATGTAGGCGTTGAGTTCACCGAGTGACTTCATCGACGCGCTCACCGAATCGTCGGACAGCAGACCGTCGAGCAGTTGAGTGCTGGCGTATCCCCACCGCGCGAGCTGGTCGGAGTCGGCGTCGGGAACCCCGATCAGCCGGGCGACGATCATCATCGGCAACCGATTAGCCACCGCGTCCATCCACTCGACCGTGTGGGCGGAAGCCCTGAGCGCCCAGAGGTTCTCGAAGGTCGCCACGATATGCGGTTCCAGTTCGCGCACGTGCTTGGCCGTGAACTGGCTGAGCATCAGCTTGCGGTGAAGGGCATGGGAGGGATCGTCGGCGGTGGCCAGGATATGGGTCGGTCCCCCGAGACCGTCCATCATCAGCGGTGCGACACCGCGCTCCGGGCTGTAGGTGATCGGGCCGGTCAGGTTGGACGAGAAGTCCTCCGGCCGGTTGGCCGCATCGGTCACCGCAGCCCAGTTGGCGACGAGATAGAACCCGGAGTCACCCACTCGGTGCACCCCACCGTCCTCCCGAAGTCGGGCGTACAGCGGGTAGGGGTCCTGAACAACCTCGTCGGCGAAGAATTCAGCGGGTTCGATCACACCGGCGACCGACATCTGCACTACCTCCTAATTCAGTAATCCGGTCGCGCGATCCCCTCGCCAACCGACACAACGTCTCGATCATCAGTCCGGCCCCACAGCGACCGGTTGAGTTAGCCGCTCTGCCCGCAGGCGGCCAACACCAGCTCGCGCACCCGCGCCGCGTCGGCCTGGCCCTTGGTCGCCTTCATCACCGCGCCGACGATCGCGCCCACGGCCTGCACCTTGCCGCCGCGGATCTTCTCGGCGATATCGGGGCTGGCGGCCAGCGCCTCGTCGACGGCCGTCTGGATCAGCGACTCATCACGCACCATCGCCAACCCGCGGCCGGCCATCACCGCATCGGGGTCACCCTCGCCTGCCAGCACACCCTCGACCACCTGTCGGGCCAGCTTGTTGGACAGCGTGCCCTCGTCCACGAGTACGACGACCCTAGCCACCTGGGCGGGCGTGATCGCCAGGGCGTCAAGTTCCACACCGAGCTCGTTGGCCTTCTGCACCAGGAAGTTGCCCCACCATGCGCGCGCCGCCTCGCTGGAGGCGCCGTGGGCCACGGTGGCGGTGACGAGTTCGACCGCGCCAGCGTTGACCAGGTCGCGCATCACCTCATCGGAGATGCCCCAGTCCTGCTGAATCCGGTTGCGTACTAACCACGGCAGCTCGGGGATCGTCTCGCGCAGTTGCGCCACCAACTCCGCACTCGGGGCGACCGGTTCCAGGTCCGGCTCCGGGAAGTACCGGTAATCCTCCGCGGTCTCCTTGGTGCGACCCGGCGAGGTGTGGCCGTCTTCGTGGAAGTGCCGGGTCTCCTGATGGATGCTGCCGCCGGCCGCCAGAATCGCTGCCTGACGGCGCATTTCATAGCGCACCGCCACCTCGACGCTCTTGAGTGAGTTGACGTTCTTGGTCTCGGTTCGGGTACCGAACTCGGCCTGGCCGATTGGCCGCAGCGACACGTTGGCATCGCATCGCAGCGAACCCTGATCCATCCGCACATCGGAAACATCCAAGCCCCGCAATAGATCTCGCAACGCGGTCACATACGCGCGAGCCACCTCTGGCGCCTGCGCACCGGTGCCCTCGACGGGCTTGGTGACGATCTCGATCAGCGGCACCCCGGCCCGGTTGACATCCAGCAGCGACGTGGTGGCGCCGTGGATGCGGCCGGTGTCACTACCGACGTGGGTCAGCTTGCCGGTGTCCTCCTCCATATGCGCGCGCTCGATCTCGACCCGGAATGTACTTCCGTCATCCAGTGGCACATTGAGGTGGCCGTTGAACGCGATCGGCTCGTCGTACTGGGAAATCTGGTAGTTCTTCGGCTGATCCGGATAAAAGTAGTTCTTCCGGGCGAACCGACACCACGGCGCGATCTCACAGTTCAACGCAAGCCCGATCCGGATGGCAGATTCGACAGCCACGGCATTGAGCACCGGCAGCGCACCGGGCATGCCCAGGCATACCGGGCACACCTGGGTGTTGGGCTCGGCGCCGAAGGTGGTGGCGCAGCCGCAGAACATCTTGGTGGCCGTGGAGAGTTCGACATGCACCTCCAGGCCCAGTACCGGGTCGAAACGTGCCACCACGTCGTCATAGTCGAGCAGGTCGGCTTTTCCGGAGACACCGGTCGCGGTCGTCATAACAGGTGATCCTATCGAGGGCCGCGATACCCTTGCCTCGCCCGATGCCATCCGAGAGGAAGTCAGCCATGACCGACCAGTCCCCCGATCTCGTCGGCGACGTTCCGCGCAGCCGCATCGTGATCGCCTCGATGGTGGGCACCACCGTCGAGTTCTTTGACTTCTACATCTATGCGACCGCGGCAGTATCGGTATTTCCGTTCCTGTTCTTCCCCAAGGGCAACCCGACGACCGCACTGCTGGCCTCGCTGGCCACCTTCGGCCTGGCGTTCGTCGCCCGTCCGATTGGCTCGGTGTTGTTCGGCCACTTCGGTGACCGCATCGGCCGCAAGGCCACGCTGGTCGGCTCACTGCTCACCATGGGCATCGCGACCTTCGCCATCGGGCTGCTGCCGACTTACCACCAGGTGGGCCTGCTCGCCCCGGCACTGCTGGCGATCCTGCGCTTCGCCCAGGGTCTGGCGCTCGGCGGTGAGTGGAGCGGTGCGGCACTGCTGGCAGTAGAGACCGCCAAACCGGGTAGGAGGGCCTGGGCGGCCATGTGGCCGCAACTCGGTGCGCCGTTCGGCTTCCTGTTGGCCAATAGCGTGTTCCTGGGACTGTTGATTTGGCTGGGGCACTCCAACGCCAAACCGGACCTCAGCGGACCGTTCCTGACCTGGGGCTGGCGGATACCGTTTTTGATCAGCGCAGTGATGGTGGCGATCGGGCTGTACGTGCGCCTGAAACTCACCGAGACGCCGGTGTTCGCCCGCGCACTTGAGCGCGGCGAACGGGTGAAAACCCCTGTGGCACAGGTATTCCGCAGCAACTGGCGCCAGCTGATCCTGGGTACCTTCGTGATGCTGTCCACCTACACGATCTTCTACATCGTCACCACCTGGGCGTTGAGTTACGGCACCGCCAAGTTGCCGCCGAATGGAATGGGACTGGGCTTTAACTACATCGACTTTCTCAAGCTGCAACTGATCGCGGTGCTGTGCTTCGCCGCGACGATCCCGATTGCCGGACAATTGGCCGACCGTTGGGGCCGGCGCAAGACACTGCTGACGGTGACCGCCGCGATCATGGCCTACGGCGGCCTGTTCGCGGTGCTGCTGGCACCGGAACGGGCCTCGCATGGTTCGGTGCTGGCCTTCCTGATCATCGGCATGACGCTGATGGGCTTCACCTTCGGACCGATGAGTGCCGTTCTGCCTGAACTTTTCCCGACCAACGTCCGCTACACCGGATCCGGGATTTCCTACAACTCGGCGAGCATTCTGGGCGCGGCAGTGGCACCGTTCATCGCGACCTGGCTGTCAACGACGTACGGCGTCGGCTGGGTTGGGGTGTACCTGTTGTGCGCTGCAACGCTGACGTTCATCGCTCTGCTGATCATGAAGGAGACCCGCGACACCCCACTGGACTCCATTGAGCCGGTTCCGGTCAGCCCGTAGAATCCGCGCTCAGCCGAAAAAGGCCGCCGCATCGTCATAGCGGCTCTCCGGCACCAACTTGAGTTGGCGAACCGCGTCGGCCAGCGGCACCCTGCCGATATCCTCACCGCGCAGCGACACCATCATCCCGTACTCGCCGCTGTGTGCGGCGTCGGCGGCGTTGACCCCGAAGCGGGTGGCCAGCACCCGGTCGTACGCGGTCGGTGTACCGCCGCGCTGCACGTGACCCAGGACGGTGACGCGCACTTCCTTGCGGATCCGCTTCTCCACCTCCATCGCCAACTGCTGGGCGACCCCGGTGAAGCGCTCGTGTCCGAACTCGTCCATGCCGCCGCTGCGCAGCGCCATGGTGCCCTCGATGGGTTTGGCACCCTCGGCGACCACGCAGATGAAGTGCGACTGGCCGGTCTGAAAGCGCTTCTTGACCATCCGACACACCTCCTCCACGTCATAGGGCTGCTCGGGGATCAGCGTCATATGCGCTCCGGAGGCCAGGCCGGAGTTCAGGGCGATCCAACCGGCATGGCGGCCCATCACCTCGACCAGCATCACCCGCTGATGGGACTCCGCCGTGCTGTGCAGGCGGTCGATGGCCTCGGTGGCGATCTGCAGCGCGGTGTCATGGCCGAATGTCACGTCGGTGCAGTCGATGTCATTGTCGATGGTCTTGGGCACCCCGACGACGGGGACGCCCTCCTCGTTGAGCCAGTGCGCAGCGGTCAGCGTGCCCTCGCCGCCGATCGGGATCAGGACGTCGATCCCGTTGTCCTCCAGTGTCTGTTTGATATCGGCCAGACCGGCGCGCAGTTTCTCGGGGTTGGTCCGGGCAGTGCCGAGCATGGTGCCGCCCTTGGCCAGCAGCCGCTCGTTGCGATCGTCGTTGTAGAGCTGGACGCGCCGGTTCTCCAGCAGGCCCCGCCAGCCGTCGAGGAACCCGACCACCGTCGAGTCATAGCGGGCGTCACAGGTTCGCACCACGGCGCGGATGACGGCATTGAGGCCGGGGCAGTCGCCGCCGCCGGTGAGAACTCCGATACGCATGGGATCCATCTAACCGCTTCAGCCCCCGCCATGGAGCGATAACCTCTCCTGCATGGTTTTAGTCCCGCGTCGCAACTTCGTCCGGATGGTCGCCCTGGGGCTGCCTGCGAGCCTGGCCGCTGCCTGCGGGGCGTCGGGGTCGGAAAAGACTTCGGCCTCCACCTCAACCGCGGCCTCGACGGCTGCACCTGCGTCGACCGAGCGGAATGCGGACGTGCTCGTCATCGGCGCCGGCATCGCCGGTTTGCGGGCCGCCGAGGTGCTCGTTGCGAACGGACGCCGCGTCATCGTGCTCGAGGGACGCGATCGCCTCGGCGGTCGCATCTACACAGATCGGTCCTGGGGCGTCCCCGTGGAGCTCGGCGCATCCTGGATCCACGGGGTCCAGAACAACCCGATCGCTGCCCTGGCCGCGGCGAAAGGAATCAAAACCCAGGCCACCGACTACGAGTCCGTCATGTACGGCGCCGACGGTCAGCGACGTGCGGCAGGCACGCTCGATGGGATCGAGGCGCAGGTGGCCGAACTGGTCAAGGCCGGCCAGGAGGACTCCCCCGACTCCGACGAACCACTTCGCGCCGCGCTCGACCGCGCCATCGCCGCCGACGATCTCGACGAGGCGGAACGGCTCGACATTGAGATGGGCATCACCGAGTCGATCGAACACGAGTACGCCACCGACGCCGTGAATCTGTCAGCGCTGAATTTCGATGACGGCGCCGACGAGGGAGGCGGCGACGCCCTCCTGCCCGAGGGCTACGACAAGGTCGTGGCGGCGGTGGCGAACGGACTCGACGTACGCCTCGGCCACGTCGTCACCAGTGTCGACACCTCCGGTGATCGTGCGGTCGTCGGCACGTCTCAGGGCAACTTCGAAGCCGGTGCAGTCATCGTCACGGTGCCACTCGGTGTGCTCAAGGCGGGCACAATCGGGTTCCTGCCGGCGCTTCCGGAGCCGAAGTCGACCGCCATCGCCCGGCTCGGTATGGGTGCGCTCTCGAAGACCTGCCTGCGCTTTGAGTCCGCATTCTGGCCGGACGACGCTGAGCTCATCGACATCGTTCCCTCTGCATCGCGGCGCGGTGAGTGGGTGGAGTCCTTGAGCCTCACCGCCCTGGTGGACGTGCCCGCCCTGATGATGTTCAACGCCGGGAAGTTCGCCCGCGTTGTCGAAACCATGACCGACCCCGAAGTGATCGCGAGTGCGTCGAGCGCGCTGAAACCGGCGTTCCCGGAGATCTCCACGCCCACCGGGCTGCTCCGCTCGGCGTGGTCGGTCGATCCCTTTTCGCTCGGGAGCTACTCGTTCATCGGCGTCGGTGCTTCGCTGGCGGACCGCGATGCACTCGCGGCCCCCGAGGGGCGCCGCTTTTTCGCCGGCGAGGCCTGTTCGCACGATCATGCCGGAACCGTCCACGGCGCCTACACCAGTGGCGAGGCGGCGGCGAAGGCCCTGCTGCGCTGAGGTTCTACCGCGCCAACGTCTCCGTCAGCACCGGCACGATCTGCAATTTGCGTGACACCACGCCGGCCAGGAGTGCGCGATTGTTCTCGAGCGTCACGTCGTAGGCCGTTTCAACGGCGTCGGCCCGTGGGCCCAGCGCCACGGCGACCGAATCGTTGTTCAGGATGTCGGTGATGACGAACAGAAACAGATCCAGCTCCTTCGCAGCGACGATCTCGTGCAACGCCGCCTCCAACTCGTCCTGGCGAGACAACACATCGTCGACGTCAACTGCGGTGACTTGGGCGATTTCCACCTTTGCCCCGCCCATCGAGAACTCCTTCGAGTCCGTCGAAACCAGCTGTGCGATGGACCGGGCGCTCAGATTCGCGCCTGCCTTGAGTAACTCCATGCCGTAGGTCTGGAGATCGACGCCGGCGATGGCGGCAAGTTCATGCGCAGCCGCACTGTCCTCGGGCGTGCAGGTGGGGGACTTGAGCAGCAGGGTGTCGGAAATGATGGCGGAGAGCATCAGGCCGCCGATCTGCGGGCTGACATCGACGCCGGATTCCTTGAACATCTTCAGCACAATCGTCGAGGTGCATCCCACCGGCTCGGCGCGGTAATAGAGCGGGCCCGCTGTTTCGAAGTTGGCGATGCGGTGATGGTCGATGACTTCGGCAATCGTGACCTTGTCGATGTCAGTCGCGCTCTGCTGGCGCTCATTGTGATCGACAAGAATCACGTGGGATGCCTCGGCGGCCACCGATTCAACCAAACGCGGTGCCGGCGTCGAGAAAGTGTCGAGCGCGAATTGTGTTTCACCGCTGACGGACCCGAGGCGCACCGCCTCGACATCGGCGCCGATTCTCGTCTTCAGATCCGCATAGGCCAGCGCCGAACAAATGGAATCGGTATCGGGATTCTTGTGTCCGAAAATCAGCGTCTTGGTCATATCTCATCGTCGCCGATCAGACCGCTGTCGGCAATGGCCCGCGGGCGGCCTCGTAGGCCGCACCCACCCGGTAGAGCCGGTCATCGGCCATCGCGGGAGCCATGATCTGCAGGCCTACCGGCAGGTTGTCGTCCGGGGACAGCCCGGAGGGCACCGACATGCCGCAGTGCCCGGCGAGGTTCAGTGGCAGCGTGCACAGGTCGAACAGATACATCGCCAGTGGGTCGTCGACCTTCTCCCCCAGCCGGAACGCGGTCGTCGGTGTGGCCGGGGATACCAGCACGTCGACGCATTCGTACGCCTCGTCAAGATCGCGCGCGATCAGCGTGCGGACCTTCTGCGCCTGGTTGTAGTAGGCATCGTAGTAACCGGCTGATAGCGCGTAGGTGCCAATCATGATGCGGCGCTTTACTTCCGGGCCGAAGCCGGCCGCCCGCGTCAGCGCCATCACCTCCTCGGCACTCCTGCTGCCGTCATCGCCGACGCGGAGTCCGTAGCGCATGGCGTCGAAGCGGGCCAGGTTGCTCGAGACCTCCGAGGGCAGGATCAGGTAGTACGCCGATAGCGAGTAGTCCAGGTGCGGGCAGTCGACCTCACTGACGTCCGCACCAAGGGCGGTGAGTTGATCGACGGCGGCGTTGAAGGATGCCAGGACGCCCGGCTGATAGCCCTCGCCACTGCGCAACTGCTTGACCACACCGACGCGCACACCCTTGAGATCGCCACCCGCGCCGGTTCTGGCCGCGCCCACCACATCGGGGATCGCGACGTCCAATGACGTGGAATCACGCGGGTCGTAACCGGCGATCACCTCATGCAGCAGTGCGGTGTCTCTCACGGTTCGCGCACATGGACCAGCCTGGTCCAGAGAGGACGCGCAGGCCACCAGTCCGTACCGGGAGACGGTGCCGTAGGTGGGTTTGACCCCGACGGTCGCGGTCAGCGCGGCCGGCTGGCGGATCGAGCCGCCGGTATCGGAGCCGATGGCGAGCGGGGCCTGGAACGACGCCAGTGCGGCCGCACTGCCGCCGCCGGAACCGCCGGGCACCCGGTCGGTGTCCCACGGATTGCGGGTGGGGCCGTAGGCGGAGTTCTCGGTGGAGGAGCCCATCGCGAACTCGTCCATATTGGTTTTGCCGAGGATCGGGATGCCCGCACTCCGGATTCGCGCAGTGACCGTCGCGTCGTACGGCGAGACCCAGCCTTCGAGGATTTTCGATCCACAGGTCGTCGGCATACCCAGGGTCGTGAAGACATCTTTGAGCGCCAACGGAACCCCGGCCAGCGGGGAGGCCGGCTTCTCGCCGGCGGCAATCGAGGCGTCGACCTCGGCGGCGGTGGCCAGCGCCTGCTCGGCGGCCACGTGCAGGAAAGCGTGGTAGGTCTCGTCGGTGGCGGCGATCTGGTCCAGGCAGGCCTGGGTGACCTCCACTGACGAGAGTTCCTTGGCGGCGATCTTGGCGCCGAGGGTGGATGCGTCGAGGCGGACGATATCGCTCACGCCTCCTCCCCTAGAATCTGCGGCACCGCAAACCGCTCGTCGACCACCGACGGCGCCTCGGCCAGCGCCTCATCCTGGGTCAGGCTCGGCGCCACCACATCGGGGCGGGTGACATTGGCGTGCCCTTCGCCCTTGACCGGGTTCTCGGTGGCGGCGACACCGGTGACGTCGACGCCCTGAATCTGGCCGACGTAGCCGAGAATCGCGTCGATCTGGCCGGCGAAGCTCATCAGTTCGGAGTCGGTCAGGGCCAGCCGGGCCAGTTTGGCCAGCCGGGCTACTTCATCAGGGGAGATCGTGGACACGGTGGGTCAGCCTAGCTGCGCATTGGCTGCGGAAATGCCGACCCCCGTCACCTGTGCAAGGGTTGAGCGCGTGCCGTCCTATCTCCTGCGGGTCCAACTCGAAGACCGCCCCGGCAGCCTGGGGTCGCTCGCCTTGGCCCTCGGCTCAGTCGGTGCAGACATCCTCTCGCTGGACGTCGTCGAGCGCGGGTCGGGCTACGCCGTCGACGACCTGGTGATCGATCTGCCGACCGGGGCCATGCCGGACATGCTGATCACCGCCGCCGAGGCCCTCACCGGTGTGCGGGTTGAAGCCATCCGGCCGCACACCGGTCTGCTGGAAGCCCACCGCGAGCTCGAACTCATCGACCGCGTCGCCGCCGCCGGCGAGCGGCCCGAGAGACTTCAGGTGCTTGTCGATGAGGCCCCGCGAGTGCTGCGGGTCGGCTGGTGCACCGTGGTCGGCTTCGCCGACGGCAGTTCCCGCCGAATCGTCGGCAGCCACGGAGCTCCGGAGACCCAGACCGCCACCACGCCGTGGATGCCGCTGAGCTACGCCACAGCACTCGATGCCAACGAGGAGTGGGTGCCGCAACTGTGGCGCGATATGGACACCACGTTGGCCGCCGCACCGCTGGGCGAGCCGACCACCGCGCTGGTGCTGGGACGCCCGGGCGGGCCGCACTTCCGACCCTCGGAGGTGGCCAGGCTCGGCTATCTGGCCGGGATCGTCGCCGGGATCCTGCGTTAAGCGGGCGGCTCCGGTAGCGGCCCGTCGGCGAGCAGTGCGCGGAACCCATCCTCGTCGAGAATCGGGACACCTAATTCGACGGCCTTATCGTATTTGGAACCGGGCGCATCACCGGCCACCACGAATGACGTCTTCTTCGACACCGACCCGGCCGCCTTACCGCCCCGAATGATGATGGCCTCCTTGGCCTCATCGCGGGAGAACCCGATCAGCGACCCGGTCACCACGATGGTCAGCCCGGCCAGCGTCGGGGTGATATCGGCATCGCGCTCGTCGGCCATCCGCACACCGGCCGCGCGCCACTTGTCGACGATCGCGCGGTGCCAGTCAACGTCGAACCACTCCCGCAGTGCTGCGGCAATGGTGGACCCCACACCCTCGACATCCGCCAGTTGCTCCTCGTCGGCGGCCATGATCGCCTCCAGGCTGCCGAACGCGGTCGCCAGCGCGCGTGCCGCGGTCGGCCCGACATGCCGGATGGACAGCGCCACCAGGATTCGCCACAGCGGGCGGTCCTTGGCCTGCTGCAGATTCGTGAGCAGACGTGCGCCATTGGCCGAGAGAATCCCCTTGTTGGTCTTGAAGAACTCACAGCGCAGCAGATCGTCCTCGGTGAGGGTGAACAGATCGCCTTCGTCTTCAATGATCTGCGCACCCAGCAGTGCTGTTGCCGCTTCGTAGCCCAAGCCCTCGATGTCCAGTCCGCCGCGGCCGGCAAGGTGAAACACCCTCTCCCGCAACTGCGCCGGGCACGATCGGGAGTTCGGGCAACGAATGTCGACATCGCCCTCCTTGGCCGGGGCGAGCAGGGTCCCGCACTCCGGACAGTGGGCGGGCATGACGAATTCGCGTTCGGTGCCGTCACGCAGGTCGACGACCGGGCCGAGCACCTCGGGGATGACGTCACCGGCCTTGCGGATCATCACCGTGTCGCCGATGAGTACACCCTTGCGTTTGACCTCCGAACCGTTGTGCAGCGTCGCCAGACTCACCGTGGACCCGGCGATGCGCACCGGGGTCATGAACGCGAACGGCGTCACCCGGCCGGTTCGGCCCACGTTGACCTTGATATCGACCAGCGTGGTTTGGGCCTCTTCAGGCGGATACTTGTAGGCCACCGCCCACCGAGGCGTCCGCGAAGTCGCACCCAGGCGCCGCTGCTGGGCGAAATCGTCGACCTTGACCACCACACCGTCGATCTCGTGCTCGATCTGATGGCGGCGTTGGCCCCAGTACTCGATGCGCTCCCGCACTGCCGCAAGCCCCACCACCCGGGAGGTGTGATCAGAGACCGGCAGCCCCCAGGCCTTCATCGCCAGATATGCGTCGTGCAACGTCGCGGGGGCAAAGCCGCCGGCATACTCGGTATAACCCAGCCCGTGGCAGATCATCCGAAGCGGACGCCGCGCGGTGACAGCCGGGTTCTTCTGTCGTAGCGATCCGGCCGCGCTGTTGCGAGGATTGGCGAACGGCGGCTTGCCATCCTCAACCAGGCTGGCATTCAGGCTCGCGAAATCGGCGACCATGAAGAACACCTCGCCGCGAACCTCCAGCACAGTTGGGATCGGGAATTTCTTTGTTCCGGTGAGTGTCTCGGGAATGTCACCGATGGTGCGGGCATTGAGGGTGACGTCCTCGCCCACCCGGCCGTCACCACGGGTCGCGGCCCGCTCCAGACGACCGTCCTGGTAGACCAACGCAATGGCCACCCCGTCGACCTTCAGCTCACACAGGTAGTGCGGATCGGGTCCCAGTTCGTTCTCCACCCGGACCGACCACGCCGCGAGTTCCTCGGTGTCGAAGACGTCGTCGAGGCTGAGCATGCGTTCGAGGTGTTCGGCCGCAGTGAACTCGGTGGCGAAGCCGGCCCCGCCGACCAGTTGCGTGGGCGAGTCCGCCACCCGCAGTTCCGGGTAGCGCTCCTCGAGCGCGACGAGTTCATGGAACAGCGTGTCGAATTCCGCGTCCGAGACGACCGGCGCGTCTTTGATGTAGTACCGGAACTGGTGCTCGCGCACCTCGTCAGACAATTCCTGCCAGCGCCGACGGATATCAGGATCGATCGGATCGGTTTCCGGATCGTCGGGAGCCACCCTGGCAGGTTACCTAGAAGACCGAGTGACTGCCTCCATCTCCGGTCCGGGGCAGTAAGGTGGCGCGCGCTTGGGTCATTACCTGCGAGAGGGCAAACGGATGGGAAAGGGACGCCTTGAGGCCTTCAGTGACGGAGTTCTCGGAGTCGCGATCACGCTATTGGCGTTCAACCTCCACGCCGGAGTTCGCTCAAAGGTCCCGCTGGCAACCCAGATACTCCAACAGTGGCCGTCCTTCGCCGCATATGTGCTGAGCTTTTTCATCATTGGGGTGATCTGGCTCAACCACCACTACCTGCTCACGCTCACCAACACCGTTGACCGGCGACTCATGCTCTACAACCTGCTTCTGCTGTTATTCGTCGCCGCCATCCCGTACGCGACCGCCACCTACGCCGACTACGTTTTGCTCAGTGGTGCCGATGCACATACTGCGGTGCTCGTCTATACGTTCATCATGGAGGGCATGGCAATCAGCCGATTTCTGATCTGCTACCACATTTTTTCCGCCGGCCTGAATCACTCGCCGGTACCTGAGCAGGAAGTGCGGAGGCTTTTCCTCCGCTACGGCCTCGCAACCGTCGTATTTCCGGTAATCGCTATTGTCGCCATCGCGATCGACGTACGTCTCGTCCTGGTGCTCAACGCCCTGCTTCTCATGTACTACCTCGGGCCCGGCCTGCGGCCAATCGAGACCGACCTGAAGACGTGACGACGCCCCGGCAGGCGCTAGCCGGTCGCCCGGTCGAGCCACCACACCACCACCATGTGCGGCACCGTCAGAGCAAGCAGCAGCCGCAGGATCTCCGCAACGACCACCGCCGGGTCTGACGCCGTCACGGTGAACCAGCCGAGGACGAGAACCGTTGCCAGTGCCGCAGCCGATGGCAACGCGGCGAGTCGGATCAACCGAAGCACCGCCGAACGATCCCGGCCCGTGCTCACCAATGTCGCGCAACCCGGCTCGACGGTAAGCATGCGCGCGCAGTGCCGTATCGCATGCCAGCCACCGAACCACACGGCGAATGCAACCAGCGGCGGCGCAATCAAGCCCAACGCGCCGACGATCGCGATGTCAAGTGCGACCAACCGCTGAGCCGCCCGAATCGACGCGATGATCGCGACCACTGCCGCAACCAACCAAATCCCGGCCAGAGACATCTCGAAGGGTCGCCCGCTGATCAACAGCGCTAGGCCCGGAGACACATCCGCTGCTACCTCTCTGAGTTGATCGCCGGAACGAGCCAGCGGTAGAACCAGCGCTCCACAGCCGGCGACCGCGACCGCTACCGCGACCGGCCGCCCCGGCCGCCACCCGGTCAGCTGGTGGCAGACCTCGAGTTCACCCAATCCGAAGTGCACGATGCTGAGTGCCACGACCACGATGAGTGCGATCGACCCAGCCCACTCCATCAATGCCCACGCCGCAGCGGCGATGCCGGCGTAAACCACACCGATCGCCAGCATGGATCTACCGCCTGACAAGCGCGCGGCCATGACATGGTCGGCGGCACCGTGTGGCACACCAGCCAAGAATCCCAGCCCGGCGACAACCAGTGCGATCGGCCCCGCGAGCGCGGGCAGGCCAACGAAGTGCCCACCCGCCACCACCACCGCGCCGAATATCAGCCAGCGAGACCAGTGCGCGGCGGCCGCAAGCGGTCCGCCGTCCGCACCGCGCTGGGGCCATGTCGCAATCGGTCCTGTAGCCGGGATCGGGGCGGTTGGCCAGCCGGAACCGTAATCTGCGCTTCCCGGCATGGCCGCATCGTAACGCCACACCGGCTAACCACAGCCCGACTCAGTCCAGAAATCGACTAAATCTAAATCGACTCCGGCTCACTGGCCATCACCTCGGCAATGCGCTGCGCGAACCCGATCGCTGAACGTGCCCATGCTTCGGTGGCCCCGGCGAGCCCGCAGGCCGGGCTGATTCCGATCCGGTCGAGCAGCACCGCGCGGGGAAAGCCCAGCCGATCGGTGACAGCGACCGCCGCCGCAGCCAGTTCCTCGACGGAGGGCGGGCGAACCGGGGCGAGTGCGGGAACCAGGCCCAGCACCACACTGCGCCCGGAGTCGACGAACTCGCCAAGACCGTCCAGATCGGCGGGGCACAGGGTGTCGATATCCAGTGACACCGCACTGATCGCACTGCGCCGCAACGCCTTCCACGGTAAACCAGCAGCGCAGCTATGGAGCAGCGCCTCGCCACCGACAGCGGCCACACACTCGTCGAGCAGGCTGATGAAACGGGTCTCGTCCACCGGATGCACCGTGCTCAACGCCGTGACGCCGGCCAGCCGGCCGGCGAGTGCGACCGTCAGTAGTGGTTCGTCGAACTGCACCACCACCGTCGTGGACAGTCGCCGGGCCACTTCGGCGCGGTGACGGGAAGCGCCCTCGGCAAGCGATGCGGTCAGATCACGCACCGCCCCGGCATCGGTGATTGCCCGGTGACCATTGGCCAGTTCCAACTGCGCGGCCAGCGTGATGGGGCCTGGCACCTGCACCTTGACCACCAAGGCGGGATCGCCGGCTTTCTCCCAGGCCTCTTCTAGTGCGTCGACATCCTCGTCGAGCAAGCTGCGCGCCCGCCGCATCACTGCGCCTGGGCGCGCGGCGATCCGGTAGCCGCGGGTGACGGTGTCGATCGCGATGTCCACCAGCAGCGCTCCGGCGCGGCCGATCAGGTCGGCGCCGACGCCCCGTTCGGGAAGCTCCACCAGGTGAGGGAGTTGGTGTAGTTCGCCGATGACGATTTCGGCGGCCTCCCGCGGCGTCGAACCGGGCCACGAGCCCACTCCGGTCGCTGCCGCGAAAACACTCACTGCGGGGTCGTTACGAGGGTGGCGCTTCCGATGACTTCGTCACCTGAGGGGTCCGGTCGATACAGCACCATGGTCTGGCCGGGCGCCACCCCGCGCAGCGGTTCACGCAGCGCCACCTGCAACCGGCCGTCGGCGAGTCCAGCCATCGCGCCCACCACGCCACCGTGAGCACGCACCTGAACCTCGCAGTCGATCAGTCCGACGGGTTCGACACCCGAGGTGAACACCGGCCGCACGCCGGTCAGCGACCACACGTCGAGATCGCTGGCCCCGCCGACGCGGACGGTGCCTGAATCGGCGTCGATGGCGGTGACGTAGCGCGGCTGACCATCGGGCCCGGGCCCAGCGATACCGAGACCCTTGCGCTGACCCACGGTGAAGCCGTGCACGCCGTCGTGGTGTGCCAGCACAGTGCCTTCGGCGTCGACGACGGCACCGGCCCGCACGCCGATGCGCGCACCCAGGAAGGCCTGGGTATCCCCGGAGGGAATGAAGCAGATGTCGTGGCTGTCGGGCTTATCGGCCACCGCAAGCCCGCGCCGGGCAGCCTCCGCCCGAATCTCCGGCTTGGGGGTATCGCCGACCGGGAATGCCGCGTGGCGCAACTGTTCTGCGGTCAGCACGGCCAGCACATAGGACTGGTCCTTGTCGGCGTCGACGGCCCGGCGCAATCGGCCTTCGGAGAGTCGGGCGTAATGGCCGGTGGCCACCGCGTCGAAGCCCAGCGCCCGTGCCTTGGCCGACAGCGCGGAGAACTTGATCCGCTCATTGCAGCGCACGCACGGGTTCGGGGTCTCGCCGCGCGCATAGGAGTCGACGAAGTCCTCGATCACATCATGTTCGAAACGATCGGCGAAATCCCACACATAGAACGGGATTGCGAGGACATCGGCGACGCGACGCGCATCGGCGGCGTCTTCTTTGGAGCAGCAGCCGCGCGATCCGGTCCGCAGCGTCCCGGGTGCCTGCGACAGCGCCAGGTGCACGCCCACCACCTCATGGCCGGCATCCACCATGCGGGCGGCAGCCACCGACGAGTCGACGCCGCCACTCATCGCGGCCAGCACCTTCATCGTGACACGCCGACCGAAGCACTGGCCAGGGCTGCCTGGCGCGCCCGCGCTACCGCAGCGGGTAATACTCGCAGCACCGCATCGACGTCGGCATCGGTGCTGGTGTGGCCCAATGACAGGCGCAGCGATCCGCGCGCCCGGGCCGCGTCAGCACCCATCGCGAGCAGAACGTGCGACGGCTGAGCCACACCGGCCGTGCAGGCCGAACCGGTCGAGCATTCGATTCCGTTGGCGTCAAGGAGCATCAGTAGCGAATCGCCCTCGCAGCCGTCGAAGGTGAAGTGCGTGTTGCCGGGCAGCCGTTGCTCGCCACGCGTTCCACTGAGATGGGCATCATCGACAGAACCCAGAACTCCGTCGATGAGCCGATCCCGTAGGACGCGCAGCCGATCTGCGCTGGCGTCCAGGGAGCCGACGGCGATGTCTGCGGCCACCGCCATCGCGACAGCACCCGCCACATCGACGGTGCCGGAGCGGACATCGCGCTCCTGGCCACCGCCGTGCAGGAGTGGCACGCACTCCACGTCGCGGCGCAGCAGCAGGGCCCCGACTCCGGCAGGCCCACCGAACTTGTGCGCCGTAATGCTCATCGCCGACAACCCGGCGGCGGTGAATCCGACGGGTAGCTGGCCGACGGCCTGGATGGCATCACTGTGCATGGGAACATCGAACTCGGCCGCGACGGCCGCAAGTTCAGGGATCGGCATGATGGTGCCGACTTCATTGTTGGCCCACATGATCGAGACCAGTGCGACCTGCGGGCCGTACTGGCCCAGCGCGTCACGCAATGCCCCCGGTGTCACCGAGCCATCTGTGCCGGTGGGCAGGTAGGTCACCTCGGCGCCTTCGTGTTCGACCAGCCACTCAACAGCGTCGAGCACGGCGTGGTGTTCGACGGCGGTGGTGACGACGCGCCGACGCACCGGGTCGGCGTCGCGGCGGGCCCAGTAAATCCCTTTGATGGCCAGGTTGTCGCTGTCGGTGCCGCCGGCGGTGAAGATCACCTCCGACGGGCGGGCACCCAGGCGGGCAGCGAGGGTCTCGCGGGACTCCTCAACTCGACGCCGTGCGGCCCGGCCCGCGGTGTGCAACGAGGACGCGTTGCCTACCACCTCCAGCGCCGCCGTCATCGCCTCGATGGCTCTCGCATGCATCGGGGTGCTGGCGGCGTGGTCGAGATAGACCGACCGGGTATCGCTCATGGCCTATTAAGGATACCGGCCGGGCCAGGGCACTCCGGCTGGCCAGCGGATGCGCCCGCTAGGCGCCGATAGCCAGCTCCGGGAGGTGATCATCGCGACGGTGGCCGCTGACCTCTACCTCGCAGCGCGTCGCGAGTTCACGACGGCCGGACCCGGGCAGCTGCAGGGAACGCACCTCAACGTTGACCACCGTTCGCCGCGCACGGGCAATCCGCTTCAGCGACGACCACAGCGAATCCTCGCCGAGGAATGCGGTCGCGGTCGACGGGCTGCCGTCGCGATGGCGATAGCTGAGCCGCAGAGGCTGAACCGGCCGGCCGGTATCGACAGCGGCCTGAAACATCGCCGGGTGGAACGGCCCAAAATCCGGACCGCACCACGTGGTGCCTTCGGGAAAGGCCACAACGGTGCGACCGGCACTCAACCGCTGTGCCACCACGCTGACGACCGCGGGTAGCCGACGCAGGCTGGCACGGTCGATCGGGATCACGTTCATCAGCCGTACGGCAATTCCCAATCCCGGCCAGTCGACTAGATCGGCCCGGGCGACGAAAGCACCGGGCATCACCGCACCGATCGCGAACACATCTACCCACGACACGTGGTTACTCACCACGAGAATGCCTGGCAGGTTACGAATCGGACCGCCGGACATCGTGATTCGAACACCAAGGCAGCGCAGCATCATCCGGCAATAGATGCGTTGGAAGCGGATGCGACCCGGTAGCGGGATAGCCAACAGGGCCAATGTAGGAAACACCAGCAGCGCCGACACCAGTCGACGCGCCACCCGAATGCCCTCTGCCACAGGGTGTCCCGGCTCTTGAAGTCCGGCATTGACGCAGGACTCGCTACATAGGGTCTTCGGTAGCCATGCGTGTTCCGCGGTGCCCATCAGGCGTTGACCTCCGCAGCGGCAGCCGATGCCGACCGGAGCCGGTTGAGGTACCGCACATCGGCGTGCCGCTTGGACAGCAGAGCCGGGAAGTCCCCGACGCCGAACTCGGGATCATGGGCAGGCTCGCCGCAGATCTGTGCGCCCAGGCGCAGATATCCACGTAGCAGGGGCGGCAGTGTCGGCCGAGCGGGCGGTTCGATGTCATCGAGACCCAGGCCGTCGAGCACGACCGGCCGATAGGGCACAACCGTGTGCTGGGTCGGCGCGCAGTGGCGGCGACGCACGAAGTCGCGCACTCCGCGCAATTCGCTGCCGGGGTTGCCCACTCCGTGCGTCGGCACCGAGACGCATCCGATGACGTGGTCGTAGCCGCACCGATCCAGGTAGGCGAGGATGCCGGACCACATCATCAGCACGACCGCGCCGTTGCGGTGGTCGCTGCGCACCACCGCCCGGCCCATCTCCACCATCGAGGGCCGAAGCGCGTCGAGAGCACTGACCTCGAACTCGGTGGCGGTATAAAGCCCGCCGGCTGCGATTGCGCCGGGCGGTGGCAGCATCCGGTAGCAGCCGACGATCGCGCCAGCGTCATCGTCGCGCACCAGGATGTGGTCGCAGAATTCGTCGAACCGGTCGGCGTCCATCCCGGAGTCATTGGTGAGGGCAAAACCGGGTTCGGTGGAAAAGACCTCGTAGCGCAGTCGTTGGGCGGCTTCGATGAGAGCGGAGTCGTTGCTCAGAAGCAACGTGTAGCGCGGGCCGGCGGTGCGGCGGGTCTCAGCATGGTCGGGGGCTATGAGTACAGATGCAGTGCTCATAAGCGAAACGGTCGCGATGCCGTCTGACCTAACGCCTACGACCGGGTGTTGTGTCGGTGTACAGAACGTGACGTTTCAACGCAAAGGCCCCCGAAACGCTGCGCGGTCGGGGGCCTTTGGGTCGAAATGAAGCCGAAACTAACCCTTGCGGGCCTTGACCGCCTCAGCCAACTGAGGTGCGACATTGAACAGGTCACCGACGATACCGAAATCAGAGATCTCGAAAATCGGAGCTTCCTCGTCTTTGTTCACCGCAACGATGGTCTTGGACGTCTGCATGCCGGCGCGGTGCTGGATCGCACCGGAAATGCCGAGAGCGACGTACAACTGCGGTGACACGGTCTTGCCGGTCTGGCCCACCTGGAACTGGCCCGGGTAGTAGCCGGAGTCGACGGCCGCACGGGATGCACCGACTGCGCCACCCATCGAGTCCGCCAATTCCTCGATGACACTGAACTTTTCCGCGCTGCCGACACCACGACCACCGGCGACCACAATAGATGCCTCGGTGAGTTCCGGGCGGTCACCGGCGACCGCGGGCTGACGGGAGACGATCCGGGTGGCATTAGCCGCCGGTGCCGGCACCGCCACGGTGACCTGCTCGCCGGCTGCGGCAACCGGTGCGGGCTCGATCGCTCCGGGGCGCACGGTGATTACCGGCACCTCAGCGTTGACTTTCGCCGCGACGGTAAAAGCACCACCGAAGATCGAGTGGATCGCGGTGCCGTCGCTGTTGATCTCGACGACATCGGAGAGCACCCCCGAGCCGATCCGCGCGGCCAATCGGCCGGCGACCTCTTTGCCGTCAGCGGTGGCGGGAATCAGTACCGCCGCCGGACTGGCCGAAGCGATCAGCGATTCCAGCACGTCCACGTACGGGGTGATGAGGTAGTTGATCGCATCATCGGATTCGGCGATGTAGATCTTGGCGGCACCGGCAGCTTTGAGATCCTCCACCAGCGGTGCCGCGGTGCCGGCGCCACCGATGACCACAGCGGACGGCTCGCCCAACGCGCGGGCGGCGGTGATGAGTTCGGCGGTGACTTTCTTCATCGCACCTTCGGAGTGCTCGACGAGCACGAGTACTTCAGCCATAGCGGTTCTCTATCTCCTGTCAGGGTTTCAGACGTCAGGTCTTAGATGATTTTCTGCGCGACGAGGTACTCGGCGATCTTCGTGCCGCCGTCACCCTCATCGCTGACCTTCTCGCCGGCGGTCTTCGGCGGCTTGGGCGTCGAGGACAGCACGGTCGATCCGGCGTTGTCGCGCCCTACCTCGTCGCCCTCCACGCCGATGTCGGCGAGGGTGATCGTGGTGACTTCCTTCTTCTTGGCGGCCATGATGCCCTTGAAGGACGGGAAGCGCGGTTCGTTGATCTTCTCGGTGACGCTGACGATCGCGGGCAGTGACGCCTCGACGGTGAACAGGCCCTCGTCGGTCTCGCGCTCACCGCTGATCTTGCCGCCCTCGACGACGAGCTTGCGCATGTGGGTCAGCTGCGGCAGCCCGAGGTATTCGGCGATGATCGCCGGGACCGCGCCGCCGGTGCCGTCGGTGGCCTCGTTACCGGCGATCACCAGATCGGTACCTTCGATGGAGCCGAGCGCGCGAGCCAGGGCCCAACCGGTCTGCACCATGTCCGAGCCGTGCAGTTGCGGGTCGAGCAGGTGCACTCCCTTGTCGGCGCCCATCGACAACGCCTTGCGGATCGCCTCGGTGGCCCGCTCCGGGCCGGCGGTCAGCACGGTGACGGTGCCCTCGCCGCCCTCCTTCTCCTTAATCAACAGCGCCTCTTCGACGGCGCGTTCATTGATCTCGTCCAGCACGGCGTCGGCGGCCTCACGGTCGAGGGTGAAGTCACCGGTGGTGAGCTTGCGCTCGGACCACGTGTCTGGGACCTGTTTGATCAGAACCACGATGTTGGTCATGGCTATGTAGTCCTCCTGGCAGGCGTTGAACGGCCGGTGGGCCGCACGTTGTGGGGTCACATCTGCTGACCAGACTATGTTACTGGTCAGTAACTTAAGGTCGGTCGCACTAACACCATAGCTGTTCGAAGTTGGTGTTCCCGCAGGCCTGTCATGACCGCGAGGTTCGCGATCCGGGCCCGTCGGGTTAGCCTGCCTTGCGATGAATGCGCACCTGAGGGACGCAGCCGACAGCGGATTGCCGCTGACCGGCGAGCGGACCGTGCCCGGTTTGGCGGTGGAGAACTACTGGTTCCGCCGCCATGAGGTCGTCTACCTCCATTGTGCGGACATTTGCGCAGGTCGCGAGGTACTTGAGGCCGGCTGCGGGGAGGGCTACGGAGCGGACCTGATCGCGACCGTGGCCCGGCGCGTGGTGGCGGTCGACTACGACGCTGCCACCGTCGCGCACGTGCGCGCCCGCTACCCCCGAGTACAGGTCGTCACCGCCAATCTGACTTCGCTACCGGTACCTGATGCCACCATCGACATTGTGGTGAACTTCCAGGTCATCGAGCATCTGTGGGATCAACCACAATTCATTACCGAATGCTTACGGGTACTGCGCCCGGGCGGGTTGCTGCTGATGTCGACGCCCAACCGGATCACCTTCACCCCGGGCAGCGACACTCCGCTCAACCCGTTCCACACCCGCGAACTCGACGCCGCTGAACTGCGCGAGCTGTTGACCGGCGGTGGCTTCCGGGTCGACGGACTGTACGGCGTTTTCCATGGCCCACAACTAACCGAGATGGACAACCGCCATGGCGGTTCCATCATCGGGGCCCAGATCGCCCGCGCGGTCGCCGATGCGCCGTGGTCCGATGAGCTGCTCGCTGATGTGGCCGCAGTCGCATCCGAGGACTTCGAGATCATCGAGGATTCGCGACGCGATATCGACGAGAGCCTTGATCTGCTGGCGATCGCGGTGCGCCCATGACACCTTCGGATTCCCGGGAACCGGTACCCGGGCAGTTCAGCCTTGTGCTGCACACCCACCTGCCCTGGCTGGCCCACCACGGCCGCTGGCCGGTCGGCGAGGAGTGGCTGTACCAGTCCTGGGCGGCGTCCTACCTTCCGCTGCTGCGCGTCCTCCGAACGTTGGCTGCCGAAAACCGTCGCGGGCTGATCACCCTCGGGATGACACCGGTGGTCGCCGCACAACTCGACGATCCCTACTGCCTCGACGGTATGCACCGCTGGCTGTCCAACTGGCAACTGCGGGCACTCGAGGCTGCCAATGTGCATACCCCGACGGGCGCGGCAGCCGGAACCGCAAGCGCACCGGAAGCCCTGCGGCGCTTCGGGATTCGCGAATATGGCGAAGCCACCCGGGCTCTCGAGGATTTCACATCACTGTGGCGCCACGGTGCGAGTCCGCTACTGCGTGAGCTGGTCGATGCCGGCGCGGTCGAGTTACTCGGCGGTCCATTGGCGCATCCGTTCCAGCCGCTGCTGAATCCGCGTCTTCGCGAATTCGCACTGCGCGAGGGGTTGGCCGACGCCGGCCAACGACTGGGCCGCACCCCGAGAGGTATCTGGGCGCCGGAGTGCGCCTACGCCCCCGGTATGGAGCGCGACTACGCCGCCGCCGGAGTTGGGCACTTCATGGTCGACGGGCCCTCGCTGCACGGCGACACCGCGCTGGGTCGCCCGGTCGGCGACACCGACGTGGTGGCTTTCGGCCGTGATCTCCAGGTCTCCTACCGGGTGTGGTCACCGAAGTCCGGCTATCCCGGCAATGCCGCCTACCGTGACTTCCACACCTTCGACCACCTGACCGGACTCAAACCGGCTCGCGTCACCGGCCGCAGTGTGGACTCGGACGCCAAAGCTCCCTACGACCCCCAGCGGGCCGAGCGCGTCATCGACGCCCACGTCGCCGACTTCGTCGAGTTGGTGCGCGACCGACTCCGCAGCGAGTCACGGCGCATCGGCCGGCCTGCGCACGTGGTGGCGGCCTTCGACACCGAACTGTTCGGGCACTGGTGGTACGAGGGCCCGATCTGGCTGGAGCGACTGCTGCGCGCGCTGCCCGAAGCCGGTGTGCGCGTCGGCACACTGGGCGACGCCCTGGCCGACGGCTTCGTCGGCACTCCCGTCGATCTGCCGCCGAGTTCCTGGGGTTCGGGCAAGGACTGGCAGGTGTGGTCCGGACCGAAGGTGGCCGACCTGGTGGCGCTCAACGCCGAGGTGGTCGATACCGCGCTCACGGTCGTCGACAAGGCACTGTCCCAGACCGACACCGCGCCGACCCGGGACCTGGTGGCCGATCAGATCCTGCGCGAGACACTGCTGACGGTGTCCAGTGACTGGCCGTTCATGGTCAGCAAGGACTCCGCCGCCGATTACGCCCGCTATCGCGCCCACCTGCATGCCCATGCCACCCGGGAGATCGCCGATGCACTGGCCGGCGGCCACCGCGAGGTCGCCGTGCGATTGGCCGCGAACTGGAACCGCGCCGACGGCCTGTTCGGTGCACTGGACGCCAGGCGGCTACCGCGGTGAGCGCATGAGAATCCTGATGGTGTCGTGGGAGTACCCGCCGGTGGTCGTCGGCGGACTCGGCAGGCATGTACATCATCTGGCCAACGCGTTGGCCGCCGAGGGTCACGACGTGGTGGTGCTGTCTCGCCAACCCTTCGGCACCGACCCGGCAAGCCACCCCACCACCGACGAGGTCCGCGAGGGTGTTCGGGTGATCGCCGCGGCTCAAGACCCGCACGAGTTCGACTTCGGCACCGACATGATGGCCTGGACGCTGGCGATGGGTCATGCCATGATCCGGGCCGGGCTGTGTCAGGGCGCTGAGGGCTGGCTGCCTGATGTGGTGCATGCCCATGACTGGCTGGTGGCTCACCCCGCTATTGCGCTGGCCGAATTCTTCGATGTGCCAATGGTTTCCACCATCCACGCCACCGAGGCGGGCCGGCACTCCGGATGGGTGTCGGGCCGGATTAGCCGGCAGGTGCACGCGAGCGAATCCTGGCTGGCGCTGGAATCGGACTCGCTGATCGCGTGTTCGGCATCAATGGCCGATGAGATCACCGAACTGTTCGGTCCCGGATTGGCCGAGATCACCGTCATCCCGAACGGCATCGACTCCACGCGGTGGCCGTTCGCACTGCGCAAGCCGCATGCTCGACCGCCGGAGCTGCTGTACTTCGGCCGCCTGGAATATGAGAAGGGCGTCCACGAGGTGATCGCCGCCCTGCCCCGGATCCGGCGCACCCATCCCGGGACCACACTCACTGTCGCCGGCGACGGCACCCAGGAGGCCTGGCTGGTCGAGCTGGCCCGAAAGCACAGGGTGCTCAAGGCGATCCGGTTCGCCGGCCGGGCCGAGCACGACGAACTGCTGGCGTTGTTGCACCGCGTCGACGTCGCCGTACTGCCCAGCCACTACGAGCCGTTCGGCATCGTGGCACTGGAGGCCGCGGCCGCCGGCACTCCCCTGGTGACCTCCAATGTCGGCGGTCTCGGCGAGGCCGTGATCGACGGCCAGACCGGACTGTCCTTCCCGCCGCGAGACGTCCCCGCGCTTGCCGAGGCGGTGCGCGCCGCGCTGGATGATCCCGCCGGAGCCCAGGGGCGGGCTGTTGCCGCCCACGAGCGCCTCACATCGGACTTCGACTGGCACACCGTGGCCGTGCGAACAGCACAGGTTTATCTGGCCGCCAAGCGCGCCGAGCGGCAGTCGCATGCCCGACGGCCGATCGTCGAGCACGCCCTGCCGGAGCGCTAAAGCACCGCCGCGAGATCGACACCAAGGCTGCGATTCAGCGCGATCAGCGACCGTGGCGTCGATCTCGGCGCAGGTTTACCGGGCGGCTTTTTTCTTACGCTCGATATCGGCCAGATGGGCGGCCAGTTCAGCGCGCTGCGCCGCCGAAGTCTCCCAGGCCAGCTTTCGGTTCTTGACCACCTTCGCCGGCGAGCCGACGGCGATCGAGAAGTCCGGGATGTCGCCCTTGACCACCGCGTGCGCACCGAGCACACAGCCGCGGCCGATGGTGGTGCCACGCAGGATGGTCACCTTGGTCGCGATCCAGGTGTCCGGCCCGATCCGGACCGGGGTCTTGGCGATGCCCTGATCCTTGATCGGTAGTTCGATGTTGTCCATCTTGTGGTCGAAGTCGCAGACGTAGCACCAGTCGGCCATCAAAGCCGAGTCGCCGAACTCGATGTCGATGTAGCAGTTGATGACGTTGTCGCGGCCGAAGACAACCTTGTCACCGAGGCGCAGTGAACCCTCATGGGCGCGGATGGTGTTCTTGTCACCGATGTGCACCCACCGGCCGATCTCCAACTGTGCCAGTTCAGGTGTCGCGTGGATCTCAACGTTCTTACCGAGGAACACCATGCCGCGGGTGATGATGTGCGGGTTGGCCAGCTTGAACTTCAACAGCCGGAAGTAGCGCACCAGATACCACGGTGTGTACGCGCGGTTGGCGATCACCCACTTCAACGAGGCTGTCGTGAGGAACCGGGCCTGACGGGGATCGCGCAGGCGCGAGCCCCGCCAGCGCTTGTGGATCGGGGCTCCCCACATGCTCGTCATGGCCAGTGAGCCTATCCGAGGCAGCCACGGTGCTCGGATAGTCTCGCCTGAACGACCTGCCCGACGATGGAGAGGACACCGGTGCTGCGACGAGTGCTGGCCTTCGCATCGACAGCACTGGTCGTGGCCGGATCGACCGCCTGCGGCAACACCGATTCCTGGGTCGAGTCCTCCGCGGCGCCGGGCTGGTCGGCCCAGTACGCCGACGCAGCCAACAGCAGCTATACCGCCACCGAAGGTGCATCCGCGCTCTCGGTGCGGTGGACGCGATCGGTCAAGGGCGAACTGGGCGCCGCAGCCGCCCTGGGCGGCGGCTATCTGGCCCTCAACGGGCAGACCGCCGGCGGTTGCTCGCTGATGGTGTGGGAGAACAACAATGCGGGCCGGCAACGCTGGTGCACTCGGATGGTGCTCGGCGGTGGCTTCACCAGCGCGTTGTTCGACGGGTTCGACAACCTCTATATCGGTCAGCCGGGGCTGATGATCTCCTATCCGCCCACCCAGTGGGTTCGCTGGCGCACCAACGTCATCGGAATGCCTACCACCGCAAGGTTTCTCGGCGGCAGTCAACTGCTGGTGATAACACACCTCGGTCAGATACTGGTCTTCGACTCCCATCGCGGTGTCGTGGTGGGCACACCGATCGACCTCGTCGCCGGAATCGACCCGACCGATGCCACCCGCGGGCTGACCGATTGCCAGCAGTCCCTTCCCGGCTGCCCGGTGCCCTCCGCGCCCGCCTTCTCTGCCACCAGTGGCATGGTCGTGCTGGGCGTGTGGCAGCCCGGGACGGGAGCCTCGGTCTTGACCGGACTGCGCTATCAACCCGGACGAACGCCACTGCTCACTCGGGAGTGGACCAGCGAAGCGGTCGCCGCGGGCGTGCTGGCCGCGCCGGTGCTATCCGATGATGGCGAGACGGTGTACGTCAACGGCCGCGATCGCACTCTGTGGGCACTGCACGCCAAGGACGGCACACCGAAATGGTCTGCTGCACTGGACTTTCAACCTCAGACACCACCCACCGTGGCGCCGGGTGAGCTCGTTATCGTCGGCGGCGGACCGGACACCAAACTGGTGGCGCTGAAGGATGTCGGCGAGCGCGCCGAACCAGCCTGGCGGCGCGATGACATCGCACCGCTGACCACCTCCAGCCAGGCCGGGCAGGTGGCCTACGTCGTCGCGGCGGATCCTGCGGGCCAAGCACTGGTGGTGTTCGACACCGCCGACGGACACACCCTGAACAGTTATCCGCTTCCCGAGGCCGCCGGTTTCCCGGTCGGGGTCTCGATCGGGGCCGACCGCACAGTGGTGGCTGCCACCAGTGCCGGTCAGGTGTACAGCTTCAGCCCAATCTGACCGACGCCCGGCACACAAACACCACCGCGCGGGCATTCGCCCCGGTGCCGATCCGGGTGATCACCAGTGACAGGGCCTGGCTACCCGAGGGGCGCACGCGTTGACGCAAGAGATCGGGGTCGACGTCGACGCCACGCACGAGGATTTCCAGAACACCGCAGTCCCGCGCCGACAGGGCTTGGCGCAGAATCTTTTCCCGCAGCGGGAGCTGCTCAAGAATTTCGAATCCGCGCACGCCCTCGGGTAGCTCCGCCCCGCTGAGGTAGGCGATATCCGGATCGAGCTGCCACAGCCCGTGCCGGGTGGCGTAGTGACGTACCAATCCGGCCCGCACGACGGCCCCGTCGGGATCGACGATCCACCGGCCCGGCGCGCCGACACTGCAGTCATCGGGGTCGGCATCGGTGATCACCTCCGCGCGGTCGAGGACGGTGGCCCGGCGATGCACGCCCGGCTCAGCCACGGCAGCTGACCACAGGCAGGCCTCCCGGACCGACCCACCCGATGAGGTCACCTCGATCTCACCGTCGAAGCCCAGCCCACGCACCGCCTCGAAGTCGATGCCGGGTGCGCACTTCACCACCGTCGGCCGGCCCCGGTAGACCTGTGCGAGTTGATCCAGCGCGGGCACGTAGGCACGCGGGTCGAAGCGTCGTCGGCCGCCGGACCGGCGGGCCGGGTCGAGCAGGATGACCGTGTCACGGCTTACCGGATGCAGCGCATCGGCACGGCACAACCGCACCTGCGCGCCGAGGTTGTGGCGTGCCATCGCTAAGCGCACCTCGTCGATATCACTGCCGATGACGCACTCCGCGGTGTCGCGCAACGCCGCCAGTTCGGTGCCGATCGAACAGGTGGCATCGTGCACCACCGCGCCGGCGAGACGGCGCGCCCGGTGCCGGGCCACCGTGGCGGTGGTGGCCTGCTGCAGGGCCTCATCGGTGAACAACCAGTCCGACACATCAGCCAGTCCGTCGAACTTGATGGCCGCTTTGCGACGCAGTCGCGTCGTTTCGACGAGCGCGGTGGTGCGCTCCCCGAACCGTTCCCGGATCGCCGCAACATCGGCCAGCAGGCTGGCATCGGTGAGCGCGAAGGCGGCCACTTCGGCCAGCGCGGCCGCACCCACCCCACCGGTCAGGTAGTCGACATCAGCGCGGGTGAAGCTCAGGACGGTTTAACCCCGGTGATCATGACGTTGTAGAACCAGCCCTTAGGTACTACGCGCCGCCAGACGTTGGCATCGACCCAGGACAGCGTCGTCCAGCTCTTGAATGCGAAACGCGCCCAGGCCCAGCCGAGCTTTCCAGGCGGCACGGTCGATTCGAAAGTTCGAACCGGCCAACCCAGCATCGCCGCGGTGAACTCCTCACTGGCGGTGCAGACCTCAACCGCGCCGGCCCGAGCGGCCATCCGCTCCAGGTCGGCGGGATCGAAGGTGTGCAGATCCACGATCCACTCCAAGGCCGCGGCCCGCGAATTCTCGTCCAACTCCGCCTGCGGACGTCGCCAACTCTCCAGACCCGGCAGCTTCATCGCACGCACAGTGGTCTTCCAGGTCAGGTCCGCCAACCGGCGCGCGTAGGCGTTGCCCACCGTGGTCGGCTCGCCGGCGAAGACGAATCTGCCACCCGGCTTGAGCACCCGCACCACTTCGCTCAGTGACTTCTCGACGTCGGGGATGTGGTGCAGCACCGCGTGGCCCACCACCAGATCGAAGGTGTCGTCGTCGTACGGGATGCCTTCGGCGTCGGCAACCCGACCGTCGACATCCAGGCCGAGTGACTTTCCGTTGCGGGTGGCGACCTTGACCATGCCCGGGGACAGGTCGGTCACCGATCCGCGCCGCGCCACTCCGGCCTGGATGAGATTGAGCAGAAAGAATCCGGTGCCGCAACCCAGTTCGAGCGCGCGGTCATACGGCAGGTCCCGGATCGCGTCGTCAGGCACGATCGCGTCGAACCGGCCGCGGGCATAGTCGATACAACGCTGGTCGTAGGAGATCGACCACTTGTCGTCATAGCTCTCCGCCTCCCAGTCGTGATACAGCACCTGGGCCAGCTTGGTGTCCTTGCGCGCGGCCGCGACCTGCTCTGCGGTGGCGTGCGGATTCGGGGCCGGGTCAAGATCGGTCATGCGGGGCAGCCTAACTGTCCGGGTCCGGCGGCAAACACCTCGCCGTAGCGTCGGGTCTGCGCCGTGACGTCGGGGCTGGCGTTAATGAGTTCCTTGGCGGCGGCTATCGCGGCCAGCGGTGCGCCCACGAAGCGGTGCGCCCACGCCAGTGCCGCGTCGTAGACGCCGTCGGGAGCCACCAGTTCGTCGACCAGGCCCAGTGCCAGAGCTTCTTCGGCCCCGACGAAGCGACCGCTGAACACCAGCTCCTTAGCCCGCGCAATGCCGACCGAACGGGCAAGTCGTGCGGCGCCACCTCCGCCGGGTATGAGCTCCGCGAGAATCTCAGTGGCGCCGAGTTTGGCGTTGTCTCCGCACACCCGCCAGTCGGCGGCCAGTGCAAGGCTCAGTCCCGCCCCCAGTGCGTATCCGGTGACTGCCGCGACGGTCGGCTTGGGTATCGCGGCGACGGCATCGATGGCCCCGTGACGAACCCGTTCGGCCGCTTCGGCCTCGGCGCGGTTAAAGGTGTGGAGTTCATCCATATCGTCACCGGCAGAAAAGATGTCATGGCCGCCGTAGAGGATCACCGAGGTGATATCGGTGCGTTGAGAAACCTCGGCGGCGGCCGATGCCAGCTCACGGTAAGCCTGGCGAGTCAGGGCATTGGTGGGCTCACGGTTCAGGACCACCGTGCCGATACCCGGATGATCCTCGCTGAGGTGGACGCCGATGAATTCGCGCACGCTCAGCCCTCCCACTCCAGCTTGTTGGTCCGGCGACGGGCTTCGTTGTAGCGGTCGCTGTCGAAGAACTCGATCTCCCAGTTATCCTGTACGACAGTCAGTTTCGGTTGCACCCTGGCGATCTGGCGTTCCAGTGCAAGCACCTCGGCGACTGTGCGTCCGGTCAGCGAGTCGAGCTGACTCCAGGTCGGCGGTAGCAGCAACGCACGGCCCTCGGCGAAGTCCTCGATCGCCGCTTCCGGCCTCGCCCAGGCAGCGTGGTCGGACTCGGTATTCTCACCGTCGGCACGCTGACCTTCCGGCAGAGCGCCGACGAAGAAGTAGGTGTCGTAGCGGCGGGTGCGTTCTTCCTTCGGCGTGACCCAGTTCGACCACGGTCGCAACAGATCCGCGCGCAACGCCAGTTTCTCGCCGCGGAGGAAGTCGGCGAAGGACAGGCTGCGATCTTCCAGCGCGGCGCGCGACTGGTGGTACACCGAGGCGTCGCTCACAATCCCGTCGGGGTCGTCGGCCGGACCGGCGAACAGCACACCGGATTCCTCGAAGGTCTCCCGGGCGGCCGCACACACCAGTGCCTCGGCCAGGTCGGTCGCGATGCCGAAACGCTCTGCCCACCAGGTGGGTTCGGGTCCGTACCAGGCGCGGTTACCGGCCAGGCCCGCCTCCCGGTCGCGTTCGTCGACACCGCCGCCGGGGAACACCGTCATTCCGGCTGCGAACTCCATCGCCCCGTGGCGGCGCATCAGGAACACCTCAAGGCCGACGGGGGGCGTCGCCGACGCGTCCCGGACCAGCATCACGGTGGCCGCCGGCCGAACCGGCTTCGGTTCCAGGTTGTCGCTCACGCGCGTCTCCTATGGGCCGCGCGAGTTCGCGCACGGCGGGCGAAATAACGGCCGTCGATGGTGTCGACGGCGATGGACTGCCCGAAGGCGGCCGAGAGGTTCGCGGCGGTCAGGGTGTCGGCGAGCAGCCCGGCCGCCAGCACCCGTCCCTCGGAGAGGATCAGGCAGTGGCTGAACCCCGGAGGAATCTCCTCAACGTGGTGGGTGACCAACACCAGGGCGGGCGAGTCGGGATCTGCGGCCAGGTCGGCCAATCGAGCGACGAGTTCTTCGCGACCACCGAGGTCCAGACCGGCGGCGGGCTCGTCGAGTAGCAGCAGTTCAGGGTCGGTCATCAGCGATCGCGCAATCAGCACGCGTTTGCGCTCGCCTTCCGACAGCGTTCCGTAGGTCCGGTCGGCCAGATGCTCGGCGCCGACGCTCTCCAGCGTGTCCAGCGCGCGGTGGTAATCCATGTCCTCGTATTGCTCACGCCATCGACCCAGCACTGCGTAACCGGCTGACACCACCACATCGCGCACCAGCTCATCGTCGGGAATCCGCTGCGCAAGCGCCGAACTGCTCAGTCCGACCCGCTGGCGCAGCTCAGCCATGTCCGTTCGCCCCAGCCGCTCCCCGAGGACGACCGCGACACCACTGGACGGGTGTTCAAGGGCTGCGGCCATCCGCAATAACGACGTCTTGCCAGCGCCATTGGGACCGATCACCACCCAGCGTTCATCAAGTTCGACCTGCCAGTCAACCGGCCCGACCAGAACCCGGCCGCCTCGGCGCAGCGTGACGCGGGAGAAGTCGATCAGCAGGTCACCATCGACTGAGCTCGAGTCGACGTCGTCGTCTACCGGTTCAGCCACGTGACCATCGTGCCGTACTCGCATCACCGTTAATCGGGCGGGATCTCCACCCTGCCCCCAATGCCGTCAGCGGCATCAGCGGCATCGATCTCGGCGCGGGTAACCCCGAGAATGAACAGCACGGTGTCGAGGTAGGGATGACTCAAGGAGGCATCAGCGACCTCACGCAGTGCGGGTTTTGCGTTAAACGCCACCCCGAGTCCGGCGGCGTTGAGCATGTCAATGTCATTGGCTCCGTCGCCCACCGCCACGGTCTGCTCCATCGGCACCCCGGCCTGCTGGGCGAAGTCGCGCAGCGCCTTGGCCTTCCCGGCGCGGTCGACAATCGGGCCCACCAGGCGCCCGGTGAGCTTGCCGTCGGCGATCTCCAGTTCATTGGCGGCGACGAAGTCGAGCATCAACTCATGGGCCAGCGGCTCGATCACCTGACGGAAACCACCCGACACCACACCGCAGTGAAATCCCAAGCGGCGCAGCGTGCGAATCGTGGTTCGGGCTCCCGGTGTCAACTCGACCGCGTCGGCAACCTCGTCAAGCACCTCGACGGGCAACCCGGTCAGGGTAGCCACCCGCTGGTGCAGGGACTCGGCGAAGTCAATCTCGCCACGCATCGCCGCTCCAGTGATGGCAGCCACCTCGGCACCGGCACCGACCCGCTCAGCCAGCATCTCAATGACTTCACCCTGAATCAGAGTGGAATCAACGTCAAACACGATGAGTCGCTTCGCCCGCCGCTCCAGGCTGTACTTCTCCACCGCGATATCGATGCCCTGCTCGGCACCGACGCGCGCCAGGTTTGTCTGCAATTGACTCCCCAGCCCTGGCGGCGCCGAGACCCTGAGTTCCAGTCCTGTCACCGGATAGTCCGACACCCCCCGGATGACGTCGATATTGACGCCCATCGCGGCTGCCACCCGTGCCACCGCGCCGAATGCCGCAGCGGTGATGGGCCGGCCGAGCACGACGATGGTGTGCGTTGACGGTTCAGCGATGATCGGCACATCGTCGCTCCGCTCAACGGACGCCTCCAGGCCCATCCGGCCCACGGCGTCGATGACCTCGTTGCGCAACTGCTCGCCGGCGGCAACCTTCGGAGACGCCAGCACCATCACCCCGAGGGTGAGGCGGTCCCGGATCACCACCTGCTCGACATTGAGAAGCTCGACCTCGTGGGACGACAGCACGGCGAAAAGCGCTGAAGTGACTCCCGGTTGGTCTACCCCGGTGACGGTGATCAACACCGACACCTTCTGCACTGTCATCGCGACGCCAGGCGGCGGTCCTGTCTAGGAACCGACCTCGGACTTGACCTCAGCGCGATGGGAACTTCCGACGTGGGCTTCAGCGCGCATCCGATCGATCATGTGCGGATAGTGCAACTCGAACGCCGGACGCTCCGAGCGGATGTTGGGCAGCTCGGTGAAGTTGTGCCGCGGCGGCGGGCAGGAGGTCGCCCACTCCAGTGAGTTGCCATGACCCCACGGATCGTCGACCGTGACGACCTCGCCGTAGCGCCAGCTCTTGAACACGTTCCAGAAGAACGGGAGGATCGAAAGACCCAGGGTGAACGCGCCGATGGTGGAGACGATGTTCAGCGTGGTGAACCCGTCGGTGGGAAGATAGTCGGCATAGCGACGCGGCATGCCCTCGTCGCCAAGCCAGTGCTGCACCAGGAAGGTGACGTTGAAACCGATGAAGGTCAACCAGAAGTGCAGCTTGCCCAGGCGCTCATCCAGCAGTCGTCCGGTCATCTTGGGGAACCAGAAGTAGATTCCCGAGTACGTGGCGAACACGATCACGCCGAACAGCACATAGTGGAAGTGCGCCACCACGAAGTAGCTGTCGGAGACATGGAAGTCCAGCGGCGGGCTGGCCAGCAGCACACCCGACAGGCCACCGCACAGGAAGGTCACCAGGAAGCCGAACGCGAACAGCATCGGCGTCTCAAACGTCAATTGCCCTTTCCACATCGTGCCGATCCAGTTGAAGAACTTGATACCGGTGGGCACCGCGATCAGGAACGTCATGAAGCTGAAGAAGGGCAGCAGCACCGCCCCGGTGACGTACATGTGGTGGGCCCACACCGCGACCGACAACGCGGCGATCGAGATGGTGGCGTAGACGAGCGTGGTGTAGCCGAAGATCGGTTTGCGGGCGAATACCGGGTACACCTCGGTGACGATGCCGAAGAACGGCAGCGCGAGAATGTAGACCTCCGGGTGGCCGAAGTACCAGAACAGATGCTGGAAGAGGGTGACGCCCCCGTTGGCCGGGTCGTAGACATGCGCCCCGAGCCGGCGGTCGGCCGCCAGTCCGAACAGCGCGGCCGTCAGAAGCGGGAAGACCAGCAGCACCAGGATCGACGTGACGAAGATGTTCCAGGTGAAGATCGGCATCCGGAACATGGTCATACCGGGGCAGCGCATGCACACGATGGTGGTGATCATATTGACCGCGCCCAGGATGGTGCCCAGGCCGCCGACGGCGACGCCGAGGATCCACAGGTCGGCTCCCGCGCCCGGGGAGTGCACGGCGTCCGACAGTGGGGTGTAGATCGTCCAGCCGAAATCGGCCGCACCACCGGGGGTGATAAACCCGCCCAGGGCGATCAGAGCGCCGAACAGGAACAGCCAGAAGGACAGCGCGTTCAACCGCGGGAAGGCGACGTCGGGCGCACCGATTTGGAGCGGCAGCACCAGGTTGGCAAACCCGAACACGATCGGGGTGGCGTAGAACAGCAGCATGGCGGTGCCGTGCATGGTGAATAGCTGGTTGTACTGCTCATTGGACAGGAATTGCAGACCCGGCACGGTCAACTCGGCCCTCATGAACAGTGCCATCAAGCCGGCAACGGCGAAGAACGTGAAGCAGGCGATCACGTACATGATGCCGATCAGCTTGTGATCGGTGGTCGTGATGACCTTGTAAATCAAATTGCCCTTGGGACCCGTGCGAGCCGGGTAGGGGCGCGCCGCCTCTAGTTCTCCGCGGGAAGGAACTACGGCTGTCACAAGTCCTCCAACCATCCGATGGGGCATCCCCAGGCAATCTATGGCGAATCTTATCCCCAAACCAGCCCCGGCGTCCCCTGGGTCCTACATTCTGTCGTATTCGCGTCTCACCGATCGCTCTTCACGTGCCCAAGGCCAGCTCAGAGCGGTGATTCAGGGTGGGTGTTACCGTCGCGTCGTGCCGTTCCGCGCCGGGTGTTCAGGGCTCACCACAGCAATGGCGGTGGCGTGGGCGATCACCGGGTGTTCGGGGTCGGCACAAGCGCCGACCGCGGGCGAAACCGGCGGTATCGGGACAGGCAGCGTCGGGACAAGCAGCATCGTGACGAGCACCACCACGATCGCCTCGGCCGGGGTGCTCGGCAATCAACGCCGCCCCGACGAATCCTGCGCGCCCGAGCCGGCGCGCCTGGACCCCGAACCCCGCGGGCCTCTGCAGCACGCGGTCGGGCTGACCGCCGTGGTTCCCGATCCCCAGCGCATCGCCGTGTTGGCCGGTGACGAGCTCGATGCGCTGTGCGCGCTGGGCCTGCAATCACGCATCGTGGCCGCCGCACTGCCCGACGGCTCGGATGCCCAGCCGTCGTACCTGGGCACCGCGGTGCGCAACGTGCCCGCGGCAGGCACCCGCAGCGCACCCGATCTGGCGGCGATCGCCGCTGCCAAACCCGATCTGATCCTGGGTTCGCAGGCGCTGACGCCGGACGGGTTCGCTGCTCTGTCGGCGATCGCCCCGACGGTGTTCACCGCCGCGCCCGGCGCGCGGTGGCAGGACAATCTCCGGCTCGTCGGAGCCGCGACGGCCCGGGGTGGAGCAGCCGAGGAGTTGCTCGCCGGGTTTAACGCGCTGGCTGCGCAGGCCGGCGCCGCCAACGACGCCACGCACTTCCAGGCCTCAGTCGTCCAACTCACCGATTCGGATCTGCGGGTGTGGGGCGCGGACAACTTCCCCGCCAGTGTGCTGGCCGCTGTCGGCGTGGATCGTCCTGCGGCACAACGGTTTGTCGACAAACCGTATGAGGAGATAGACACCGACCTCGCCCGTAACCCAGACTTCTCCCCTGCCGACGGCGACATCATCTATATGTCTTTCGCGTCACCGGCAGCCAAAGATCGGGCACCGGAGCTTCTGAACAGCGACGCGTGGCGGAAACTGTCGGCCAATCGGGACAACCGGGTGTTTGTCGTCAACAACGAGGTGTGGCAGAGCGGTCAGGGCCTGGTCGCGGCCCGCGGGATCATCGATGATCTCCGCTGGCTGAATGCGCCGATCAACTAATACCCCCGGCTTACCGGCGGCGGCGGCCGATGTGCCAGTTGATCTGTGGTTGATTGGCCGGCGATGCGGTGGTGCCCGGTCTGGACTTGATCGAGATGCTGCCGTTGGTCTGGCAGATCGTTTGATTGCCCGCGTCCTCACAGACCGGTCGGGCGGATGCGGCTGGCGCGGAAACCAGTGTGGCCGCTGCCACGGCCGCCATCACCCACGCCACCGCGCCGCGATTAGTCACTGTCCCTCCCCGTTGGGGCAGACCGATATGACGACGAGGGCTCCCGGACTCATGGGTGTGTTGCTCGCCGCCGCCCGGCCAATCGCATCCTGACGCGCAGCCTCGACCGTGATTCCTGCGCCGCCCGCCACCACATCGGTGAGGTCATCGCCCACCGAGGCGATACAGAGGTTGTCATTGGTCACCATGTCGCTGGTGCAGTCCTGACCACCGTCGGCCTGGCATGCCGCGATCACTGCCGCCGACGCCTCGTCGGCCGTCGCGCCGGTTGCAGAAAATCCCACTTCCACGCTGCCGCCGTCGTTCTGGGAATCCGCGAAGGTACCGGAACCAACCGCCGAAAACTGGTCGTCGGTCACGCCAGCCGGGCCACCAGCCCAGGCGTTGCCGATCGAGATCCCCGCGGCAAAAACGCCCGCGGCAACCATCGCCGAAACATACCGTCTGTCAGCCATACCGGTCCCCCCAACGATGGATCTCAGTTCCCAGGTCTCACTCCACCGTAACCGACCATGCGGCGGACAACTTTCGCATCTTCCGGCCCGGACCACCCGGGTTCGCACCCGGGCCAACGAAGCCCCTAGTGTTTCCGATTATGAGCACCGTTAACGCCTATGCCGCAACTTCGGCCACCGAGCCGCTAACCAAGACCACGATCATCCGCCGCGATGTCGGTCCGCACGATGTCCGCTTCGATATCCACTTCGCCGGGATCTGCCACTCCGATATCCACACCGTGCGCGCCGAGTGGGGCCAGCCCCGCTACCCAGTGGTTCCCGGCCACGAGATCGCCGGCATCGTCACCGAGATCGGTTCGCAGGTAAGCAAGTTCAAGGTCGGCGATCGGGTGGGTGTTGGTTGCTTCGTCGATTCCTGCCGCGAGTGCAAGAACTGCAAGGCCGGCGTCGAGCAGTACTGCACCGGTGGGGGCAACGTCGGCACCTATAACGGGGTTGGCAAGGACGGTCAGCCGACGCAGGGTGGCTACAGCGGCAGTATCGTCGTCGACGAGAACTACGTCCTCACCATCCCGGCCGCGCTGCCGTTGGATGCGGCTGCGCCACTGCTGTGCGCCGGTATCACCACCTACTCGCCACTGCGGCACTGGAAGGTCGGACCGGGCACCCGCGTCGGGGTGATCGGCCTGGGTGGGCTGGGCCACATGGGGGTCAAACTGGCCGCGGCGATGGGTGCCGAGGTGACGGTGCTATCGCAGTCGCTGAAGAAGATGGAGGACGGACTTCGTCTGGGTGCCAAGCACTATTACGCCACCAGCGACCGCGACACGTTCAAGAACCTGCGCAACTCCTTCGACGTCATCCTCAACACCGTGTCGGCCGACCTGGACCTGCGTCGGTTCCTCGGATTGCTGGACCTCGACGGCGTCTTCGTCGAACTTGGCGCACCGGAGAACCCGATGGTGGTGCCGGCGTTCTCACTTCTGGGTATGCGGCGCAGCCTCTCCGGTTCGGCGATCGGCGGTATCGCCGAGACCCAGGAGATGCTGGATTTCTGCGCTGAGCACGGCATCGCCTCAGAGGTCGAGGTGATCGAACCGGATTACATCAACGAGGCCTACGAGCGGGTAATCGCCAGCGATGTGCGCTACCGGTTTGTGATCGACACAGAGTCGCTGCGCTAGTCCTCGTCGAGGTGGTTGTCGAGGTTGTCCAGCGGCCAGCCGGCGGCGGCCAGCGTGGCGGCCACCCGACGGATGTTCTCCGGGCCGCCGTCGTGGTGAGCTACACCCTCGATGAACGCCTCGATCTCATCGTGATCGATGAGATGGCCGGCCGGCGCTGTGGCCTCAACCATTGCGATCTCCCGCACCACCTCTTTGACCTGATCCTCGGTCAGCGGAGTGTTTCGCAATAGCGCCAGCAGTGGCACTCGGTCTGGGCCGGGAACCCCACTCGGGTAACCGGAACGAAGCCAATTGATCACTGCACCCACACGCGACTTAGAGGTCATGACTTTCAGTGTTGTCGGTGCGGCAGGATCACGCCAGCGAGTTCACCGCACGTTCACCCTGTACGGGCAAGAAAGGGTCAGAAGTCCCAATCCTCGTCCTCGGTATTGACAGCCTTGCCGATCACATACGACGAACCCGAACCGGAGAAAAAGTCGTGATTCTCATCGGCATTGGGTGACAGCGCCGACAGGATCGCCGGGTTGACGTCGGTCTCGTCGCGCGGGAACAGCGCCTCGTAGCCGAGATTCATCAGCGCCTTGTTGGCGTTGTAGCGCAGGAACTTCTTGACGTCCTCGGTGAGCCCGACCTGATCGTAGAGATCCTGGGCGTACTCCACCTCGTTGTCGTAGAGCTCGAACAGCAACTCGTAGGTGTAGTCCTTGAGTTCGGCGACCCTGGCTTCACTTTCAAGCGCCAACGCACGCTGGAACTTGTAGCCGATGTAGTAGCCGTGCACGGCCTCGTCACGAATGATCAGCCGGATCACATCGGCGGTGTTGGTCAGCTTGGCCCGGCTCGACCAGTACATCGGCAGATAGAAGCCGGAGTAGAACAGGAAGCTCTCCAGCAGAGTGGAGGCGACTTTCCGCTTGAGCGGATCATCACCGCGGTAGTAGTCCATCACGATCGCGGCCTTGCGCTGAAGGTACGGGTTCTCCTCGGACCAGCGGAAGGCATCATCGATATCGCTCGTGGAGCACAGCGTGGAGAAGATCGAGCTGTAACTCTTCGCGTGCACCGACTCCATGAACGCGATGTTGGTCAGCACCGCCTGCTCGTGCGGAGTGGCGGCGTCGGGGATCAGGCTGACCGCGCCGACGGTCCCCTGGATGGTGTCCAGCAGCGTCAGTCCGGTGAAGACCCGCATCGTCAGTTCTTTTTCGGCCGGCGTCAGCGTGTTCCAGGACGGGATGTCGTTGGACACCGGCACCTTTTCGGGTAACCAGAAGTTACCGGTCAACCGGTCCCAGACCTCAGCGTCCTTCTCGTCGGGGACACGGTTCCAGTTGATCGCTGATGCCCGGTCGACCAGCTTGATTCCATCGCTCACGAGGACCCCAATTCACCACAGGAAAGGCCGACTGTCCGGCCGTAGCCCGAACACTACCCCTGGGGTCCGACATGACGCGACAACACAACAGATTGTGTTCGGGGCGTGTCGCAGCCCCCCCACGGGCAGCCAGCCATCCGACAGCCGGTTTCTCGGTTAGCATCGTTTCCGACCGAGAAGTAACCCCAGCGAGTGAGATCGAGCCCACAGACCGTGACCGAAAGATTCGACCTGGTGATTGCCGGCGGCGGCCCGTCGGGGTCGGCGGCCGCGTGGCAGGCCGCGCAGGCCGGCGCCAAAGTGGTGGTTCTCGACAAGGCGGTGTTCCCACGCGATAAACCCTGCGGAGACGGTCTGACCGCGCGGGCGGTGGGCTATCTGCAGAAAATGGGCCTGGCCGACGAGGTCGCCGAGTTCCACCGGATCAACCGGGTGACGGTGTACAGCCCGTCGCGCTGGGAACTGTCCTTCCCCAAACGTCCCGGTATGCCCGACCACGGCCATACGGCGAGCCGCACCGAACTCGACATGCTGCTCCTCAAGCACGCCGAATCCGCCGGCGCCGTCGTCCGCGAGGGTGCCGAGGTCACCGGACCCATCCTCGACGAGCGGGGCCGGGTCACCGGCGTGATTCTCAAGAGCGGCGAACAGGTTCACGGCGACGCCGTCATCGCGGCCGATGGCGCGTACTCCCCCGTCAAGCGGGCACTCAAGATCGACTCGGAGTTCAACGGTTACGCCGCGGTGGCCATCCGCTCGGAGATGGACGCCGTCCGGCCCGACTCCGACAGTTTCGACATCTACCTCAAGTTGCAGTTCCAGGGCGATCAACTGCCCGGTTACGGCTGGGTGTTCCCGATGGGCGGGGGCCGGGTCAACGTGGGTTTGGGGTACGTCACCAGCTACAAGGACTGGCAATCGATCAACGCCACCGGATTCCTCGGCGAATTCATGCGCACACTTCCCCGCGAATGGGAACTGCCGGCCATCGAGGAACTCAAGAAGAACAAGAGCGTGCGGGCCTGGCGGCTGCCGATGGGCTTCACCGCGTGGCCGCCGTGGCGTCCGGGCGTGCTGTTCACCGGCGACTCGCTAGGTGCGGGCAAACCGGCCTCCGGAGCGGGCATCTCCAAGGCCCTGGAGTCGGGCCTGGCCGCCGGCGAGTGCGCGATCGCCGCGCTGGAGAACGGCGGCCCCGACGACTTCACCAACTACGCGAATCGGATGGAAGCCGCGTGGGGCAAGGAGTACCGACGCGGCCGCTACATGCACAAGCTGATCGGCCACCCGGTAGCTGCCAACGTGGGCATCAAGCTGCTCGACAATGCGCGTATCCGGGACACTCTGCTGAAAGCGGCCTATCGCAAAGCCGAAGGGCCGCAACACAAGTTCTGAGTCCGCAGCACGCTACCCAGCCTTTAACGAAAGTCGCCATGTCCGAGGATCAGATCGAAGACGCCCCACCAAATCACCTCTCCATTGATCAGCACAGCCCGTTCTTCAGCGAAGAGGCGCTGCGCCGCGGCGTGGGTATCCGGTTTAACGGCGTCGAGAAAACCAATGTTTACGAGTACAACGTGGCCGAAGGTTGGGTGCGTGTTGAAGTCCCCACCGCAAAGGATCGCCGCGGCAATCCTATGGTTGTCAAGCTCAGCGGCACGGTTGAACCGTATTTCCGCCAAGCGGAGTAGCTGACCTGATGGCGGAAGTACCGGGGCTAGCCCGGCGACGTGCTCTGCCCGATGAAGTCGCCGACGAGTCGATTGAATTCATCGGCATGCTCGATCATCGCCCAGTGCCCGCAGCGGTTGATCAACACAAGCCGTGAATCCGGAATTCCGGCGAGCAAGGCTAGGGAGTGCTCGAAGTGCACGGTGCGGTCATCGCGGCCGTGGATGAGCAATGTCGGCGACGTGATTCGGGGCAGATCATCGACCGCGACAAACTTTCGCACCGGTCCGCCCAACGGAAGGCTGGCGAGGAAGTTTGTGAGATGGGTCGTGTTCTGGGTGGCAGCGTCGGCGCGCGCCCGACACAACTCGGGGGTGGCGTAGGACGCGTCGAACACCATGATGGCTACCAGATTTCGAAAGGCCTCGGCCGTCGGAGATAGGTAGGCCCCGATGAGAGCTTTCAGTCCTTCGCCGGGCCCGCCCCCGGGCGCGAAGAGCTTCGGGCCGAGATTGGCCGGTGCGCCCATGGTGATGAGGTGGCTTACCCGGTCCGGGTACTCGGCCGCGAGGCGCAGGGCCGTAGCACCACCCATCGAGTTGCCGACGAATGCCGCTCGATCGATCCCTAAGGCATTCATGAACTGCAGCGCGGCGTCGACGTGGTCAAGTCGGTCCGGCGTGCATTCGTCGGAGGCACCCCAGCCGGGCATATCGGGGGCGAGCACTCGGAATCGTCGTGCCAGGGGTTCTATGTTGTGCGAGAAGTTGTTCCACCCGGTCGCGCCAGGTCCGCTGCCGTGCAAGAGGATCACCGGATGTCCGGTCCCGGCCTCTTCGTAATGGATATTCCAATCGGCCGTTGCGATGTGACGACCGGTGTCGTGAAGTGTGAGTGACATCAATTTCCTTCGACGGTTGGCGTGGTCAGCTACGCGGGGATGCCCGCGCCGCTGATCTCTGGAACGGTTACCTCGTCGCGGGCCAGCGAAGTCAGTGCCGCCTTGAGCTGCCCGAGTTTGGTGATCACTCCTTGGCCCACGGCAGTGTGGCCCCAGACGCTGATTCCGTGATGGGTGCTGGGTTCCCAGGTCTTCTCATCAACGATGACCGGATTCCAGCCGACCTCCCAGTCGAAACCCGACGGGCTGCGTGCATAAAACGACATCGATCTGTCATTGGTGTGTTGACCCACCGACATCGAGATGTGAAATCCGTTCTCGCGCAGACGCATATAGGCGGCGAGCAGATCATCGAGCGTTGACACTTCGGAGTTGATATGTTGCACCCGGGTCGCAAACGGATCAATGCGAACCCTCTGCGATGCCGCGATTGCCAACGTGTGGTGGCGCTCGTTGAAGCGCAGGAACCGTAGTTTGAACGTGATGCCAGCGAGATTCTCCTCGATGAAGTCCGTAAGGCGTGCGTCAAGCAGATTGGCGTAGTAACCGTGCAGAAGGTCTGGCCTGCGGGTGCCCAACGCGACGTGACCCATACCCGTGGAACCGGTGTGAAATCCGCCGCTCACGCCCGTCAGCGCGGGAGCCTCACACACGATGGGTTCGGCGTACAGCTCCTGGGCGATACCCTTCGGACCCGGAAAGCGGACCAGTCGTCGGACTCCCCTCAGGGCTGCTTCTTCGGCCGAGCACTGCTGGACTGGAACGCCCGCGATATTCAGGCGGGCCACCACCTCGTCGAAAACGCTATGGGCACCGACCTCCCAGCCAATGGCGGTGAGGTCCTCGGCCGCACCACGCCGCACCATAATCCGACAGGCACGGTCGTCGAGTCGGAAGCGCAACACGTCGGCCGCCGAGTCATCGAGGCCCCAACCGATGGTGTCCACGCCGAACCGCGCCCAGTCGGTGAGTCGTTGGCTCTCGATGACCACGTAGCCGAGGGAAACCTCTCCGAAGAGCGAATCCGGCCCCTCCGCAGTTGTACCCGTCACGGCGAACTCCTAAGTTGGAATAGACACTACAATTAGAGTGATCGTTAGCCTAAGGTAGGCTTCGAGGCGTGTCAACGTTGGCTCAAGTGCCCTCTGAGCAGCCCCGTCGCCGTCGGGCAGATGGCGAGGAGTCCTACCGACGGATCCTGCAAGCCGCGAGCGATGTGGCTGGCGAGCGGGGCTACGACGGCACGACGATCGCCGCGGTATCAGTGGCCAGTGGCCTGCCGGCCAGTTCGATCTACCACTATTTCGCCAACAAGGACGATCTGATCGCCGCCGTGATCAGCAGTAGTTTCGCCGCGCTTCGCTCGGCGATCACCGATGAGGCCGCATCGGTCGGACGAATGCACCTCGAAGACGTTCTGGACGCCGTGGCTCGGGCGTTCTCCGACAACCCTGGATTCCTGCGGCTGGGAATGATGCTGAGTTTGGAGCGACGACCCACCGAGGCCAGTGCCCGCCGTGCCTTCCTCAAGGCCCGCGAAAGAGCATCCCGGTATCTGGTCCGCGTCATCTTGGCACAGTGGCCTGAGATGGATGGGGATGACGCCGCCCTTCTGGCCACTCACGTCCTCGCTGGCGTGGACGGATTATTCATCGTCCACGAGATCGATGGCGGGGCTGATCTGCAACGGCTTTTCACACTGCACAAGCAAGCCAGCCAGCAGCTTGCCGACGAGCTGATCGAGAGTCGAGCGCGCGCCGGATCCCGGTCGGCAAAGAATTGACGACGCGGACTCCAGACAGGTGTGGGCTGCTGGTGACGCCGCTTCCTCGGTCGCCAACTTCCGAGCGGATCCGAACTCCCGCGCTTCTGCCCTCTTATCGCCTCCTCCGTGCGCGGCATGCGTTCGTGCCCCGTGTAGAAGCTAATCGGTTATCGGGCAGCCGCTAATGCGGGCATCGAGCTTCTCGATAACGCGGCACATTGCTCAAGGCGGTATACCGGAGAGCCGGGAGCGCAACACAGTTTCTGAGCCCGCATTGCGACGACCGTGGGCCTGAGCTCCGCTCTCTCGACGAGCGCCGGTCCTGCTATACGCCTTGCGCCCCGTCGTCTCGCTGGCGTGACCCGCTGGCCCAACCATGCTGAATGTCGCCGAACCGCAACGCCCAGCGCCGATTTCGTTCTTGCTAGCCTCTTGTCATGCCAAGAAAACTCAGTGACGAACAAATTGAGGCGTATCTCGATAGCCGCCCAGGCTGGGCGATCCTGAGCACCATCGACAACGATGGTTTCCCACACAGCGTGCCCCTCGGATATTTTCGCCTTGGCCGCGACATCATCATGGGCGTGCGCGATGGGACGCACAAAGTTGCCAACGTCGAAAGCAACCCGAACGTCAGTGTCCTGCTTGAAGACGGCTCCACCATGGCCGATATCCGGGGCGTGATGTTGCAAGGTCGGGCCCGCATCGTCCGCGAACCAGAAGAGGCGCTACAGCTCGCGAGGGAAGGTGCCCGGGCACGGGGTGTTCCGGAGCCCGACTGGCCCACCGAACCCAGACCGGGCGCGGCCTACATCCGCTTGACACCCGTGAGAACACGGTCGTGGGACTACGGAAGCCCAACGCCTGGCGAGGCGTAGCTTCGTCGGCCAGCTCCGCAATACACTCGTGCTCATGAAAGCGATGTGGAGTGGCACCGTACTGGCTGAGTCCGATGCGACTGTGGTGGTCGAAGGTAACCACTACTTCCCGCCGGATTCGCTCAACCGCGAGTACTTCACCTCAACTTCGA
>JBMOKE010000013.1:0-32011 GCA_049315425.1 Mycobacterium sp. | reverse complement strand
AGAGGAAACGGATTCAAAACCCGTGCAGTGTGAGTTCGAATCTCACCGAGGGCACTAGAGTACGACCGGATAACGCGCTGGTACAGGCGTTTTCAGAGTCGAACAACATTACGAAACCACACGCTGTTCCCACATTTTGCCCACATTCTCGGCCACCGCATCCAGGTCGGATTCGAACAGGTCTGCGTATACGTCGAGGGTCATCGCCGCAGATGCGTGCCCGAGCATCCGCTGAACCACCTTCGGATTCGCGCCGGCCGAGATCGCGAGCGACGCCGCCGTATGGCGCAAGTCATGCGCCGTAACCCTGGGGAACGTCTCGTCGGCTGCTTGGCACCGCTCGACAGCGCCGGATAGCCATGACCCGGTCGATGGCGGTCCGAGGTAACCACCTGCCTCTGACGGCCACAGCAGATCGCCACGCACCTTGCCCACGGCGGTGACGGCCAGGGCATCGATGACGAACGCGGGCAAAACCACGGTCCGGTTCTTGTTCGACTTCAGCGAACCAACCTCGAAGTCACCGCCGACTTTCACGGCATTGCGGTGTAGTCGAACTCGCCGCCGTAGGAAATCCACATCGGCCACAGTGAGCGCAGCCGTTTCAGCCCACCGCAATCCGCCGACGCCTAACAGGAGTATCAGTGAGCCGTATCGGCCGGATTCGGCGGCAAGCGTGTCGAGCTGCTCGGTGGTCAGATAGACGTTGTGCGGCGGGGGCCGTTTGGGCAGCTTCACTCCCCGAGCAGGGTTTGACGCCAGCAGTCGATCCCGGACGGCGTCGTCAAGAATTCGCGCCAACACTGAGAACACGGTCGAAACCATCGACGGGCCGAGCCTCCGCGACAGCCCAGCAACCCAGGCCTGCACATGGGAGTAGCGGATATCGCTGATGCGGGTGTTAGCCCATTGCGGCACGACGTGGTTGCGCCACGCTGATTCGTAGGAACGGAAGCCAGATGGCTTGATGTGGCCGCGTTGACGGTCTAGCCATCCGGGACCCAACTCCCCCACCGTCGCCTTGCCCAATGAGGGCGCGACGTAGTCCCCTGCCATTTTGGACACTTCGACCCGGTTGGCCCACTGTTCGGCGTCGCGCTTGGTGGTGAATCCGCGCTTGTCCGTCTGGCGGCCGTCAGGCTTCCGATACCGGACGCGATACAGCGTTACTCCTTTCGCGGTCTGATACTTCGCAATCGTTGCCATCAGCGCACCGCTCTCTCTAGTTCGGCTTTCAGTTGCCGTGAAATCTGGCCGCGCCGTTGGGCATTGGCATCCGGTCCCGCTAGTCGGTCCCGCTCCGCGACGAACGTCGACTTCCAGAGCAGCGCCATCGCTGCAACCCCAATTTCGCGGCTCATCCCAAGCGATTTGCAGATCCGCCCATCTGACTCGCGGAACTCGCCATCGACCCGAATCCAGTCGCCGGGGTCGACGTTGTCACGCGCCCACTTCGGTAGCCGTTTCCATTCGGGCAGTTGTGTCACCGCGAGCCGTGCGCCTTTATCCATCACGGTTTTGAGCTTGCGGGCCGCCTCGGTTTCGCCGGTCGCCGGCTTACCCAACGTGAATGCCCGCAATGCCGACAGGTCGACGGTCAGATCGTCGTTCATCTGCACCGGACCGTCACCGGTTTCCGTCTCGGGGTGAACGGCGAACAGTTCGTCCGGCTTTGCGCCGAGGGCTAGTGCCACACCATAGAGCGTCGGGAAGGTGGGCGATACATTGCCGGATTCGAAGTCCCCGACGCGTCCGCTCGACCAGGGCAGGCCGCATAACCGCGCCGCCCGGGCGAACTGGTCGAGGGTCATTCCGGCGTCGAGCCGCAGTTTTCGGGCGTTCGCCCCCACCACTTGGGCCACAGAAGTACTCACCAGGTCACCCTACATCACCATGAGAGCTCTCTAGTTCTCAAGTTGCTTGACTGAGGCGAATCGGCGTGCTTTGCTCCTCACGTAACCAGATACCTGGAGACGTGAAACTGAGAGAGGACCCGTTGTGGCCGTTAAAAATCCGACCGCCGAGGCCGAAGCCGAGGTGATGGCGAAACTTCTCGTCGACACCGGCATCGACCTGAGCGTGCTCGCACCGATCTGCACCACGCAAGAACTCGCGCCCGTCGTTCGAACCTCCGACGCCGCGCTAGCCCAGGACCGCTACCGCGGCACAGGAATTCCCTTCATCAAGTTCGGCCGACGTGTGCGCTACCTGCGTACCGACGTCGCGCGATACCTAGCGGCCAACCGCAGCGGCTAACCCGCAATCACCCGGCCGCCGACACAAGAAAAAACCAGCCGCCTGGGATTGCGCCCCGGACGGCTGGCTTCCACCGAAATCCCCTCACCGAAAGGGTTGAAAAAATTGTACAACCGCAGTGACACTTCAGAAATCGGTCGCAGCGCCGCCGAATACGCCGAACACCACTGGCAGATCTTCCCCCTGAACGGCAAAGTCCCGACCATCGCCGGGGGTCGAGGTGTCCTCGACGCCACTGACGACCTCGACACCGTCAACGACTGGTGGGGTGGCAGGTACCGCGGCTCCAACATCGGTGGCCGGGTACCAACGTCGATGGTCGTGATCGACGTCGATCCACGCAACGGTGGTGACACCCACATTCAACAACATGAGATGGGCAAACTTCAACCGGAACCGGCTACAGCAGTTCGCGCGCTCAAACAGCACCGATAGATCCCCTAGAAGATATAGGCGCCTTTGCCGCCGTTGCCCCCGAAGTAGTAAAAGGGGCTTTCACCGCGGGAGCCTGCGGCGAAGGTGTTCGGGAAGTACCGGTAGCTATCGCCGCCGTTGCCGCCGGTGCCCCCGATACCGCCGATATAACCTGTGCCGCTGATGCTGCCCGCGTTGCCGCCGTTTCCGCCGCGGCCGCCGCGGCCGCCGCTGTCGTCCTGTTCGGTGTAGACGCCGTAGCCGCCGTTACCGCCATTACCGGCGGGCTCGCTCTTAAAGGCGCTCGTGCTGTCGCCGCCGTTGCCGCCGTTGCCGCCGTTGCCGCTGTGAAGGTAGTAGTAGCCGCCGTAGCCGCCGTTACCGCCGTTACCACCCAGGGCGCGGGCCACGCCCTTGCCGCCGTTACCGCCATTACCGCCGTTTCCGGTGGGATTGTTATAGCCGTTGCCGCCGTTACCGGCGTAGTTGCCGAGGCCGATGCCTTTGCCGCCGTTGCCGCCGTTGGGATGCTCCGCGGTCCCATCACCGCCATTGCCGCCGTTGCCCCTGCCCCTGGCGTCGCCGCCGTCGCCGCCGGCACCGCCGTTGCCGCCGTTGCCGATTCCGACTGCGTCGCCGCCGTTGCCGCCGTAGGCACCGTTGCCGCCGGCGCCCATCAACATTCCGCCGTCAAAACCGTCGGGGTGGGTGGCTGTCCCGTCGGCGCCGTTGCCGATCAGCGGCAGACCGATGGTCAACTCCCCAGGCAGATTGATCACCCACACAACCGCCTTCGCGGTCTCGATTTCTGCTTGCCGCCACACCGGGACATCGGTCGGTGTCGGCACACTGATGTCGTGCAGCATCCTCTGGTTGAAGAAATCCCCCAATGACGGCATCAATATCGCCAGGACTTCTTTACCCGGTCCAGTCAACTCCATGGGGTCGGGTAAACCACGGCGCAATTTAGCCGGAGTCATCACACTCGCCGCTAGCGGTCCAGACACCGACGCAGGGACCGCAGCCACAGCAGCCACGCGGCGAACCTGACCCACCGCCCGCACTACTGCTGCCGGTCGAGAACCCGACACGACCGCGGAAGGCGTCGTTGCCTTACCAGTAGTCCGATTCACCGCCGATGCTCGCTGCGCCACCGGGCGGGCAGGGCCCACCGAAACACCACGACCGGCATGAGTCGCAGACGGCGAACTCAAGTCTGTGCTGTCGGCGTGCGCCACCCCGGCCCCACCAGACAGTGCTGCCCACGCACCCACACCCAACACACCCGCCCCCAACCAGGAGTACGGGGTAAGGGGGCGGTGGCCCCGGGCGCGGCTGGGATAAGTCACCAACTCGTTATACAGCATTCGATTGCACATGACAGCAAGAAGCTGCTCCCGACAATCGTGGCGCCTTCAACCCCGGCCCCGCCGGTGGAATCGCCAACGACAGCCCAATCTCCGAGGTCAACTGCTTGTCGGGGATGGTGCTGCGTACTCGCGGAGCAGCCGTTCGGCGATTCGCGGCCTCGGCGGGGGTGACCACTTCGTCGAGGCGTGCGATCACCGCTTCGATGTCCACAGGGAAATCGTTCCACGGTTCAGCAGAGGGCTCTGCCGTTTTTATGCCCACGCCGTGCCCACAATCTGACGCGAAAATGGGTTAACTACCGCCATGCCAGGTTAGACGTATCCCCTGCTAAACCCGTATTTCATGCTCTGACCTGCATGGCCGAAAACAGTTCGAATCTCACCGAGGGCACCAGAACAAGCATCAGGTGCGGGTGTACGACACCACCGGGTGTTGCTCAGCCGGTGCCGTCGAGGACCGAGCGCAATTCGGTTTGTATCTCGCGGGCGAATCGACCGCGCTTCTGCGCGGTGGCATCGGCGCCCGCGCGGCGGTCCCGCTCCTCCGACGCCGTCGCGCGGTAGAGGTACGCCGATGCGACCGAAACCGTCACCAGGTCCACACCGAGCGCTTTGGCCATCCGTTGCTCGGCCTCGCCCGACCGACTGTGAACCCCGAGCATCATGCGGCTGCCGGCGGCGGCCAGTACCACCGGTATCTGATCCATCGACGTGGCCAGCTGCTGGATGGAGTCGGCGAACGCGTCGATATCGAGGTCGGGTAGGCCTGCCTCGGCCCGCGCCGCCAGCTGCACCGGTTCGCCCTCGAGGAACTCCCCGAGTACCGAACCGGAGACCGCCAGACTGCAATTAATGGCGACGGGTCCGTCGTAGGCGAGTAATTCAGCGAGGGTCATGGGTGAGTGTCGGATATCCCCGAGTGCCAGACAGACCGCGACCAACGTCGGCAGGGTCGGCGACACCCGGCCGCGCTCGAGGTCCGATACTCGTGCCACGCTCCACCCGCTAAGCCCCTGGCCGCGCGCGGCTTTGGCCACGTCATCGAGGGTGGCACCGGCGTCGGTACGGATGCGTCGGGCGTTGCAGCCGATCAGCTCCGCGAGGTCGATTCCGTCCATGCCGCCGACAGTATCGACTTTTGCAATAGCTTGACAATACGGCGCGCCGAATTCCCTGGTCAATTTAGGGCGCTTCGTGAGGTGAACCTTCAGCCAGTTCCCGGATACCTGTCAGCGTGTTCTGGATGCCCGCCCGGAACTGGGTCAGCCGCCGCGCAATGATCTCGTCGGCACGCGCGGGTTCGCGCCCGATCAACATGGAGACCCCCGAGGGGCCCGGGCCGATCCGCGCGGTGTAGCTGAGCCGGGTTCCCTCTGATGTGGGGCTGAGTTCGAACTGCCAGACGGCGGCGGGGTTCTCCGGGTTTCCGACCGCCCAGCCGAATGATCGCCGCGGCTCGAAGGCGATGATCTGTGACGTCGTCGTCCACTCGCCGATGGCCGGATGCCTATTCGTCCCGAGGAAATGCGCACCGAGTTCCGGTACACCGAACCCCTCGGCCCACGCAGTGCTCTGAAGTTCGGTGCTGAAGCGCGGCATCAGCGTGATATCGGTGACCAACTCCCACACCCGCTCGGGTGGAGCCGAGATGTCAACACTGAGGGTGGCCTCGCGGTCGGTCACGCTGAAAACCCTAGCCGCGTTCGGAACTTCCGGGGGTTAAGCTGCCATGGTGAAGTCCGAGCGGAAACGCACGGGACGGTTTCTGCCGGAAATGCCCTTCCGGCGATCAGACTGTGAGCGTCTCCAGCGCCGGCCACCGGCGCGTAACCAGCACTGGGCCGACTCCGTCACCCGCCCGCAACGGGTACTCAATGTCGCCACCTGGATCGCCGCCTTCATCACTGCCGCTCTCGGCATCCTGCAGACGTTCACCGGAAGCGGTGTTCTGCACATCGGTCTGATCAACCTTGGGGTCGCCGTGATATTCCTGGCTATCCCCCTGCTGCACCGGTTCGGAAACATCATCGCCGCAGTGGTTTTCGTCACCGTCGCCTACGCCTCACTGACTTTCGTGGGTTCCCAAATCGGCACCGACTCCGGGGTGCAGTTCTACTACCTGGTATCGGCATCGTTGGCCGTGCTGGTACTCGGCACCGAGCATCTCGCATTAGCCGGCACAGTGGTGGCAATCGGGGCGGGTCTGTGTGTGGGCATGCAGTTCCTGGTTCCGCCCGATACCGGGATCCAGCCCCGCTGGGCACTCAACGCCGGTTTCGTTTTGGCTACTGGGGCAGCTGTCTTCATGATGTTCGCCACCGTCTGGTACGCCATGCGCGAGGTATCACGGGCCGAGGCGGCGATGGAGGTGGAGTACAGCCGCTCGGAGGCGCTGCTGGCCAATATCCTCCCGGCCAGTATCGCCGCGAAACTCAAGGACCCGGCCCACGGAGTGATCGCAGACCGCTACGACGATGCCTCGATCCTATTCGCCGATATCGCCGGGTTCACTGAACGCGCCAGCGAGATCCCGCCCACCGAATTGGTCCGGTTCCTCGACCGGCTCTACACCACCTTTGACCGGCTGGTGGATCGCCACGGACTTGAGAAGATCAAGACCACCGGCGACTCCTACATGGTGGTCAGCGGGGTACCGACACCGCGGCCGGACCACGCCGAGGCGATCGCCGCCCTCGCGCTGGACATGTCCCGCGCCGTCGCAGACCTACGCGACCCCAGAGGCAATCCGGTGCCGCTGCGGATGGGGATCGCATCCGGACCCGTGGTGGCCGGCGTGGTCGGTGCGCGCCGATTCTTTTACGACGTGTGGGGAGACGCCGTCAACGTTGCCTCCCGGATGGAATCCACCGACATCGAAGGCCGAATTCAGGTTCCGCAGAGCGTTTTTGAGCGACTACGGCACACATTCGTGCTTGAGGAGCGCGGCGAGATCGATATCAAGGGCAAGGGCCTGATGCGCACCTGGTATCTGATCGCTCGCAAGCCGGATGCCCCGCTCCCCCGTGTCGATTCTGAAACTGATGCCGCTCCGGCCGGGCGTATTGAGAGTCGTACCGGCTAGCTACATCACCTTCGACAGGAATGTCTTGGTGCGTTCATGCTGTGGGTTGGCCAGGACGGCGCGGGGCGGCCCGCTCTCGACGATCACTCCGCCGTCCATGAACACCAGTTCGTCGGCGACCTCTCGGGCGAAGCCCATCTCGTGGGTCACCACGATCATCGTCATGCCTTCACTGGCAAGCTTTTTCATGACAGCCAGCACCTCGCCCACCAGTTCGGGATCCAGTGCAGAGGTGGGCTCATCGAACAGCATCAGCTTGGGATCCATGGCCAAGGCCCGCGCGATCGCCACCCGCTGCTGCTGACCACCGGACAGCTGTGCGGGGTAGGCGTCGGCCTTATCGGACAAGCCCACGGTGCCGAGCAACTCACGAGCACGGCTCAGCGCCTCAGCCTTCTTAACGCCCTTGACATGCACGGGTGATTCGATGATGTTGTGCAGCGCGGTGCGGTGCGGGAAGAGGTTGAAATGCTGGAACACCATCCCGATGTCGCGGCGCTGCTTCGCCGCCTCGCGCGGGGACATCTCGTACAGCTTGCCGCGGGCCTCTCGGTAACCGACCAGGTCGTCATCGACATAAAGCCGGCCGGCTGTGACGGTCTCAAGATGGTTAATGCACCGCAGGAACGTCGACTTCCCGGAACCTGACGGCCCGACCAGAACGAGCACCTGCCCGCGTTCCACCGATAGCGTGACTCCCTTGAGCACCTGAAGCGCACCGAAGCTCTTGCAGACCTGTTCGGCCCGCACCATCGGCGTCATACGTGACCCGCGTCGGTCTGTGCCTTCGCCAGGGCATCAAGTTGCTTGGTGGTCAACTGCCGCGAGATCCCCCTGGAGAAGTACTTCTCCAGGTAGTACTGGCCAACCATGAGCACGCTGGTGACGATCAGATACCAGGTGGCGGCGACCAGCAGCAGCGGGACGGGTTCGAAGGTGCGGGCGGCGATCTCGCGCGAAGCGATGCTGTACAGGTCGAAGGAATAGGGCACCGCGGTCACCAGCGAGGTGGTCTTGAGCATGCTGATCAGTTCATTGCCGGTGGGCGGAATGATTACCCGCATCGCCTGTGGAAGTACGGTGCGGCGCATCGTCATTCCCCACGACATGCCCAATGCTTTTGAGGCCTCGGTCTGGCCCTCCGGCACGGAAGTGATTCCGGCGCGGATGATTTCGGCCATATAGGCGGCCTCATTGAGGCCCAGTCCGATCACCGCAAGCAGGAACGGGATCGACAGGCTCTGCAGGTTGAGATGAAACAGCGACGGACCGAACGGCACCCCGATCTGGATGTTCTGGTAGATCGTCGGGATCAGTCCCCAGAAGACCAGTTGCACATAAACCGGTGTGCCGCGGAAGATCCACAGGAACACCCAGGCCACCGACTGCAGCACCGGGTTGGGCGATAGCCGCATTACCGACAAGACGATGCCCAGTGCCACGCCGATCACCATCGCGTAGACCGTCAGCTGCAGTGTGTTCGATACGCCGAGCAGGATCCGGTCGTTGAACAGGTACTGCGCATACGTCGACCACCCGTAGGCCTTGTTGGTGGCCGCGCCGTAAATGAACAGCACGACCAGAACAAGGATGACGGTCGCACCCACCCACCGCCACGGGTGCCGCAGAGGCACCGCATCGACGGCGGGTGGAGCGGATGTTTGGACGACCGTCATCCCGCTCAGCTGGTGGCGCCGTTGATGACCGGCTTGTCGATCATCCCGTTCTCGACACCCCAGTTGGTGGCAATGGTTTTGTACTCACCGGTCTCGATCAGGTGCGCCAGGGCCTTCACCAGCGACTGCGCCAGCGGCGAGTCCTTGGCCACCGGCCAGCCGTAGGGCGCCGCTTCAGAGATCTCCCCGGCCGCCTCGAGCTTGCCGTTGCTCTGTTTGATCGCGTACGCGGTGACCGGAGAATCCGCCGACATCGCATCGACCTGACCCAGGACCACCGCATTGGTTGCGGCATCCTGACCGTCGAACTTGACGATCTGGATCTCCGGCTTTCCGGCATCGACGCACTTCTTGCTCTTGGCCGGGAGTTCGTCGGTTTCCTCTGTCGTGGTGGCCTGGACCGCCACCTTCTTGCCGCACGCGTCGTTGGGGTCGATCGACGATCCCGGACGTTGCGCCCAGAGGATGCCGGCCGAGAAATAATCGACGAAGTCGACGGATTTCTGACGCTCCTTGGTATCGGTGAACGAGGACATGCCCACGTTGTAGGTGCCCTGCTGAATCGAGGGGATGATCTTCGCGAAATCCGCTTCCCGGTAGTCGGTGGTAAGCCCGAGGGTCGCCGCGACCGCGTTCAATAGGTCGACGTCGAAACCGACGATCGCGCCCTTTTCGTCCTTGAACTCGTTGGGGGCGTAGGGCAGGTTGACCCCGACGACCAACTTCCCGGAGTCTCGAATGTCGGCAGGAAGAGTCGCGGCGATATCGTCGACCTTCTGCGCCGTGACGGCCGTGGTCGACGTCGCCGACCCGGCCCCGGAGCCCGAGCTGGATTCGGTGCTCTTGGCGCATCCCGACAATGTCAAGGCACCCGCCACCGCAAATACCGCTCCGGCTCGCCACCAGTACGTCCGATTGTCATGTCCTGTGAGCACGGTTGCCCTTCTCTCTGTCGTTCTTTCTGCCGATGTTCCGCTGGCGCGACAGTAGCGCGCTCAGCTCAAACCTGCAGCGCATCGCCGGTAATGGCCCCTCAGCGAGTGCCTGATGCCGGAATTGACCACCGACGTGTGTCAAACTTCTCCCATGACTAATACATCTGGGGGGACCCTGGTTCCGCATCTGTGGAAGTCGGTGTTACTCACCGGCATCCTGTCCGTGATCCTTGGCGCGATGGTGCTGGCCTGGCCCGCCAAGACCATCATCATCGCCGGAATCTTCTTCTCCGCCTACCTGCTGGTGACGGGCATTTCGCAAATCTTTCACGGCTTCACCCTGCATATCTCCGGCGGCGGCCGCGCATTGCTGTTCATCAGCGGCGCCGCCTCCCTGGTGCTGGCAGTGCTGTGCTTCAAGAGCCTCACCAACACGATTCTGCTGCTGGCCATCTGGATCGGAATCGGATTCATTTTCCGGGGCGTCGCAGAGGCTACGTCGGCGATCAGCGATCCGGAAACGCCGGGACGCGGCTGGCAGATCTTCCTCGGCATCATCACCGTGATCGCCGGCGTCATCGTGATGTCCTACCCGATCTCCTCGCTCGGGACGCTGACACTGGTCGTCGGCATCTGGCTGATCATCCTGGGCGTGATCGAGATCATCGCCAGCTTCGGAATCCGCAAGGCCGGCAACGAAGTCCGCACCGCGGTCGGCGAGGCTCTCGGAGCCAGCTGACACGCATCTAGTCAGGGGCGCGGACCGCAGCCGGAGTTCGCTGCGATCCGCGCCTCCGACCCTTGGCATCAACCGTGGTGGGTTACCCCGACCGCCGTCCTTGTCCGCATCAGACGAAGCGCGAGCCATGACTGACAACCCGTACCCCTCCGGTCCCCCTGACCCGTACCCCTCGGGTCCGTACCCGGGCGGTCCGTACCCGGGCGGTCCGTATCAGGGCGGTCCGTATCAGGGCGGGTATCCGCCCCCACCGATGCCGTACGGCAACTACTACCCGGCTGCACCCAAGAACGGTCTGGGCGTCGCCGCACTGGTCGTCGCGATCATCGCGCTGCTGAGTTCATTCTCCGTCGTGGGCGGCATCCTGCTGGGAACTGTTGCGGTGATCCTGGGCTTCATCGCCCGCAGCCGGGTCAAAAGCGGCGAGGCCAACAATGGCGGCGTGGCCATGGCCGCACTGATCCTCGGTGTCATATCGGTCATCGCAGGCCTGGCCTTCATCGCCATCTGGGTGAGCCTCTTCAAACAGATCGGCGCGGCAGACTACTTCGACTGCATGCAGCAGGCCGGGCAGAACCGCAGGGCAGCCCAACTGTGCTCGGAGGAGTTCCGTCAGTCGATGTCGGCACAGTTCCCGAGTAACCCGACGCCCACCCGGTAGCGGCCGTCACTTCTTCGTGGCACCAGGGAAGTGCTTGACGATGCCCTCCTGGGCGACGGTGGCGACAACGCGGCCGGCCCGGTCAAAGAAGTGGCCCATGCCCAGGCCGCGCGACTCCGCAGCGGCCGGTGATGTGGTCGAGTAGAGCACCCATTCGGAGAAGTCGACCGGGCGGTGGAACCACACTGAGTGGTTGATGGTGACGGCGAAGATTCGGTCCCATCCCCACGAGAGTCCGTGCGTGGTAATGATCGAGTCCAGAATCGTGGTGTCCGACGAGTAGATCATTGCGGCTGTGTGCAGCGCCTGGTCCTGCGGCATATCACCGGCAGCCTTCAGCCATACCCGATTGCGGTCCAGGCGCTCACCCTTATCGCGCATCACCCAGGCCGGGTCGTTGGCGTAACGCCATTCGATGGGACGCAATGCGTCGACGAACCCGGGCACGATCTTCTCGTAGCCGACCAGAACCTCGTCGATCGTTGGCAGGCTTTGTGGCTCCGCGACCTCAGGCGCGTCAAAACTGTGTTCCAGGCCCTTACCGCCGGACAGATACGACAGCAGCGCGGTCGCCAGCAGAGTGTCCCCCTGCATGGCGTCCACGCGCCGATTGGCGAACCGCCGCTCATCGCGCAGCCGCACGACATGGAACTCGATATCGGCGGTGGGGTCACCGCCGGCGATGAAATGCGCCGAGAGCGCAGTGGGCGGAAGGTCATGGTCCAGGGTGCGGGTGGCGGCCATGAACGCCTGCGCCATCAACTGCCCACCGAATGTGCGAATCGGATTCTTCCTCGGGTGACGGCCGGCGAACACGTCGTCACCAATCGGCGAAAGCTGCAGGATGGCCAGCAATTCATCGAGGTCGGACTGTCCCACTGACACGGGCACCGACCGCCTTTCGCTCGAATCCCTGCCGCTAGTGGTCGTTTTCCCCGATCCGGTGGACTTGGATCAGGTTGGTCGAGCCTACTTTGCCAGGTGGGGCGCCGGCGACGATGATGACCAAGTCGCCACGCTGGTAGCGACCCAACTCCAGCAGCGCATGATCGACCTGCAGGATCATATCGTCGGTGGAGTTGGTCTTCGGCACGATGAATGTCTCAGTGCCCCAGGTCAACGCAAGCTGGCTACGAACCTCGGGTGCCGTCGCGAACGCCAGTAACGGCAGTGCGCTGTGCAGCCGCGACAACCGCCGCACGGTGTCACCGGAAGACGTGAACGCGACCAACGCCTTGGCGTCGAGACGCTCACCGATATCGCGTGCCGCATAAGAGATCACTCCGCGCTTGGTTCGGGGCACGTGAGTCAGAGGCGGAGCGGCGGTTGAATTCTCCTCAACCGCGCAGATGATCCGCGCCATGGTCCGAACCGCTTCCAAGGGGTACTGACCGACCGAGGTCTCTCCGGAGAGCATCACCGCATCCGCACCGTCCAGCACGGCGTTGGCGACATCGGAGGCCTCTGCCCGGGTGGGTCGCGAATTCTTGATCATCGACTCCAACATCTGGGTGGCCACGATGACCGGCTTGGCGTTCTCACGGGCGATTTGGATGGCACGTTTCTGCACCAGGGGAACCATCTCAAGCGGAAGTTCCACACCCAGGTCACCGCGGGCGACCATCACCGCGTCAAAAGCACGGACGATGGCTTCGAGGTTCTCGACCGCTTCGGGCTTCTCAAGTTTGGCGATTACCGGAACGCGGCGACCAACGCGGTCCATCACGTCGTGAACCAGGTCGATGTCGGCAGGCGAGCGAACGAATGACAGCGCGATCAGGTCCACGCCGAGGTTCAGCGCGAACTCGAGATCGCCAATGTCCTTCTCGGACAGCGCCGGAACGGAGACGGCCATGCCCGGCACGGACAAACCTTTGTTATTGCTGACGGGTCCGCCCTCGGTGACTGTGCACACCACATCGTGACCGTCGATACGTTCGACGACGACAGCCACCTTGCCGTCATCGATGAGCAACCGGTCACCGGGCTCGGCATCGTGGGCCAGATTCTTGTACGTGGTGGAAACCCGGCCGTGGGTGCCCTCGCACTCATCCACGGTGATGCGGACCGTCTCACCATTGGCCCAGACGGCCTCACCCGAGGCGAACCGGCCGAGTCGGATCTTCGGCCCTTGCAGATCGGCAAGGATGCCGACGGCGCGTCCGGTGGCCTCGGAGGCATTGCGCACCCGCTGATAGGCCGCCTCGTGATCGGCGTGATCCCCGTGGCTGAAGTTGAGCCGGGCGACGTCCATTCCGGCCTCCACCAAGGCCCGCACCATGTCGTCAGTGCCGGTGGCCGGACCGAGAGTGCAGACGATCTTGCCGCGCCGCGTCACGACCCTGAGCATAGTCGCGTCGCTGTACGCCCAGGATGCCTAGGGGCTGAACACCGTTGGAACGAGAGGAAACCCGGGCAGATTCCGAAGCACGGTCCATGCGATGCCGGCGATCGTGATGACGGCGATAGCGGTCAGATTGAATACCGGTTGTCCGCGCCGGATGCGCCACGCCGACCAGATGGCCAGTAGTGGAAGTCCGATCAACAAGAAAACATTATCGACAACGGCTGCCGCCACGTCGCCGTGCAGGAGGTCGTACGTCATCCGCAAACCTCCGCAGGCCGGGCAATTCCACCCGGTCAGAATTTTGAATGGGCAAACCGGGAACAACCCACCGGGCCGGTGCGGGTCGACCATTCCGATATAAGACAGGGCGCCGACAGTCAGCGCACCAGTCCCGAGACCCGCGTACAGCCGGGTTCGGGTGCCGCTAGACGGCATCGCGAAGGGGTCGACCGGAAGGATCGCGCACCTTGTCGGTAAGGATCAGAACGGCGTCGACGATTCCCCAGACCACCGGCACGATGAAGCCGATCCCGCAGGTGACGAGACCGAGCACCAATCCGCCGACGAGTTGGGTGATACCCAGCGTGGTGTAACCCAGGTAGAGGCGGCCGACCCCGAGGACCCCGACGAGGCCCAGCAGTTGGAGCAAGCCGGCGACGACCTTGGACTTATCCGAGAACGGTTCACCGGTCTGGGGGTTCCGGCCGTAGGGTGCGGCGGGGTCGGGATAGAAGCCCGGCGGTGGGTAGTACGGCGGCGGGAAATAGGGAGGCGGCGGGTAGATCGGCGGCGGGAAATTGGGCGGCGGAGTCTGCCCCGCGCCTCCGAACGGTTGCTCGGTCATGCCCTCAGCATGCCAGAGCATCAGTCCTTGCTGGTGCTGCTGACGCCCCAGAGCAGACGGCGCAGAGTCGGGCCGAAGCCCACGGGCTTGGCGTCGGTGTCGGAACCGTCAGCCTCGATCTCAGTGTCGGTCTCGGCTTCGGTCTCGGCTTCGGTCTCAGCTTCAGTCTCGGCTTCGAGCTCAACCTCGGGCTCAACCTCGACGTAAGCGACCTCCGGCTCCTCATCGACGGTGGATTCGTACACCACGACCGTCTCCGGTTCAGGTGCATTCTCGTACACCACAACCAGTCCGTCATCGGCGGCAAGCTCGGCCTCGTCGTCGATAGCCTCGGTCGCGACAGCCTCAGTCTCGACGGCCTCGGTCGCGACAGCCTCAGTCTCGACAGACTCGGTGTCGACAGACTCAGACTCCACGATTTCGTATTCCAGTGCGGCTTCGATGGTGGCTTCCTCGGCTTCCACCTCTGCCACGAAATCGGCATCCGGCGTTCCGTAATCATCACCAACGGCCGCGGCATCTTCCGGCTCATGTTCCGCGGCGACGGTGACCGCGGCGAGGATACCGCTGCCCTTGGCGGCGGCCACCAACTCATCGACCACCTCCTCAGCCACGGCGTCCTCATCCGGAGCGTGGCCCCGCAGGGTCGCCGGATCCTCGCGGCCCTTCGGCGCCAGCAGCATGTACACCACAGCTCCGATGAAGACGAACACCGCCGTGAACACGTTGACGCGGATACCGGCGATGTGGGTTGCGGTGTCGTCACGCATGAGTTCGACCCAGAATCGTCCGACGCAGTACGAGGCCACATAGAGCGCGAACAACCGCCCGTGACCGATCCGGTACCGACGGTCGACGTAGAGCAGGAACACGAACACCAACAGGTTCCACAACAGTTCGTAGAGGAACGTCGGATGTACGACCGCCGCCACCTGACCGGTCGAGACGCCGTCGAGCGAGTGGATGTCAACCACGCCCGAGGAATCCCGCCGGTAGAAGATCTCCATACCCCAGGGCAAGGTGGTCTCGCGACCGTAGAGTTCCTGGTTGAAGTAGTTGCCCAGACGTCCGATCGCCTGCGCGAGGACGATGCCCGGGGCGACGGCATCGCCGAAGGCCGGCAGCGGAATCCCCCTGCGACGGCACGCGATCCACGCTCCGACACCGCCGAGGGCGACGGCGCCCCAGATACCGAGGCCGCCCTCCCAAATCCGCAGCGCGGCACCGATTCCGGCACCGCCTTCACCGAAATACGTTTGCCAGTCAGTGAGGAGGTGGTAGACGCGACCACCGATCAGGCCGAACGGCACCGCCCACAACGCGATGTCATAAATGACTCCGCGTTCTCCGCCGCGGGCAGTCCAACGCCGATCGCCGATGACTAACGCGGCAATGATGCCGGCGATGATGCACAGCGCATAGGCCCGAATCGGAAACGGGCCCAGGTACCACACACCTTGCGTCGGACTCGGGAAGTAGGCAAGCACCGTTGTCGTCACGTGGCGGGCAACTTCTTCCGAACCCCCACGGCGAGTTCCTCAGTAAGGGTCCGTACCGCGTTTACCCCGTCACTGAGCGCCGACACCAGAGCCGAACCCACGATGACGCCATCCGCGAATTCGGCGATCTCGGCGGCCTGTTCGCCGGATCGCACACCCAGACCCACACCGACCGGGATGTCGGAGACCTCCCTGACCCTACGGACGAGATCGGGAGCGGCCTGCGACACCACGTCACGCGTGCCGGTCACACCCATGGTCGAGGCCGCGTAGGTGAACCCGCGCGAAGCATCGACGGTGCGGGCCAACCGTTCCGGCGTCGAGGAGGGCGCCACCAGGAAGATCCGGTCAAGGCCATGGTGCTGCGACGCCGCCAGCCATTCGTCGGCCTCGTCGGGAATCAGATCGGGGGTGATCATGCCCAGACCGCCCGCAGCGGCCAGATCCCGGGCGAATGCGTCGATGCCGTAGTGCATTACCGGGTTCCAGTAGGTCATCACCACTGCTTTACCGCCGGCGGCACTGATCGCCTCGACAGCCCGCAGGGTGTCGCTGACCCGAACGCCGGACTGCAGTGCGGTCTCGGTGGCCGTCGCGATCACCGGGCCGTCCATACCGGGATCGGAGTATGGAACACCGACTTCGATGATGTCGCACCCCGACTGGCACATCGCGACCATGGCTTCAATCGACGTCGATACATCGGGATAACCGGTTGGCAGGTAGCCGATCAGCGCGGCACGGCCCTCGGCGCGGCACGCATCGAAAATCGGGGCAAGTCGGCCCGACGGGCTGTGCTGAATGGTCATACCGGACCGGGCTTATCGTTGTCGAACAGACCGAACCACCGCGCGGCGGTCTCCACATCCTTGTCTCCGCGGCCGGACAGGTTGATCAGGATGATCGAGTCGGGTCCGAGTTCAGCCGCGAGCGTGACCACTCCGGCGATGGCATGGGCGGTCTCGATAGCCGGAATGATTCCCTCAAGTCGGCACAGCAGACTGAAGCCGTCCATCGCCGCGGTGTCGGTGATCGGCCGGTACTCGGTTCGGCCGGCCTCCTTCAGGAAGGCGTGCTCCGGCCCGACGCCGGGGTAGTCCAGTCCGGCTGAGATGGAATGCGAATCGACGGTCTGACCATCAGCGTTCTGCAACACGTACGAGTAGGAGCCTTGGAACGCCCCGGGTGAGCCGCCGGAGAATGTGGCGGCGTGCCGTCCGGTCTCAACACCGTCGCCGGCGGCTTCGAAACCGATCAGGCGCACGTTCGGATCATCGAGAAAGGCGTGGAAGATTCCAATCGCATTGGATCCCCCGCCCACGCATGCGGTCACCGCGTCCGGTAACCGGCCGGCCTGGTTGAGGATCTGTACGCGAGACTCCATTCCGATGACGCGCTGGAAGTCGCGGACCATCATCGGGAATGGGTGCGGTCCGGCGGCGGTACCGAAGCAGTAGTAGGTCTGTTCGGCATTGGCCACCCAGTCGCGGAACGCGTCATTGATGGCGTCTTTGAGGGTTTTCGAGCCGGACTGCACCGCGACCACCGTGGCGCCCAACAGTCGCATCCGCGCGACGTTGAGCGCTTGACGGGCGGTATCGACCGCCCCCATGTAGATCACGCATTCCAGGCCCAGTAGCGCGCACGCGGTCGCGGTCGCCACTCCGTGCTGCCCTGCGCCGGTCTCGGCGATGACTCTGGTCTTGCCCATCTGCTTGGCCAGCAGGGCCTGGCCGAGAACGTTGTTGATCTTGTGTGAGCCGGTGTGGTTGAGGTCTTCGCGTTTGAGGAAGATCCGCGCGCCGCCGACGTGCGCACTCAGTCGGGTGGCCTCATAGAGCGGTGACGGACGGCCCGCGTAGTGCGTCTGCAGGTTGTCGAGTTCGTCGAGGAACGTCTGGTCGGTGCGAGCCTTCTCGTAGGCGGCGGTGACCTCCTCGATGACAGCCATCAGTGCCTCGGGCACATAACGCCCGCCGAAAACCCCGAAGTGACCGCGCGCGTCCGGATCATGGATCGTCGACTCTGCGACGGCCGCACTGGTGCGCGGCAGGCTGGGCGTGGAGGTATCGGCCATATCAGAACTCGAGCCGGGCTGGACTCAGCGGACCGGTTTCGGACAGGACGGATGCGCGCCTGCGGTCACCAGATCGGCGACCGCGCCACGGGGGTCGGCACTGGTGACGAGGCCTTCGCCGACCAGGACCGCGTCGGCGCCGGCACCGGCGTAGGCGAGCAGGTCGGCTGGGCCGCGTACGCCGGATTCGGCGATCCGGATGATGTCCGACGGCAGGCCGGGAGCGATCCGCCCGAAGCAGTCCCGGTCGACGGTGAGGGTCTTGAGATCGCGGGCGTTGACGCCGATCACCTTGGCGCCGGCCTGCAACGCGCGGTCGGCCTCCTCTTCGGTGTGCACCTCCACCAACGCCGTCATGCCCAGCGATTCGGTGCGATCGAGCATCGACACCAGCGCCGGCTGGTCGAGTGCGGCCACGATCAACAGCAGCATGTCCGCGCCGTGGGCACGCGCCTCGTGGATCTGGTAAGGCCGCACGATGAAGTCCTTGCGCAGCACCGGGATGTCTACCGCTGCGCGCACCGCGTCGAGGTCGGCCAACGAGCCCTTGAATCGGCGCTCCTCGGTCAGCACGCTGATCACCCGGGCACCACCGTTCTCATACGCTCTGGCCAACTCTGCCGGGTCGGCGATGGCCGCGAGTTGACCGCGCGACGGACTGGCCCGCTTCACTTCGGCGATCACCGCGATGCCGGGTGCGCGCAACGCAGAGAGGACATCGCGTGGCGCGGGTGCCGCCTCGGCAGCCGCCTTGACCTCCGCCATGCTCACCAGCGCCTCGCGCGCGGCAACATCGACAAAGACTCCCTCGAGAATGGAGTCGAGTGCGGTTGCCGAACTCATGACAGCCGGGTCTCCTCTTGCGGTGTCTGACGGACAGGTCGATGTGCGTCAAAGGGTAACCGCCCCGTGACCGTCACCTGTCACCGACCCTCGGTGCCGGAATCGGCCACCGGGGTGGCCGGGGTGCCCGACTCTGCGGGAATGCTGGCTCCGGAGTCGCGATCCGTGGGATCCAGACCCTCGTCGAGTGCATCCCACATGCGACGCTCAGACATGGCGCCGTCACCACTGCCCTCCCGCAGGACCGCGGCAGCGGCGTACTTCGTCGCCTGCCGCGATTCCGTCGCCGCAGCGCGCATCATCAGGACCGCACCCACCAGCGCGCTCACCGCCGCGACCAGGGTCACCACTGCCCCGGCGATATGTCGTTGGCTGGCAACCAGGTTCATCACCGGGACACCGGCCAACTCTGCGGCCCGCGGTGCGACGTCGCGCATCACCATGAGACTGACGCCGAGGTAGCCCAGCAGCAGACACACCAACGCCACGAGCACGGCGACCACCCGCAGCAGCCACCCGCGGACCGCCAGCCCGGCCAGGGCGGCCGCCAGCAGCAGCACCGCGAGCGGCAGCAGGGCACTGGACCACGCCGCACCGTTGAGCACGGCGGTCGTCGGCAGTCCGAGTCCGTCGGAGGAGCCCACCGACACCCATGGCAACCGGGAGGCCACCCATAATCCGAGTGCCGAGACGATGAGCAGCAGTTGTGCGATGCGGATCACGGCGCGCTCAGCGTTTCGGCTGCCGCAATCGCGGCCAGTACCGCCTTGGCCTTGTTGGCCGCCTCGGTGTACTCGTAAGGACCGTTGGAGTCGGCCACCACCCCGCCACCGGCCTGCACGTAAGCGGTGCCGTCACGCATCAAAGCGGTGCGGATAGCGATCGCGAAGTCGGCGTTACCGGCGAAGTCGAGATAGCCGACCACCCCGCCATAGAGTCCACGGCGGGTGATCTCCACCTCCTCGATGAGTTCCATCGCGCGAACCTTGGGCGCCCCCGACAGCGTGCCGGCCGGAAAGCAAGCCGTGACGGCGTCCAACGCGGTGCGGTGATCAGCAAGCAGACCGGTCACCGTGGACACCAGGTGCATGACGTGGCTGTAGCGCTCGATATGGCTGTAGTCCTCGACCCGCACGGTGCCGGGCACGCAGACCCGACCCAGATCATTGCGACCGAGGTCGACCAGCATCAGGTGCTCAGCGCGTTCCTTCTCGTCGGAGAGCAACTCCTTTTCAAGCAGCTGATCTTCTTCCTCGCTGCCACCGCGCCAGCGGGTGCCCGCGATCGGATGCGTCGTTGCCCACCCGTCCTGCACGGTCACCAGTGCCTCCGGACTGGATCCGACGATCGAAAACGCGGTCTCCCCCGCCTCGTTGGGAATCTGCAGCAGGTACATGTAGGGACTGGGATTGGTCACCCTGAGCATCCGGTAGACATCGATCGGATCGGCCGCGGTGTCCATCTCGAACCGCTGCGACGGCACCACCTGAAAGGCTTCACCGGCTTCGATCTCGGAGACCAGTCGCTCGACTACCGCCCCGTACTCCTCGAGCGTGCGCTGTGCGCGTGGGTCCGGTTCGGGCCGGGTGAAGGTGGCGACGGTGGAACTCAGTGGCTGTCCCAGCGCGGTCGTCATCACGTCGAGGCGGACGACGGCGTCGTCGTAGGCCTCGTCCACGTGCTCGTCGCTGCCATTCCAGTTCACCGCATTGGCGATCAGGGTGATGGTGCCCTCGTGGTGGTCGACAGCGGCGATATCGGTGGCCAGCATCAACAACATGTCGGGCAGGTGGAGGTCGTCGACGGCCAGTTCGGGCAGGCGCTCCAGTCGGCGGACGAAGTCGTAGGCGAAGAACCCCACCAGACCGGCGGACAGCGGCGGCATACCGGCCAGCGGACCGGTGGACAGCAGCCCGAGCGTCGTTCGAAGCGCGTCCAAGGGGTCGCCGCCCACCGGCGCGCCGTTCGGGGTGCTGCCCAGCCAGACCGCGTGGCCGTCACGCACCGTCAACGCCGAGGGTGCGCCGGCCCCGATGAATGACCACCGCGACCAGGAACGGCCGTTTTCGGCGGACTCCAGTAGGAACGTTCCGGGCCGGCCGGCGGCCAACTTCCGGTACGCCGACAGCGGAGTCTCGCTATCGGCGAGCACCTTGCGGGTGACCGGAACCACGCGGTGTTCGGCGGCCAGCGCGCGGAACTCCTCGCGGGTGGTGGTGGCGTGCACGCGGTACATCCTCCCAGAACTGTTCATCTTCGCCGCACGGCGTTAGCGTTGAGCCCATGACACAAGGGATCAAACGGGGCGACCAAGTGCCCGAGTTCGAACTGCCGGATCAAACCGGAACCGTCCGTTCGCTGACCGGCCTGCTGGCCGACGGGCCGATCGTGCTGTTCTTCTACCCCGCCGCCATGACGCCGGGCTGTACCAAGGAGGCCTGTCACTTCCGCGACCTGGCCGGGGAGTTCGCCGCGGTGGGAGCCGCCCGAGTGGGCATCAGCACCGACGGGGTCGACAAACAGGCGCGCTTCGCCGACTCCCAGCGGTTCGACTACCCACTGCTGTCCGACCGTGATGGCACGGTGGCCGAGATCTTCGGCGTCAAGCGTGGCCTGCTCGGCAAGCTGCTGCCGGTGAAGCGGACCACGTTCGTCATCGACACCGATCGCACCGTGCTCGACGTGATTTCCAGCGAACTCAATATGGACACCCACGCCGATAAGGCGCTGGCGCTGTTGCGGTCGCGCTAGTCGATCATCTCGAAGTCGGGCAGCGTGAACGTCTTGTCGAAGAACGGCTGCAGCGGCGCATAGAGGCGGAAGTACACGAACCAGCCGTCATCCCCAACGGTCAACATGGCGTTCTTCTCGAAACCGGCCGGGGCCGCCGCACCGACGTAGAGGTCGATGCTGCCGTCGGCGTTGACGATCAGATCAGTCAGGCGGCTGTCCAAGTTTGCGCTGCGGATGTCGGTACCGCCGTTGTCGTAGGGCCGACGGGTGTTCTCGCTGTATAGCGTGAGCGCCCAGAACTGGCCCACCGGAACGTCTTTGGGCACCCGGAGCTTGTAGGTCTTGTCGGCACGCAGAAGGTCGCCCTTGCTATCACGTTTGGTGGTCATGTACACCTGGCCCGCGCCGACGGTCGGGTTGACCATCCCGGTGCTGCTGCCCACCGCCTCGTAGAACCAGGTGACCCGTTCGTCGAGTTCCATCCGGTCGGCGGTCTCCTGCTCGAGGGAGAAGTCGAAACTCTTGTACCAGGAGGTGCCAGGCCAGTACGGCTCGGCGAAGCGGGGATTCACCTGGAGGTTGCGGGCCATCAACTCCCCCATCGCCGCACCCCTCAGCAGGATGTTCTGCTGTCGCTCGTCGGGGTCGAACGCCTTGCCCTTCTCGATGCCCAGCGGCAGCAGCATCGCCATCCACGCCTTGTCCACCGGCCGGACCGGTTCGGTGTCGATCACCGTCGACAGGGTGCGCCAATAGTCCAGTCCGCGGGGCGGGGTGGCACTCCACTCGACGTCTTTGTCCTCAATGAACCGGGAGGTGGCCAGCGGCTGGCCGACGCGGCCCATTTTCATCGTCGCCTTGAACGTCTCGAAGTACGCGGGGTCCTTGTCGAGGATGCGCAACAGCACACCGATGTTGTTGGTCGCGCTCTGGCGGACGAAGTAGCCGGGCTTGTCAAACGTCGCCGGGTCGTCCGCGGGCCCGACGATGATGTACTTGCCGCCCGTGCCCTGATCCGGTCCGGTCAAGCCGAGATCGGCCACCGGCCGCTGCCAGAAATCCATCACGCCACCGGCGGTCTGGCCGGCCGGGTACTCGATCTCCAGCGGGCCTTTTTCCAGGCTCAGGAAGTTGAAGATGTAGGGCGTCGTCAGGTTCGCGGTGACGATGCCACGCTTCTCCTTCAGCGACCGCAGCACCACGAAATCGGTCTCCCCGGTGACCCCGTAGGCCTTGGCCTGCTGGTCGCGCCACGTGGCCGTGCTGACCAACGGCATGCTCCACACGTAGGACTGGGTGGCTCGCTGGAAGTCCATCTCGTCGTAGAGCCGCGCGGAGGCGTCGTCGTCGAAGTAGGTGTTGGTCAGGGTGATGTCCCCGATGGGTGTCGCGATGACCTCGTTGCCGTGCAGGGTGGCTTTTTCCAGTGGTACGCCGGCTGTCGGCGCAGCCGCGCCGGACGCGGGGTTTCCGGCGGTCCCGGTGCCCGTGGGTCTCTCAGTGCCACACGCCACAAGGGCCGCACCGCCCACCGCTACGGCTGCGGCGGCTGCGGCACCCCCGCCGATGAACCCGCGACGCGACGTCGTCAAAATCGACGAATCAGAGTGGCGATCATGGGACATGGCCGGCGCCTTTCGTCACGGTGAGTCCGGCTAATTTACCCAACCGAGCGGGCTGACGGGTCAGTCCGCGGGGCCCAGCAGTTGATCGACTCCCAGCGATTCGATTACCCCCTGCTCGCCGTTGCCGACGGCGGTTTTGCGCGTAAGGTCAACCTCGGGGTTGGGAAACACGGTGGGTCTGCTCTGCAGACCCCCGGGATGGGGGGGCGACATGTCAGTAGGCATCACCGGTGCACGCATCGGCGCTGTTGGGTTTGCGTTGGGATTATCGCTGGCGGGACTGGCTGCGGCCGGGGTTGCCTCCGCCGATACACCTGATACCGGGTCGGCGCCCGCTTCAGCGGCTCCCGCGAATGCGGCTTCCGCCGCCAAGAGTCGAGCAACCCGGTCGGCGAAGGCGGAGAAGCGGACTGCCGCTGGCTCGGTGGCGGACGGTCGGCGCCCAGGTCTTCCCGCCAGCCGCATCAGCGACTTACTAGCAGGCGGCCCGCCATTGGCGCGGCGCAGCGTTTCTCCCGCCCTGACCGCGGCATCAGCGGCGAACTCCTCCGCGTTACCGGTGCTCGATCCGGCACCTCCGTCGATCACCGTGCACAACAACACCGCGCAAACAATCTGGGTCTACAACCTGACAAATTCCGGTGACTACAGCATTCCGGCTGATTTTCAACCCGTGTCGATTGGGGTAGGCGACTCCGCGCCGGTCACCCTCGCCGTCGGCACGGGCGCAGCTGGTTCCCCGCGAAATCGCATTTACGTCGTTGAGGGCCCGGCAGGATTCACCTTGCCCGTTGCGGCGTCATCGGGAGTCGATGCGTTCAACCCGACGGCGGTTTCGGCCGAAAACTCATTCCTGAACTACAACTTCCTGGAGTACAACTACTATCCGGCGAACGGCAGCTACGACTACACAATCGATACGTCCTATATCGACGAGTGGTCCCTGCCAACCCAGATGAGGTTCACCTTGAATGGTGCGAATTGGTCGGGTGCGGTAGACGGACAAACATACGGCTTCAGCGACTTCGACACGGTTGCAAGCCAGCTCGCCGCAGCCGGCGGACCCTACAGTGATTTGGTCTGGAGCGGCAGCACGCCGTGGACACCGCAACCTCCGGCAACGGTGAGCCGGATCATCGGTCCCGACAAGGTTTGGACGCAACAGTCGTTCGAGTCGGCCTCAAACATCAACATGAACAACACGGGCTGGGTTCCGGCGTCGTATCAGAGCTTCGTGCAGTTCGGCTCCTACCCGTCGCAGGACGCGCAGTCCACGGTCTACCCCTACGCACAAGATGGCACTGTGTACTCAGCCATCGGGAACTTCAACTTCTGGAAGTTCCAGGTGACCGCCCCGGCTTCGACTCCCTACCCCATCGCGTTGCGAACCGCCGCAATCCTCGACAAGTTTCCCGCTGATTCCAATGGCATCTATGGGTTCTTCACCTATCCCAACGATGAGGCCGCCGGCCAATTCACCAACATCCCCGAAGCCGTATCCCTAGACATCTATGTCAATGGCTCTGCCGACGGGGTCAGCGACAGCGTGGTCGAGGGCGGCACATGGCTGTATTCCAGGCCCGCGGCAAGCGGTAAGAAGAGGTTCCGGACGCGAGGACCCGGCGGCGCGATGACCGGCACCAGCGCCACCGATACCTTCATCCTGAACTACTCATTCGAGCGTAAGGGTGACGCTCCCCAGGTGGATACCGGCGGGGAGGGCGGCGACATCGTGGTGATCGACAAGGCAGCCATTGCGGGAGCCACAAGCTCCGTTGTGGAAACCGTCGACACGGCCCAGTTTCACGGATGCGCCACATACGGCAGCCAGTTCGTTTACGAAAGTTCCACGGGCTATCTCTACTACGACCGAGATCCGTCTCGCCCCGGCTACACAGGAGTGTTGGCCCAACTGTCACTGACCACACCCGATCAGAACCAACCACTTTTCATCCTCTGACAGTTCTGGCTCTGAGGCACGCCCTTCCCATCAGATCTGTCTAGTTCAGCGGCGGGCTCTCACCGTCGTCGCCTAACAACACATCGGCGTCAAAACACGTGTGCTCGCCGGTGTGGCAGGCGCCGCCGGTCTGGTCCACCTCGAGCAGTACCGCATCACCGTCGCAGTCCAACCGCACCGAGTGCACGTACTGGGTATGACCCGAGGTGGCGCCCTTGACCCAGTGCTCGTCGCGAGAGCGGGAGTAGTAGGTGGCCTCGCGGGTTGCCAGGGTGCGGGCCAGTGCCTCGTCATCCATCCAGGCCAGCATCAGCACCTTTCCGGTGCCGCACTCCTGGGCGATCGCGGCGAACAGTCCGTTGGTGTCGCGCTTGATTCGCGTGGCGATCTCAGGATCCAGTGCACTCACCTAACGGTCACCCCCGCCGCAGCCATCGCCGCCTTCACCTGTCCGATGGTCAGCTCACCGAAATGGAACACACTGGCCGCCAGCACGGCGTCGGCGCCGGCCTGCACCGCGGGCGCGAAATCCCCCACCGCACCGGCGCCACCGCTGGCGATTACCGGGACCGTCACCGCCGCACGCACCGCGCGCAGCATCGGAAGGTCGAACCCGGCCTTGGTGCCGTCGGCGTCCATTGAGTTGAGAAGGATCTCTCCGACGCCGAGTTCGGCTCCGCGCCTTGCCCATTCGACCGCATCGATCCCGGTGCCCTGCCGGCCACCGTGAGTGGTGACCTCCCAACCCGATCGCGTCGGCGCGCCCCCCGGAGGTACGGTGCGAGCATCGACTGACAGCACGATGCACTGAGAGCCGAACTGTCGGGCGAGTTCGGCCAGCAGCTCGGGCCGGGCGATCGCGGCGGTGTTGACCGATACCTTGTCCGCTCCCGCACGCAATAACGCATCGACATCGGCCACCGCACGAACGCCCCCGCCGACGGTCAGTGGGATGAAAATCTGGTCGGCGGTGCGGCGCACGACGTCGAGCATGGTGGCCCGGCCCGATGACGACGCCGTCACGTCCAGGAACGTTAGTTCGTCGGCGCCCTCGGCGTCGTAGGCGGCGGCGAGCTCCACCGGATCTCCGGCGTCGCGCAGATTGGCGAAGTTGACGCCCTTGACCACCCGGCCGGCGTCGACGTCCAGGCACGGGATGACCCGTACCGCAAGGTCCGTGTGCGAGGCGCGCACGTCAGCGACTCACCGCGGCCAGGGCTTCGGGCAGGGTGAACCGGCCGGCATAGAGAGCCTTTCCGACGATCGCACCCTCAACGCCGCAGCCGGTGAGCGTGGCGATGGCACGGAGGTCCTCGAGGCTGGACACTCCACCCGAGGCGATCACCGGAGACTCGGTGCATTCGGCGACACCCTCGAGCAGATCGAGGTTCGGTCCGGTGAGCGTGCCGTCCTTGGTGACATCAGTGACAACGAATCGCGAACAGCCTTCGCTGTCAAGGCGTTCCAGCACCGACCACAGATCACCGCCGTCGGTTTCCCAGCCGCGGCCACGTAACCGGTGCTCCCCGTCGATGACTTGCACATCAAGCCCGACGGCGACCCGGTCCCCGTACTCCGCGATCGCACGAGCGCACCACAGCGGATCCTCGAGTGCCGCGGTGCCGATGTTGACCCGGGCGCAACCGGTTGCCAACGCAACCTTCAGCGATTCGTCGTCCCGGATCCCGCCGGAGAGTTCGACTTTCACGTCAAGTGCGCGCACCACGTCGGCGAGCAGTTCGCGGTTGCTGCCCCGTCCGAAAGCGGCGTCCAGGTCGACCAGGTGGATCCACTCGGCCCCGTCCCGCTGCCAGGTCATAGCGGCCTCCAGTGCAGTGCCGTACTCGGTTTCGCTACCGGCCTTTCCCTGAACCAGCCGAACCGCCCGGCCCTCGATCACATCGACGGCAGGCAGCAGGATCAATGACGCGTCGTCTTTCACAGCCCCTCGACCCAATTGGCGAGCAGGGCCGCACCGGCGTCACCGCTCTTCTCCGGATGAAATTGTGTCGCCGACAGCGGCCCGTCCTCGACGGCGGCGAGAAATCGCGCGGTGTGGGTGGACCAGGTGAGCAGCGCGTTCGGATCACCCTCCCAGGTCTGTGCCGCGTAGGAGTGTACGAAGTAAAACCGGGTATCGCCGTCGATACCTTTGAACAATCTGCTGCCCGGTGCGGCGTCGACGACGTTCCAGCCCATATGCGGAATCACCGGCGCGTCCAGTCGGGTGACCGATCCCGGCCACTGACCGCAGCCGGTGCTCTGGACGCCGAACTCGACACCGCGAGCGAACAGGATCTGCATACCCACGCACACACCGAGCACCGGCCGGCCGGCCGCGACGCGTTCGGCGATGATGGCATCACCGTCGATGGCGCGCAATCCGCCCATACAGGCCTCGAATGCGCCGACGCCCGGCACCACGAGCCCGTCGGCCGCCAATGCCGCGGCGCGGTCCGCCGTCACCTCGACATCGGCGCCGACCCGTTCCAGGGCGCGTTGGGCTGAGCGCAGGTTGCCCGATCCGTAATCGAGAACGACGACCGATCGTCTGGTCACAGAACGCCTTTGGTGGACGGCACCCCGGCGACCCGCGGATCAGCCTCCACTGCCTGTCGCAACGCCCGAGCCACCGCCTTGTACTGCGCCTCGGTGATGTGATGCGGATCGCGGCCGTAGATAACGCGCACATGCAGGGCGATGCGTGCGTTGACAGCCAGCGACTCGAAGACGTGCCGGTTGATGACGGTGTGGTACGGCACGCCGGATCCGGCGATGGTGAACTCCGCCAGATAGTCGGGTTCGCCGGTGTGTACGAAGTACGGCCGCCCGGATACGTCGACGGCGGCGTGCGCCAGTGTCTCGTCCATCGGGATGTAGGAATCCCCGAACCGCCGGATGCCCTTCTTGTCGCCCAGTGCCTGCCCGAGTGCGGCGCCCAGCACGATCGCGGTGTCCTCGATGGTGTGGTGACCCTCGATCTCGACGTCGCCGCGGGCGGTCACGGTCAGGTCGAAACTCGCGTGGGTGCCCAGGGCGGTGAGCATGTGGTCGAAGAATGGCACGCCGGTGTCGATCGCGATGGTTCCGGTGCCGTCGAGGTCGAGGTCGACGACGATGTCGGACTCTTTGGTCTTGCGTTCTACCCGTGCGCGTCGGGCGGGCGTGGCGGTCATGATGCTCCTAGTGGCTGTACCGATTCGGCGGTGGCCAATCGTTGGCTGGCGGTCAGGAAAGCGTCGTTCTCGTGAGCCAGTCCGATGGTGACGCGCAGGTAACCGGGAATACCGACATCACGGATGAGAACGCCGTCATCGAGATAGTGCTGCCAGGCGGCCGGGGCGTCGGGAAACTCACCGAACAGCACGAAGTTCGCGTCGCTGGGGATCACCCGGAAACCCATGCCGTGCAGGGCAGCACAGACTCGCTCGCGTTCGGCGACGAGCGCCGCCACACTGCCCAGGGTCTCGCCGGAGTGCCGCAGTGCGGCGCGGGCAGCAGCCTGGGTGATGGCCGACAGGTGATACGGCAGCCGCACCAGCAGGACGGCTTCGATGACGGCCGGCGCGGCGACCAGATAACCCAGGCGGCCACCGGCAAAGGCGAATGCCTTGCTCATGGTGCGACTGACGATCAGCCGTGCCGGGTACTTATCGAGCACAGCAATGGCACTGGGTTGGGAGGAGAACTCTGCGTAGGCCTCGTCGACGATCAGTACACCGGAGGTCATCGCGTCCAGCAGCCGTCGCAGATCCGAGGCCGCAATGCTCTGTCCAGTCGGGTTGTTCGGGCTTGTCACGAAGACAACGTCGGGCTTGACGGACTGGATCGCGGCAACCGCCGCGTCCACGTCGAGGCTGAAGTCCGCGGCGCGGTAGGCCTCAATCCACTGGGTCTGGGTTCCGTCGGAGATGATCGGATGCATCGAATAGGACGGCACGAAGCCGAGCGCGGTTCGACCCGGACCTCCGAAGGCCTGCAGCAGCTGCTGCAGGATCTCGTTGGATCCGTTTGCTGCCCAAAGATTTTCGACACCAACCTCGACGCCGGTGCACGCGGTGACGTACGCCGCCAGATCACGCCGAAGTTCCACCGCGTCGCGATCGGGGTAGCGGTGCATGGTCGCCGCGGCAATGCGAACCGCTTCGGTCGCGTCGTCGATCAGGTCACCACTGGGCGGGTGTGGGTTCTCGTTGGTGTTCAACCGCACCGCGACGTCGAGTTGCGGTGCTCCGTAGGCCGATTTGCCGCGCAGGTTCTCCCGCAGTGGCAGATCGGCAAGCGTGACGTTCTCACCCACGCTCCGTGCCTTCGGTTCTTCGCGCCAGACGCTCATCACCGTTCAAACCTCCGACGGACAGCCTCGCCGTGACCGGGTAGATCTTCGGCGTTGGCCAGGGTGATGACATGACCGGACACATCCTTGAGTGCGGCCTCGGTGTAGTCGACGACGTGGATTCCGCGCAGGAAGGTTTGCACCGACAATCCACTGGAGTGACGAGCGCAGCCCGCGGTGGGCAGGACGTGGTTGGATCCGGCGCAGTAATCGCCAAGACTCACCGGCGACCACGGACCGACGAAAATCGCTCCGGCGGAACGGATCCGGGCGGCGACGTCGGCCGCATCAGCGGTCTGGATTTCCAGGTGTTCAGCGGCATACGCATTGACCACTCGCACGCCGGTAGTGACATCGTCGACGAGAACGATCGCGGACTGGCGTCCGGTTAACGCCTCGGTGACCCGTTCGCGGTGCACGGTGGTGGTCAACTGAACGGCCAGTTCGGCGTCGGTGGCATCGGCCAGTGCGGCGCTGTCGGTGACCAGAACGCTGGCTGCCATCACATCGTGTTCGGCCTGGCTGATCAGATCCGCTGCCACGTGCACCGGGTCGGCGGTGTGGTCGGCAAGGATGGCGATCTCGGTCGGGCCGGCCTCGGAGTCGATGCCGACCTGGGAGCGGCAGATCCGCTTCGCGGCTGTCACATAGATGTTGCCCGGGCCGGTGATCATGTCGACCGGAGCCAGTTCGGTGCCGTCAGTATCGACGCCGCCGAACGCCAGTAGCGCCACGCCCTGCGCGCCGCCGACCGCCCACACCTCGTCCACGCCGAGCAGTTGCGCCGCGGCGAGAATGGTGGGGTGCGGCAGGCCACCGAACGCGGCCTGTGGCGGGCTCGCGACCACCAGTGACTCCACGCCCGCGGCCTGGGCTGGCACCACGTTCATCACCACACTCGAGGGGTAGACCGCGGTGCCACCGGGCACATACAGGCCCACCCGCTCCACCGGCACCCACCGCTCGGTCACCGAGGCTCCGGGCCCGAGAGTTGTCGTGGTGTCGGTGCGGCGCTGATCGGCGTGCACGGCGCGGGTGCGCTCGATTGCCACCTCGAGGGCGGCGCGCACGTCGGGGTCCAACGCGCCCAGGGCGGATCGGAGCTCCGACACCGGAACCCGGACACTGCCGGGGCGTACGCCGTCGAATTTCTCGCCGTATTCCAGTGCCGCTATCGCCCCGCGCGCGGCGACGTCGTCGACGATCGGCCGGACCGTGGGGACAACCGCATCGACGTCGACACCGCCCCGGGGCAGCGCTGACCGCAACTGCGCGGCGGTCAGGGCACGGCCGCGCAGGTCGATTCGGGACATGGCGAAGGGCGTCATCGGTCCTATTGTCGCTGATCGCGGCAGGGATTCGAAAATCAATTACGCATCGAATCGGCTCGCGCACGTCTCGGGGAGGGCACGTGGGCCCGGGATCAGTAGGCTCCCGGCGTGCAACCCGATCTGTGGCTCGCGTTCGTCGGTGCCGCGATGGCGATCAGCATTTCGCCAGGTGCGGGCGCAGTCCAGTCGATGGCCACCGGCCTCAACCACGGCCTGCGGCGAGGCTACTGGAGCATCGCCGGCCTACAAATCGGACTGATGTTGCAGTTGGTGGTGGTCGCGGTCGGCCTCGGCGCCGCGGTGGCGAAATCCCTGGTGGTGTTCAACGCCATCAAGTGGGTGGGGGTGGGCTATTTGATCTACCTCGCGGTGCGGCAGTGGCGCAGCACGCCGGAGGACCTGACCACCCAGGTCGGCGGTGATGCCAACGACGGGCGGCTGTCACTGCTCGCCCGGGGCTTTCTGGTCAACGCCACCAACCCGAAGGGTCTGGTGTTCATGCTCGCGGTGGTGCCCCAGTTTGTGGTGCCGACCCGGCCACTGATGCCGCAGTACCTGATACTCGCGGCGACGATGGTCGCCGTCGACCTGGTGATCATGGGCGCCTACACCGGCCTGGCCGCACGACTGCTCGGTTGGCTGCGGACCCCGAGACAACAGACGATTCTCAACCGGACACTGTCGGCGATGTTCGCGATCGCGGCGGTGGTGCTGTCGCTGGTCCGGCACGCGACTTGATTAAACACGTGCAGCATCAGACATGTGCAGCATGATGGGACCTATGCGTAAAGCAGATCACCCCAACAACTCCCCCGGCGTTCCGATGAGGTTTCCGGTGTGGTTTGAAAACTTTCAGATCAAATACATCAACCCGGTCGCGGTCCCGTTGGCCCGCGTCGTTCCGGGAATCACGGTCATCAGGCACCGCGGGCGCAAGTCCGGTAAGACCTATGAGACGGCGATCTCGGCCTACCGCAAAGGAAACTCCGTGGCGATCATGCTGGCGCACGGTAAGACCAACTGGGTGAAGAACATCCTGGCCGCCGGCGAGGCGGACATCCGGCTGGGGGGCCGAGATCTGCATCTGGTCAACCCGAGAATCGTCGCGGCGGGCACTGACGATGCGTCGCTGCCGCGGATGACACGGGCCGCGGCGCGGCGCGGGGTCGGCGTGTTCGTGGCCGATATCGCCTGAGCCGCTAAGCGATTCGACGCCTACCGGGTCACCAGCCACCGGCCGAAGCCGAGATGCCGTGCCACGGAGTCACCGGCTGCGGTGCTGT
>JBMOKE010000355.1:0-1824 GCA_049315425.1 Mycobacterium sp. | reverse complement strand
TGAAGGCGCCAAGGATCGTGGTCAGTTCGGAAATCAGCGGCTCGAGGCCGTTGGCATTTTCCAGTGAGTACGCGTGGATATCTTCCTGGATCGGCTCACCGTCGGGGTGCAGAAGGTAAAACTCAAACTCGACACCGACTTTGGCGGTGAACCCCAATGACGCAAGCCTGGCCAGCACCCGCCGCAGCACTCCCCTGGAATCAAGCAGCGACGGAGTCCCATCAGGCCGAACGATATCGGAAATCACGTGCCCGACCCCGGACCGCCAAGGCAGCGGCGTGAATGTCGAGAGGTCAGGAACGGCCAAGACGTCGGGATATCCACCGTCCCAGTTGGTAAGTCCCAATGAGTCAATCACCGTGCCGTCGGTGTTCCAACCCAGGGCGGCCTCACAGAACGCAAACCCGTGCCGCCAACGTTCGAGGAACTGCCCTGCCGGGATTCGCTTACCGGCGGCATGGCCGAAGGGATCACTCCAGGCCACCTCGATCTCGGTGAGCGAACCGTCGCGGAGCCGACGCAGCAGTTCAGCCTCGGCATCCGATGCGGTCCCGTCCAACACTGCCCGGCCGTCCTGAACCTGCGTCACACTCGAACCTCCGGCCGGTCGCCGACCCGGGTGCCGATGGCGGTACCCACCGCGAAAGCGCCGACGAGCAATCCGACGATCACCCACGCGAGGACGCTGGAGCCGCCAACCAGGAGCTTCAGATTGATCAATATCAGAGCGAGTGAGCCGATGAGCCCGATCAGGCCCAGCGCCGGCGCGATCCGTACTCGCCACTGCGAGTAGCCCTTACGGTCGCGGCTGAAGTAGACGAGCACGGCCACGCTGGTGGCGATCAGCAGCAGCACGATACCGACGGTGGTAGCTCCGGCGAACCATGTGTAGAACTGCGCAGCTGGATCGAGTTTGAAGACGACCGCCAGCAGCAGGCTGATGAAGACCACCCCGGAGATCCACAGCGAAGCCTCGTGCGGCGAGCCGTGCTTGCCGTGCGGAACACTGAGCCGGGCCGGCAGCACATCGCGCTGGGATAGCGCGAAGATATAGCGCGACACGATGTTATGGAACGAGAGAGCGCACGCGAACAGGCTGGTGAAATACAACACCGTGATCACATCGGCACCGACCGCACCGATATAGCGCTGGGCCGTATCACTGAGGAACGTGCCCCCTGAGTCGGTGGCCTGACGGACGGCTTGCTCGTCACCCCAGCCGGAAATCATGGCCCAACTCGTGATGGCGTAGAAGACTCCGATCAACAACAGCGACAGGTAGGTCGCCCGCGGAATGGTCTTTTCCGGATCCCGCGCCTCATCGCGGAAGATCGCGGTGGCTTCGAAGCCCACGTAGCTGATGATCGCGAACAGCAATCCGATGCCCAGCGACCCAGATGTGATCGCACTCGGGCTGACGATGCCGGTGGACAGCCCGTGATCTCCGCCGCGGGCCACGATGATCGCGTCGAGAACCGCCACGATCGCGACCTCCGCGGTCAGTAGCACGGCGAGCAGTCGACTCGACAAAGAGATATTGCGATAACCGAGGTAAGTCGTCACCGCGAACGCGACAGCAGCGAACACCCACCACGGCAGGCTGGGGCCGCCGAAGAGTTCCACGACGGCGACCCCAGCCGGGCCGAGCAGTCCGTACACCCCGGCTTCGATGGCCAGGTAGCTGACAATCGCGACGAAGGCGATCCCGATGCCCAGCGGGAATCCGAGAGCTATGCGGACGTAGGAGAAGAACGCGCCGGCTTCGTCCACATACGGCGTCATCGCGGTGAATCCGACCGAGAAGAACAGCAGAATCACCGTCGC
>JBMOKE010000109.1:0-8043 GCA_049315425.1 Mycobacterium sp. | reverse complement strand
CGGGTGGCTCGTTCACCTCGCTGATGGCGATCTACGACACCATGCAGTACGTCCGGGCCGACATTCAGACGGTGTGCCTGGGCCAGGCAGCCTCTGCGGCTGCGGTGTTGCTGGCTGCCGGTTCACCGGGCAAGCGGATGGCTCTGCCCAACGCGCGGATCCTCATCCATCAGCCTTCGCTGTCCGGCGTCATTCAGGGCCAGTTCTCCGACCTGGAGATCCAGGCGGCCGAGATCGAGCGCATGCGCACCCTGATGGAAGAGACGCTGGCCCTCCACACCGGCAAGGACGCTGCCGTCATCCGCAAGGACACCGACCGCGACAAGATCCTCACCGCCGCCGATGCCAAGGACTACGGGATCATCGACACGGTCCTGGAATACCGGAAGCTCTCGGCGCTGAAGGTCTGAATTTAACGGACCGCGGCCGCGATCGCGGTGATGTCGGTTGGTCGTATTCGGCAGCAACCGCCTACGATTCGGGCTCCTGCGGCGACCCAGTCGGCTGCCAGTGCTGGGGAGAAGCCGGCATTTCCCGTCCAGTGCCGGCCCGCCCCGTCCCATACTTCGCCGCTGTTCGGATAGACGACGACGGGCTTTCCGGTGACGTCGTGCGCCACCGTCACCGCGTGGAGAACATCCGATGGCGCACAACAGTTGACGCCCACCGCCACGATCTCCGCAATGCCCGCGGCGACGGCGAACGCCTCGGCCAGTGACTGGCCGGCGCGGGTGTGCTCACCGGCGATCGTGTAGCTCAGCCAGGCGGGTACTCCGAGATCCTGCACCAGTTCGACCAGCGCCTCGGCCTCGTCGATATCGGGCACGGTCTCCAGCGCCAGCACATCGGGCTGCGCTGCGGTGAGTATCTCCAGCCGCGGCCGGTGCCAATCGGCCAGTGCGGAGACGCTGAGGCCGTAGCGGCCGATGTACTCTTCGCCGCCTGCCAAGGTTGCCCCGTAGGGCCCCACCGACGCGGCCACCCAGCCCGTTCCGCCGGCCCGGTCGCGGGCCGCCTTACCCAGCTCGACGCTGCGGCGCAGGAGCAGCTCTGCGTCTGTGCGGCCGATTCCGCGCTGGGCGTAACCGTCGAATGAGGCCTGATAACTGGCGGTCGTGGCGATGACCGCACCGGCGGCGAAGAACGCGTCGTGTACCGCGGCGATCTCCGCCGGCGCGTCCATGAGCAAACGCGCCGACCACAGGTCGTCGGACAGGTCGTGACCGCGGGCCTCCAGTTCGGTCGCGAGCCCGCCGTCGGTGACCAGCACGGTATCGTCGGAAACGGTGAACCGCACGGGCTCACTGTACGTAAACCGCGGTCGGGACACTCTCAGTCCGGTAACGGCAGCGACACGCCAAGAGCACAGTCGGCGCTTCCGCGGGGAGGCGGGTGCTCCGAGGGGATATGTTCACCCCACGCACGAATACCAACGGCGCTATTCACCTTTATCGGTCGCACCGCTGCCGAGCCAACGGGTAGCGTCGGGACTGACAAGAGACGTAGCGACCCCAACCGGCCACCAGCGACGGCGAAGGAAGTAGGGCACAGGCACCATGGCGCGCATCGGAGACGGCGGTGACCTGCTGAAATGCTCGTTCTGTGGGAAGAGCCAGAAGCAGGTCAAGAAGCTCATTGCGGGCCCCGGTGTCTACATCTGCGACGAGTGCATTGACCTGTGCAACGAGATCATCGAAGAGGAGCTGGCCGACGGCGACGAGGTCAAACTCGATGAACTGCCCAAGCCCGCCGAGATCCGGGATTTCCTGGAGAACTACGTCATCGGTCAGGACACCGCCAAGCGCACCTTGGCGGTCGCCGTTTACAACCACTACAAGCGGATTCAAGCCAGCGAGAAATCGCGCGATTCCCGCACTGAGCCGGTGGAGCTGGCCAAGTCCAACATCCTGATGCTGGGGCCGACCGGTTGCGGCAAGACTTACCTCGCCCAGACATTGGCCAAGATGCTCAACGTCCCGTTCGCGATCGCCGATGCCACTGCGCTGACCGAGGCCGGCTACGTGGGCGAGGATGTGGAGAACATTCTCCTCAAGCTGATCCAGGCTGCCGACTACGACGTCAAGCGCGCCGAGACGGGCATCATCTACATCGACGAGGTCGATAAGATCGCCCGTAAGAGTGAGAACCCGTCGATCACCCGCGATGTGTCCGGCGAAGGCGTTCAGCAGGCGCTGTTGAAGATTCTCGAGGGCACTCAGGCCTCCGTGCCGCCGCAGGGCGGACGCAAGCATCCGCACCAGGAGTTCATTCAAATCGACACCACCAACGTGCTGTTCATCGTGGCGGGTGCATTCGCGGGTCTGGAAAAGATCGTCGCTGACCGAATCGGCAAGCGCGGCTTGGGCTTCGGTGCCGAGGTGAAGTCCAAGGCCGAGCTCGAAACCCAGGATCACTTCGCCGAGGTCATGCCCGAGGATCTGATCAAGTTCGGTTTGATCCCGGAATTCATCGGCCGTCTGCCGGTCGTCGCCTCGGTGACTCACCTGGACAAGGACTCGCTCGTGCAGATCCTGTCCGCACCCAAGAACGCCTTGGTGAAGCAGTACACCCGGCTGTTCGAGATGGACGGCGTCGAACTGGAGTTCACCCCGGAGGCATTGGATGCCATCGCCGATCAGGCGATTCACCGTGGCACCGGGGCGCGCGGTTTGCGCGCCATCATGGAGGAAGTGCTGCTGCCGGTGATGTACGACATCCCCAGCCGCGACGACGTTGCCAAGGTTGTGGTGACCCAGGAGACCGTTCAGGACAACGTGCTCCCGACCATCGTGCCGCGCAAGGCCCCGCGCGCCGAACGTCGGGACAAGACCGCTTAGGTGATCCGGTCTGCTCGGCTGTAAACGTTCATCGACTCGCCCCGCAAGAAAGCGATCAGAGTCAACCCGGACTGGGTAGCGAGATCGATGGCCAGCGATGACGGCGCGGACACCGCCGCAAGCACCGGAATGCCAGCCATGACGGCTTTCTGGGTCAGTTCGAATGACACCCTGCCGCTGACCAGAAGAACCGATCCGCCCAGCGGGATGCGATCGGCCTCCACTGCCCAGCCGATCACCTTGTCCACCGCGTTATGCCGCCCGACGTCCTCGCGCACCGCCAGCATGGTGCCGTCGGTACTGAATAGCGCCGCACCGTGCAGGCCGCCGGTGCTGGCGAAAATCTTTTGAGCTGACCGCAATCGGGCCGGCAATTCGGTCAGGGTCCTCGCCGATACCGAGGCGGGGTCATCACCGGGAGCATGGCGGCTGGCCAGCCAGATGGCTTCCAGTGAGGCCTTGCCGCAGACTCCGCAGGAGGACGTCGTATAGAAGTTGCGGGTGATGTCCACCTCGGGCATCTGCACCCCGGGCTGCAATGTCACGTCGAGGGTGTTGTAGGTATTCATGCCGTCTTGCGCGGCGCCTCGGCAATATCGCACCGTCGCGACGTCGGACCGGTCGTTGATGACGCCCTCGGTGAGTAGGAACCCTTGCGCCAGTTCGAAATCCGAGCCTGGTGTGCGCATGGTGACAGTGATCGCCGAGCCGTTGACGCGAATCTCCAGTGGCTCTTCGACAACGACGGTCTCCGGGCGTTCGGTGATGTTCGCTTCGTCTGCCGAGGCACTCAGATGACTGACGCGACGTCGAGATGTCACTCGTCCCATCTATTCCTCCTGCCGTATCGACAGGGCGAACAGCCGAAGATCGCGGTCGGTTCGCTTGCGATAGGACCGGTACATCGGGTAGTCGAGGAATCGCTGCAGCGCTTCCTCGCGCTCCGATCCGCTCAGCGCGTACGCCGTCACGTCAATTTCGCGGCCACTGATCGCGACGGTCGCATGCGGGTTGGTGATCAGGTTCGACGACCACCCGGGGTGGTGCTGTTGACCCCAGTTGCTACCGAGGATCAGCAACCGCTCGCCATCGCGCAGGTAGTTGAGCGCACACGCGCGCGGCTGACCGGACTTGCGCCCGGTCGTCGTCAACAACAGCGTGGGCAGCGTGGTGGGTCCGAACAGGGTGTATTTGCCCCGCGTTGCCATCAGAATTCTGCGGTCCAAGGGGGCCAGTGCGCGCAGCAGCCGCGACCCCGGACCCGACGAGGCGAACGCGTAGGCGGGCGCGAACGCCGGCGACATCGTCTCCCGGCCCCAGTGCGGGTCGGGGAAGGAGGCTGACACGCCTGTCAATGCTGCCCCCCGCCGCTGTGCCGGGTGTCACCGCCCAGCATCTAACTTCCTACAACTCGCTCATCGCTATAGTGGCCGATCGCGCAGCCCCAGTCTGTCATCCTGACCGGCATGTCCATGACCTGTGGCTTTGATTTAGATTGGACCACCTTCGGCGTGAGCGGCGAGTACGGCATGGTCCAGATCGCCTTCGGGCTCGATGTTGCCAAGACCACCGATGTGTCGGCCGAGGCGATCGTGGTGCACGATGCTCAGGTGGACAACCCGGCCTACGCTGTCGCACTGTCGCGGCGCAGTAAGCAGAATCTTGAGTACACCGATATAGGTGTCGACTCACCATGGTGACGAGCGTGCCCCTGGCGGCCGTGGTGTTGGCCGGCGGAGCCTCCCGGCGGATGGGCCGTGACAAGGCCACCATGGCGCACCCGGACGCGCACCTCTCGCCGGGCGGTCTGACGATGGTCGAGTACACCGTTGACCTGTTGAAGTCCCGCTGCGCCCCGGTATTCGTCATCGCCGCACCCGGTCAGGCACTGCCCACGCTGGACGCCGAGGTGTTGCGTGACGAGGTGCGTGGTGTGGGCCCGCTGCTGGCGACCGGCCGGGGGCTGCGGGCGGCCGCGGCGGCGGGGGCGGACCGGGCCTTCGTGAGCGCGGTGGACATGCCGTACCTGTCACTGGATGTCATCGATGAGCTTGCCGGCTACCGGGGCGTCGACATCGTGCTGCCCTGGGACGGCCGCGACCACTATCTTGCCGGGATCTTTTCCACCGGGTTGGCCGACCAGATCGATGCTCTGGTCGGCGCGGGTCAGCGCAGCATGCGTGCCCTGGCCGACACCGTGGTCACGCAACGGGTTGTGCTGGCGCCGGGTCGTGCCCTGACGAACCTCAATTCCGGGGCCGACACGCCGAGCTGACCAGCGCCGTCGATCAAAAAACCCCGGCGCGGGGCCCGAAAATTGTTAAAGATGTTAATGGTGTGAATATTGTTATTTTTGTGGCCAATTTCTCTGTGCCTCGAGTCACAAATTGACTGTGAGTTGAGTCACATCCCGACGGGGTGGTTCGCGGTTTCGTGCCGCTCGGGATCGCCGCACTGAGCTGCGCGAAGCCCGGGCGATTCGTCTCCGTAATCAGTCTGTTATCTGAAAGATATTGGCATGTCATTGACGTGACCGAGCGCAATGCGCTGCGTACCGTCCAAATTAGTCCCTCACCGGGGCCACTAAATCCATAGGAAGAAAACCCTGCGTGTGAGCGGGGGTCGGGTTCTCAAGCGATGCCCCCCGGGGTGCGCCATCCGGCCGCCGCAGCCGTGCCAGACCGAGACGGCGCGGTCACGCTTGGCGAAAGGACAGTTTGTTGAAGAATCTCCGCAAGACGCTCGGAATGACCGCGCTCGCCGGCGCGATGTCGGTGGCCCCGATTGGTCTGGGCGCCGGTGTCGCGAACGCAGATAGCGTGAACTGGGATGCGATCGCGGCCTGCGAGTCTGGTGGCAACTGGGCGATCAACACCGGTAACGGCTACTTCGGCGGCCTGCAGTTCTCTCCCGGCACCTGGCGGGCCAACGGTGGCAGTGGCATGCCTAATCAGGCCTCCCGGTCAGAGCAGATCCGGGTGGCGGAGAATGTGCTGCGTAGCCAGGGTATTGGCGCCTGGCCGGTGTGCGGCCAACGAGGCTGAGCAGGCACTTGTTGACTTGCTGACGAGGTCGCGCCGGAGAAATCCGGCGCCACCTTTTTCTTTCCCGCCACTTCTCTCACTGAATTCTCACGAAAATCAACTGACCCAGCTGTAACACCCGTCCCGCACGCTGCGATTCACATCACAACCGCCTGGTACGGCGGCCCGCAGTCGGAAAGGGACACCAGTGAGCATCCTCCGCAGAATCATCACCCTCGCCGCCCTCGCTTTGGGCCTGGCACTGGGAGCGCTGGCGTTGGGAAGCGGAACTGCTGCCGCCGACAGCGGTGTGAACTGGGACGCCGTCGCCAAGTGCGAGTCCGGCGGCAACTGGGCGATCAACACCGGTAACGGCTACTACGGCGGGCTGCAGTTCTCACCCGCCACCTGGAAGTCCAACGGCGGAACCGGGATGCCCAATCAGGCCTCCCGTGAGGAGCAGATCCGGGTCGCCGAGAACGTCTTCCGCACTCAGGGCATTGGCGCTTGGCCGACATGCGGCGCGAATGCCGGCGCCGCGGGCCTGGTGACCCCGGTCTCGGCCATTGGCACTTCGGGTACCTCGGCACCGAACCAGTGCCAGGGTCTGGGGCGCGGCCCACTCGGTCTGGTCGACTGGGGCCAGATCTGCCTGACGTTCACCGATCCGGGCAAGGCCTTCGCCAACGCGATCGGCATCCGTTAACAATCTCGATCCGTTGAGAACACCGACCCCCCTCGGGCGGCTGCCGGTAACTTGAGCCCGTGACAGGGTACGAATTCGACACCGTGGTCGTCGCGGCACCCGATTTCCGGTCGGCTTAAGGAACTCTCCCGATGGCTTCGAGACAATTTTCGATCGAGCGGGCTCCCGATGGGGCGCGATCAATGCGGATTCATGCCCGCGGTATGGATGTGCTCGATAACCCGCAGATAAATCGGGGCACCGCGTTCACTGTCGAAGAACGCAGCCACCTGGGCTTGACGGGCATGTTGCCCAGCACCGTTGAGTCCCTTGAGCAGCAGGTGGGCCGAAGCTACGCACAGTTTCTCGACTTCGAGACCGATATCGAGAAGTGGGCCTTCCTGACCGGGGTGCACGACACCAACGAGGTGCTTTTCTACGCACTGCTCGGCGAGCACATCGAGGAGATGCTGCCGATTGTCTACACCCCAACCGTCGGTACCGCGATCGAGCAGTTCAGTCACGTGTTCCGCCGGCCGCGCGGAGTGTTTCTGAACATTGGGGCGACGGATCAGATCGACCGGGCATTGGCCGCCACCGGGCTCGGACCGCAGGACGTGGACCTGATCGTGGCCAGTGACGCCGAGGCCATTCTCGGCATCGGGGACTTGGGCGTCGGCGGAATCGAAATCTGTGTCGGCAAGCTGGCCGTGTACACCGTGGCCGCGGGAATCGACCCGAGCAGGGTGCTGGCCGTCGGCCTGGACGTGGGCACGAATCGAGAGGAATTGCTGACCGACCCGCGTTACCTGGGTTACAAGCATGCCCGCGTGCGTGGCGAGGAGTACGACACCTTTATCGACACCTATGTGGCCAGTGCGAGTAAACGATTCCCCAACGCCATCCTGCACTGGGAGGACTTCGCCGCGTCGCAAGCTCGCGCGATTCTTGCCCGGTACGGCAATGAACTCTGCACTTTTGACGACGATATCCAGGGCACCGCAGCCGTCGGCCTGGCCTGCGCACTGTCTGGGGTTCGAGTCTCGGGCGGATCGCTGACCGATCAGCGCATCGTGGTCTACGGTGCCGGCTCTGCAGGAGTCGGCATCGCCGACTTGATCCGTCTTGCCTTGCAACAGGAGGGTCTCAGCGCCCAGGCAGCTGCCGGGTGCATCTACCTGATTGATCGCCCGGGCCTGCTCACCAGTGAGATGACCGGGCTTGCCGACTATCAGGTGCCCTATGCCAAGGAGCTCTCTGAGGTGGAGTCCTGGCGTTGCGCGGCCGGGCAGTTGGGGTTGGCGGAGGTGGTTGCCAACCTGCATCCCACCATGCTGGTTGGAACTTCTGGTCAGCCCGGCGCCTTCACCCGGCCGATCCTCGAGAACATGCATGCCGCCTGCGAACGTCCGATCGTGTTGCCGATGTCCAACCCGACCGACCTGGCTGAACAGACCCCGGCCAACATCCTGCACTGGACCGCCGGCGCGGCACTGGT
>JBMOKE010000108.1:0-8062 GCA_049315425.1 Mycobacterium sp. | reverse complement strand
CATCCTAGGGCAGAAAGGCTGCTAGATGTGCTGCGGTAGGCTCGCAGCCACGCGATTCGGGGCAATGCGGGGAGACACGCCATCCAGCAGTTCATGATGCGCCTGAGCGGCAAGCTGCGCAGACACCGGTGGCTGGTCTTCGGCTGCTGGCTGTTGGTGCTCCTGCCGTCGGTCTTCCTTGCGCTGACGCAGTCCAATCAGCTGACCGGCGGCGGTTTCGAGGTGTCGGACTCGCAGTCGCTGCACGTCCAGCGCAACCTCGAAGACCACTACGCGCAGCAGGGCGCCTCACCACTGGCACTGGTCGCCGCGCCGCGAGCAGACGCCACCTACGACGATATGGCCGCAGCGGTGGCCCAGCTTGAACAGACGGCACAGCAGGTGCCCAGCGTCGAACTGGTGGATAACCCCGCCCAGCCGGCGCCGGCGCCGGACCGGCCCTATGTGGTGTCGCTGCGACTGGGTTTCGACAACTCCGGCGCAGTCGACGTCGCCCGTCAGTTGCGCGCCAAAATCGGAGTCGAGGGTGACCGGCCCGGCGCTATCGAAAACGGCCGAGTGCGGCTCTATGTCATCGGGCAGGGCGCACTCGGGGCGGCTGCGCAAACCAGTACAAAATACGATATCGCCGCCGCCGAACGGTGGAATCTCCCGATCGTCCTGATGGTGTTGATTGCCGTGTTCGGCTCGCTGGCGGCTGCCGCGATACCCCTGATATTCGCCATCTGCACGGTCGTGGTGAGCATGGGTGTGGTCTATCTGCTGTCGACGCTGACCACGATGTCGGTGTTCGTCACCTCCACGGTGTCGATGTTCGGCATCGCGCTGGCGATCGATTATTCGTTGTTCATCCTGATGCGCTTCCGCGAGGAGTTACGCGCCGGGCGAGACGCCGAACAAGCCACCGATGCCGCCATGGCGACATCTGGTCTGGCAGTGCTGCTTTCGGGACTTACCGTGATCGCCTCACTGACCGGCATCTACCTGATCAATACCCCGGTTCTGCAGTCGATGGCCACCGGCGCGATCCTCGCCGTAGCGGTCGCAGTCCTGACCTCGACAACGCTCACCCCTGCTGTACTGGCCACCTTCGGGCACGCGGCGGCACGACGGTCACCACTTCTGCACTGGTCTCGTCGGCCGGAGTCCACCCAGTCGCGGTTCTGGACCCGCTGGGTCGGAGCGGTGATGCGCCGGCCATGGGCCGCGGCGCTGGGAGCGACAGCCTTTCTGCTACTACTTGCCGCGCCGGCGTTTTCCATGACACTCGGCAACAGCATGCTGCGGCAGTTTCCGTCGTCACACGAGATCCGCGGTGGTGTGGCAGCCGCCGCCGAAGCACTGGGTCCCGGTGCGCTGGGCCCGGTGCGGGTTCTGGTCACGTTCCCGGGCGGTGACGCGTCCAACCCGGACAACACCGGCACCCTCGACGCGGTCACCGCGAAGATCTCCGAGGCTCCCCACGTGGTCTCGGTGTCGCCGCCGGTGTTCGCCGATGACGGCAGCAGCGCATTGATCTCGACGGTGTTATCAGTGGATCCGGAGGATCTGTCCGCCCGCGACAGCATCGACTGGATGCGGGCGCAACTGCCGGCGGCGGCGGGTGCCACCCGCGTCGACGTCGGCGGTCCCACTGCGCTGATCAAGGATTTCGACGAACGGGTTTCGGCGACCAAGCTCATGGTTTTCGGCTTCGTCTCACTGATCGCCTTCGTGATGCTGCTGATCTCCATCCGGTCGTTGTTCCTGGCGTTCAAAGGCGTCCTGATGACTGTCCTATCGGTCGCCGCGGCATACGGCAGCCTGGTGGTGGTATTCCAGTGGGGCTGGCTGGAGCGCATCGGGTTCGAGCCGATCGCCTCCGTCGACAGCACCATCCCGCCACTGGTGCTGGCGATGACGTTCGGCCTGTCGATGGACTACGAGATCTTCCTGCTGACCCGCATCAGGGAGCGCTACCTGCAATCCGGCGACACCCGCGACGCCGTCGCCTACGGGGTGGCCACCAGCGCCCGCACCATCACCAGCGCGGCGCTGATCATGATCGCCGTATTCATCGGCTTCGCCTTCGCGGGCATGCCACTGGTCGCCGAACTCGGCGTCGCGTGCGCGGTGGCGATCGCCGTCGACGCCACAGTTGTCCGCCTGATCCTGGTGCCGGCGCTGATGGCGATGTTCGATCAGTGGAACTGGTGGCTGCCCGGCTGGCTTGACCGCGTTCTGCCGTCGGTCGACTTCGAGAAGCCGCTACCCAAGCTCGATCTTGGCGATCTGGTGGTGATCCCCGACGAGATATCAACGACCGCACCGCCCGCCGCCGATCTGCGCATGGTGGTCAGGAATGCGGCTCGGCTCAAAGAATTGGCGCCCGACGCCGTCAGTGTGGCCGACCCGCTGGCCTTCAGCGGCTGCGGGACCCCGATGGAGCCGCTCGATTCTCACGGCCAGACCCGAGGCCGCCGGCTCGTCAGGGGATCCCGTGGCGCCAGATCCGCGACGCTGCGGCCGATTCACCCGGTGACGATGTGGCGGGGCCGACTCGCGGTTGCACTCGACGCCCTGGAAACCGAGACCGAGGTTGAGCGTCTGAGTCCGGTCGAGACCACCAACGTGCAACTACCCACCGGCGATCGGCTGCAGATCCCGACCGGTGCCGAAACCCTCCGCCTCCAGAGCTACCTCGTATTGTGCCGGAACAACCGCTCGGACTACGCCGAACTCGCTGACCTGGTCGACTGTATGGCCATTGATAACGCGGCGTTGGTGCTGTCCGGAATCGACGGGTATTACAGTTCTGGGCAACCGCATCAGCACTGGATCGCGACCCAACTGGTCTGCCGGCTGGCGGATCCGGTTCCCACCGATGCGGCCGACGATGCACGCTGGTCCACCCCGGACGCGACGGCGGAGTGGGACGATGTCCGGACGCGGTGCCTTTCGCTCGCGGTGGCGATCCTGGAGGAGGCGAGCTGACGTTGATCATCGACGACCAGCCCGTCGAGTTCTGGCCTACGGCGTCAATCCGTGCGGCGCTGGAGACCGGCGATATCACCGTCTGGCAACGCATCGTCGTGGCCATCAAACGTGACCCGTACGGACGCACCGCACGTCAGGTCGAGGAAGTGCTGGAAGCCGCCGCACCCCAGGGAATCGCCAAGGCGCTCAACGAAGTTCTGGCGCGCTCGCGCAGCCATTTGGATGCCAACGAAAGGGCCCAGGTTGCTCGTCACGTTCAGGTGCTGCTGGAGCGTTCAGCCCTGGACGAGCCGGAGTTCGCCTCCAGGATCGGCGTCACCCGAGAGGACTTGGCGGCCTACCTGAATGCGACGACGAGCCCGCAGGCCTCGCTGATGATCCGGATGCGCAGACTGTCGGATCGGTTCGCCAAGATCCGGACCCAGCAGACCGCAGACGGCGAGTCCTCAGACGACAGCGGCACCGGGGATTCCGAACCCGAATCCGACTGAGAATTCGAACCCTTAGCGGGAATTGATCGGCGCCACGTCGATCACCCTCCAGTCGCCCTGCTGTTTGGTGAGGGCCACCCGAAGCGACAGCACCGCGACACCGGGATCCTGACCCGGCGCATTCTGGGTGCCCCGCATGATCACGACCACACTGGCCGACGATGGTCCCAGCGCCTCGAGGCCCGCGGAGACGGTGCTTGCTCGAGCGGACACATTGCGCTTGGCCATATCAGCGGTCGCAGATCCGAACTGGGCCTTGAACGCCTCCGCGCGCTCGGGCACCATCAGCGCCGCGGCTCGCTCGATCGATGAGCTCGGGTCGGTTGGGGTGAAGGTCGCGGTCGCCTCGGATACCTGGGTGGCGATGCGCACAACTTCAGCAGAGTCCGTGGTGAAAGTCCGGTCGGGCAGGATCCAGTTGGTGTAACCCACCGCCACCGCCGACGCCAGCGCGGCCGCAGCCAACCCCGTGACCGCCAGTCGTATCGCCGGCTTGTCGTCATCGGTGCCCACCGTCACCGAATCACGCCGGTACAGAACGAGATTGATTAGTGCGCCCTGAACGATCAGCAGGCACAGGATCGAACACGCCGACACCCACCAGAGCGGCCAGTCGAGCATCACCCCGATGATCAGCAAGGCGGAGATCGCGGCCACCGGCGCACCGATATCGAATGCCAGCACCCTGGCCAGGTTCCTCATCGGAGAGACTCCAGCCGGGAGATCATCGGCTTGCCGTCCACGTCGGAGACGCCCAGGCGCAGATTCCACCGCACCGTGGTGGGTTTGTTGCCGGCGTTCTCGCTCACCGACGTCGCAATGACGAGCACGGTGTCGGTACGTGCGGAGAATTCGGGCGCCAGGCTCGCCGGTGCGGTTGGCCGCTGAGGATCCCGGGCGTCCAGATCGTGATGGATCTCCTCGATCGACACCGATTCGACCTGCCCGGTGGTGGCCGAGCGCAACGCCTTGACCACGTCGCGGTAGGGCGCGATCGAGGTGTCGAAACCGGAATTGAGCTCACCGACGGTGCCGTCGCGCAGTCGCTGGAGGCTGCCCTCGACGTTATCGGTGTTCATATTGATCAACACCGCGGTCCACTCGGCCGCAGCCTGCATCGAACGGGCCTGGTAGCTGCGCTCGGCGGTCGACGCGCGATGCCCGGACCACATCACCGCTATCAGCGCCACCGCAGCCACCGCCGCTATCGCGAGGACGGCGGAGGCAACGCCGAAGCCGGAAAACACCCTGGATCGCTGCGCTCCGGTCTCGGGCACCTCGTCGACGCCGGGCATGCAGGGCAGGTTACCTCGCATGGTAATGATGGTGACGTGACGGTAGACACTCAGCGTTCCGGGATCGATCTCGCCCATGTCGATTCCGCGATCCGCCCCCAGGACGATCTGTTCGGCCATGTGAACGGTCGCTGGCTGACCGAATACGCGATCCCCGCGGACCGGGCCACCGACGGGGCGTTCCGCCTGCTCTACGACCGGGCCGAGGAGCAGGTGCGGGAACTGATCACCCAGGCGGCAGAGCGCGCCGGCACGGAAGCCTCCGACGAGCAACGCATCGGCGACCTCTACGCGAGTTTTCTCGACGCGGAGACCGTCGAGCAACTCCGGTTGCAGCCTCTGCTCGACGACCTGACGCTGATCGATGCCGCTGACGACCCGGATGCTCTGGCCCGGGTCATCGGAGGTTTGCAGCGCACCGGCGTCGGCGGCGGGGTGGGACTCTACGTCGACACCGATTCCAAAGACTCCACCCGCTACCTGATCCATCTCAGCCAATCCGGTCTGGGACTGCCTGATGAGTCGTACTACCGCGACGATCAGCACGCCTCGATCCTGGCCGCCTACCCGAGGCATATCGCGAAGATGTTCGCGCTGGTGTTCGGCGGAACGGCCGACGAGTACGCCGAGCGGGCGGGACGAATCGTGGCGCTGGAGACCAAGCTGGCCGCCGCACACTGGGATGTGGTGCGCCGTCGCGATGCCGACCTCAGCTACAACCTGCGAGCCTTCGCCGAGTTACCTGCCGCCGCGCCGGACTTCGATTGGACCGGCTGGATGGCCGCTCTGGGAATTGCACCCGAGGTGGTCGCCGAACTCGTTGTGCGCCAACCCGACTACCTGAGCTCGTTCGCCGAACTGTGGTCGGGTGCGGACATCACCGACTGGCAGGACTGGGCGCGCTGGCGGTTGATCCATGCCCGCGCCGCCGTCGGAACCCAGGAGCTGGTCGACGAGGATTTCGCCTTCTACGGCCGCACCCTGAGCGGCACCGAGCAGATCCGTGACCGTTGGAAGCGGGCGGTGTCACTGGTCGAGGGCCTCATGGGCGATGCGGTCGGCCGGCTCTATGTGCAGCACCACTTCCCGCCCCAGGCCAGGGCGCGGATGGACACCCTCGTCGCCAACCTTCGCGAGGCCTACCGGGTGAGCATCACCGACCTGGAATGGATGACGCCCGCGACGAGACAGCGTGCGCTGGCCAAGCTGGACAAGTTCACCGCGAAGATCGGCTATCCGAAGAATTGGCGTGACTACTCTGCGCTGGTTATCACACGAGATGATCTGTACGGCAACGTGATTCGTGGCTACCAGGTGGAGTTCGAGCGCGAAATCGCCAAACTCGGTGGCCCGGTGGACCGCGACGAGTGGTTCATGACGCCGCAGACGGTAAACGCCTACTACAACCCCGGCATGAACGAGATCGTCTTTCCGGCCGCAATACTGCAGCCACCGTTCTTCGACGCCGGGGCCGACGACGCCGCCAACTACGGCGGTATCGGGGCGGTGATCGGACACGAGATCGGCCATGGCTTCGACGACCAGGGCTCCAAGTACGACGGTGACGGCAACCTCGTCGACTGGTGGACCGATGCGGACCGCAACGAGTTCAACGGCCGCACGAAGAAGCTCATCGAGCAGTACGACGCCTACGTGCCGCGTGATCTCGAGGGTCGATCCGAATCCCCGCACGTTCAGGGAGCGTTCACGGTCGGTGAGAACATCGGCGACCTGGGCGGGCTGTCCATCGCGCTGCTCGCCTACCAGTTGTCGCTGGGGGGTCGGGAGGCTCCGGTGATCGACGGCCTCACCGGGGTGCAGCGCGTGCTATTCGGTTGGTCGCAGGTGTGGCGCACCAAATCCCGCGTGGCTGAATCGGTCCGGCGGCTCGCCGTCGACCCGCATTCACCGCCGGAGTTCCGCTGCAACGGTGTCGTGCGCAACATCGACGCCTTCTACGAGGCCTTCGGAGTCAGCGAGGACGACGCGCTTTACCTGGAACCACAGCAGCGGGTCCGGATCTGGAGCTAGACCAGACTCAGTAGAGGGTCCACTGCCAGTCGTCGGCACCGTCAGGATTGTTGTACAGCCCGACGGAATTCTTCACAACGATCGGATCCCCACTGCCGAAATTGTCGTAGAACCACTTCGCGTTATCCGGGCCGAGGTTGATGCAACCATGACTGACGTTGCGCTTACCCTGATCGGCGACCGACCACGGCGCGCTATGCACGAATCCACCGCTGTTGTCGATGCGGACGGCCCACTGCACCTTGAGCTTGTAGCCGTTAGGTGAGTTCACCGGCACACCGTAGGTGGAGGAGTCCATGATCATGTCGGGGAACTTCTCCAGCACGTAGTAGGTGCCGTTCTTGGTCTCGTGCTTTCCGTCGCGCATACCCATCGATACCGGGAACGTCTTCTCCACCTTGCCGTTGCGGGTGACGGTCATCTGGTGGGTCTTGTCATCGACGGTGGCTACCAGGGAGTCGCCGACCCGGAAGTTCGACTGGGCGCCGCTGGCGTCGATATGCACCTGGGTGCCGGCCGGCCAGAAGTTGTAGGGCCGCCAGCGCACCTGGGTGTCGGTGGTCCAGTAGAACGTCCCCGGTACTGCCGGTGATGAGGAGATGTGGATCGCCTGCTCAGCCAACGGCCGGTTGGCGATCGGCCGCTGGAAGTTGATGATGATCGGCTTGGCGACACCGACCAGTGCGCCGTTGACCGGGTTGAATCCGGGCGGTGCGAATACCGGGTCACCGGTGTAGGGCGCAGCATTCTGGCCCTTGGCCGCGCTCATGGTGACAGCTGGCGGGGCGACAGGCGGTGGGGCAACGGGTGCCGGCGGCGGCACATCGACCGGGGGCGGGGGCACGTCGACGGGTGCCGCCAGATCGCCTGGCAGCGGCGGAGGGGGCGGCGGGAACTCCACCAGTGGGGGCTCGACGGGAATCGGTGCGACGTCGACGACCTGCGGGTCCACCGGCGGCTGATCCGGATCGGCCAGTGCAGAGCCGCTCCCCAGACCTGAGACCGCGAACCCCACCACACATAGGGCGGCGGCCAGGACGCCTTTCACCCGCATCACCAGACTCCTCCACTTCATCTTTCGGTTCCAGTCTGACATAGCGCCGGGGCTCACGATCGACGCGCAGCCGCCCGGCATACCCCATTTGAGCCCGAGGTAAACGGGCTGACCTGTGGGAATGCTCGCCACGGGCGTGACGAGCATTACTTCCCGCCGGACACACCGACTTCGACATGATCGACTTCGGCATGATCGACATCGGCATGATCGAC
>JBMOKE010000354.1:0-1835 GCA_049315425.1 Mycobacterium sp. | reverse complement strand
ACCAGGTTGCGCAGCGTCACCGAGGACATCGAACATCCGTTGCACGCGCCCTCGAGTCGGACGAAGGCCGTTCCGTCCTCCACCCGCACCAGCGACACATCGCCGCCGTGGCTGTGCAGTTGTGGGCGTACCGATTCGAGTACCTGGTTGGCGTGCGTCACCGGGTCCGGGCGCACGATCCCGTGCAGCGACAACAGTAGGTGGACGGCAGGGTCGGCGGCGAGTTCAAACAGGGCCGGGCGGGTGGCGTCCTCGGCGCGCAACCGGCGCACGATGGTCACCAGTCCGGCTTTGTGGATGGCCTCGACAGCTCCCTGCAACTCCTCGGCAACCTTGCGCGCCGCCGGTTCGAGATCCTCGAGTGCGTTCACCGCATCATCGACCCGCTTGGCAAGATCATCGAATGTCGGATCGCTCATGTCGTCGTCTTTACCCATCACTGTCCGTCCGCATCGGTCCGGTCGAGCGCCTGCTGACGGGAGATCTCGTCGAGCACACCGCGCACCGTGCGCATCGAGTCGTGATCGCCGAGTTCCTCGAACAAAAAGCGCGCTTCGTACAGCTTGGCCTTGGCCTGATCGAAGTCGGCGAGATGGGCCAGCACGTTGCCCTGGTTGGCCAGAACCCGCGCGCGGCCCAGCGGATCGGTATCGCGGTCGCGAGCGGCCAGCACCGCCTCGTAGAGGTTGACCGCCTCAACCAGGTTGTCGGCCTGATGGCTCGACGGGGTGTAGACCAGCGAGTTGGCCAGGTTCAGCTGCACGCTGGCCCACTCCTCCGGATAGTCCTCGGGCGTATAGACCTTCAGCGCCGAGCGCAGCGACTGCGCGGCCACACCCAGTCGCAGCTGGCCGGACGCCTCGGTCATCGGCATAGTCAGATAGGCCGCCGCAAGATTGGCGTGCGCCGAGGCCCACAGCAGCGGCGCCTCCTCCCGCCACACCAGCTGCAGCGCCGAATGGTAATGCGGCACAGCGCGATTAAGCAGATCCGGGCGATCAATCGCCTGTTCGTGCAGCAGCCCCGCCAATGCCAGATGAAGCTCCGCACGGGCCAGTCGCAGATCCTCGGCATCGTCGAGGGCACGCAACGCGCCCTCGAATCGGGTGACCGCGTCGGATCCGTCGCAAATCGAGGCCGCCGCGCCGAGCAGCACACCGCGCAACGGCTCGGACACACCGGCGGCCTGCTCGGCGGCCCGGTCCAGCAAGGTCATCGCCACCTCGGCGTCACCGTCCTGCAGTGCACCGCTGGCCTGCACCGACAGCACGGTCGCCGCCAGTTCGCCGGTCGCATCACCTAGTTCCGGTGCGGTGTCACTGCGGCCGAGGGCGAACAGCACCACATCGACCAGACAGGCGAATTCACCCAAGCCCGAACGTAACTCAGCCGGATCGGAGCCGTCAGGGTCCATGACGAAGCGGTTATAGCGGGTGATCGGGTCGTCACCCTGCAGCGCGGCCAGCGCGCCGTCGCGATCGCCGGCCAGCGCCAACTCGTGGGCCCGCAGCGAGTCCGGCCAGTCGGGCAGCCGGCCGGACAGCAGCGCGACACGGGCGTGCTCGGTATCCGGTGACGCCGGGATCAGCAGATACCCCAGGGGCAGCGGAAAGGCACCCAACGGCTGGGGACGGACCGCCAGCACCGCCGGATCCAGAACGTCGGTCACAGCTCTCCTTGTGTCGTTATCACTGACGAATCGCCGCCCATCATCCGTGCACCGGGCCGCCGCCGATGTCGCGATCGGCGGTCCGGCGGATCAGATCGGCGGCCAGTTCGGCGCGGGCCCGGGTGGCATGGCTGTGGATCCTCTTGCGGACCACTCCGTCGGCGAA
>JBMOKE010000353.1:0-1839 GCA_049315425.1 Mycobacterium sp. | reverse complement strand
TGAACGGCGGCATCGCATAGATGAGGTTGCGGAACGGCCGCAGCCACACCCCGTGGTCGAGTGCCACCGACGTCGCCACTTTCATATCGACGGGGTGACGCGTCTCGATCACCCCGATCGCCCCGCACACCCTCACATCGGCGACCCCGGGCAGTGTGCGCGCCGGTTCCAGCCCGGCGGCAAGGCCGGCACCGATCTCGGCGACCCGGGCCTTCCAGTCCTGGCGCAGCAGCAGTTCCACGGATGCCACCGCCACCGCGCAGGCCAACGCGTTGGCCATGAACGTCGGCCCGTGCATCAGCGCGCCCGGGTCACCCGTGCTGATCGTTTCCGCGATCGCGGTGGTGCACAGTGTCGCCGCGAGGGTGAGGTAGCCACCGGTGAGTGCTTTACCGACACACATGATGTCGGGGCTGACGCCGGCGTGATCGGCGGCGAACAGTTCTCCGGTGCGGCCGAAGCCGGTGGCGATCTCATCGAAGATCAACAGCACATCGTGGCGGTCGCAGATCACCCGGAGGTCCGAGAGATAGCGCGGGTCGTGGAAGCGCATCCCGCCGGCGCCCTGCACCACCGGTTCGACGATGACCGCGGCCAATTCGTCGGCGTGGGCAGCCAACTGTGCTTCGAAGACGGCGATGTACTCCGGGTCGTAGTCGACCGGCACCGCCGGGGCGAACACCTGCGAGACCAAGACGTCGTGCCACAGTGAGTGCATTCCGCCGTCGGGGTCGCACACGCTCATCGGGGTGAACGTGTCGCCGTGGTAACCGCCGCGCCAGGTCATCAGCCGGTGCTTGGTCGACCGGCCCCTGCTGCGCCAGTACTGCAGCGCCATCTTGACCGCCACCTCGATGCTCACCGAGCCGGAGTCGGAGAAGAAGACGGTGTCCAGTCCGACCGGTGTGATGTCCACCAGAAGGGCAGCCAGCCGGGCGGCCGGCTCATGCGTGAGACCGCCGAACATGACGTGGTTGAGCACCGTCAGTTGGTGAGTGATCGCCCCGTCAAGCTCCGGATGGCCGTGCCCGTGAATGGCGGTCCACCAGGAGGCCATCGCGTCGAGCACCCGGATCGGTGCGCCGTCGGTGATCACCGTCAGCCAGGCTCCGTCGGCGGCCACCGCAACCACCGGCGGGACCGCCTCGGCACCGATCGTGGCGTACGGATGCCAGATATGCGCGGCGTCAATGGCGCTGATCTGCTTCGGAGTCAACGCCGACACGGAGTGCAGCCTAATCCGGTGCTCCGGGCGGCGGTGCTTCGCCGCAGCCGAGCGGCACTACGGAAGCAACTGAACAGCACAGCCGAATTGGTAGATTAACGGGCGATCATGTCCACTCTTACCCTGTTCCGGCCCTCGTCGGCGAGCTCACCGGACCCGGCAGCACCCGCGCCGGCTCCCCCGAGCCTGGCCCTCGGGTATCGCCATGACCTGGACGGATTGCGCGGTGTCGCAATCGCGTTGGTGGCCGTCTTCCACGTCTGGTTCGGGCGGGTGTCCGGCGGCGTCGACGTATTCCTGGTGTTGTCCGGATTCTTCTTCGGCAGTTCGCTCCTTCGGTCCGCACTGGCTGCGGGGGCATCGCTATCGCCGTGGCCCACGATCAAGCGCCTGGCGCGACGTCTGCTGCCCGCCCTGGTGGTGGTGCTCGCCGCCGCGGCGGTATTGACGGTCCTGGTGCAGCCGCAGACCCGCTGGGAGACCTTCGCCGACCAGAGCCTGGCGAGCCTGGGCTACTTCCAGAACTGGGAACTGGCCGCCACCGCATCGAACTATCTGCGCGCGGGCGAGGCGGTCTCACCGCTTCAGCACATCTGGTCGATGTCGGTGCAGGG
>JBMOKE010000107.1:0-8130 GCA_049315425.1 Mycobacterium sp. | reverse complement strand
CCGCGGCGGTCAGAGCCGGATGGGTCAGGTAATACAGCGTCGGGAACGGGGTGCCATCGGACAGCCGCGGGGCCGTCTTGACTACGCCCGGCTCACCGTTCGGACACCGGTAGGAGATCTCCAACAGACCGCGCGGCTCACGCCCGAGTTGTGCCGCCACGGCCTCGAGATCGGCCGGGTCAACCACCGGGGGCGGGAGCAGGCGGCGGCGGTCCGGGAGGCGGAAGCGGTTCGGGAGCACCGGGAGGCGGCGTGGTGGCGGGCGGCCCGTGCGGCGTATCGGCGATGGTGTGCCACAGCAGGGTGTACCAGGGATCGCCATTGCTGGCCAGGCCCGCCTGGGGTCCGGCGTCGGAACCAGGCACCGCCGACGCCGGAAGCTGAACCTGATACGGGATCTCGCCGGGCATGACGAATCCCAACCGCTCGCGAGCCTGGGCGGCGATGTAGACCGGGTCGGCGAGCTTGGCCTTCTGCCCCTCCAACTCGGCAATCTGTTCGCGAAGCGCGGACTCACTGGCATCCAGTTGATTCATCTCGGTCCGCTGAGCGAAGTAAGTTCGCACCGGACCGGCAATGGTCAGGGTCAGGACGCACACCATCGCCGCGAGGATGGCGGCCCGGCGCGCCGTGAACCCGAGTCGTTGTTCGCCCTGCTGCTCGATCGACGCCGCAATGACACGTCGGATCGGATCGGTCAGTCCATGACCGACCGACTCGGCCTGAGCCCGCAGACCCCTCGAGCGAGTCCCCCGGCCGCCAACACGCTTCGGACCGGAACGGCCACGACCCGACGCACCCGGCCGAGAAGCCGACGTGCGCCGTTTCGGATCAGGCCGTTTACCCTCTGCCATAGTCTTTTTCGCGCTCTTCCCGATTTACCCGGATCCGGTGAATCGCGGGAAGGCCAGGTCTCCCGCATAGCGGGCGGCGTCACCGAGGGTCTCCTCGATGCGAAGCAGCTGGTTGTACTTCGCGACACGTTCGCTGCGGGCCGGAGCACCGGTCTTGATCTGGCCGCTGCCGATGGCGACCACGAGATCGGCGATGGTGGTGTCCTCGGTCTCACCACTGCGATGGCTCATCATGGTGCGGTAGCCGTTGCTGTGAGCCAACGCGACGGCGTCGAGAGTCTCGGTGAGCGTGCCGATCTGGTTCACCTTCACCAGCAGTGCGTTGGCGGCTCCACGCTCGATGCCTTCTTCGATTCGCTCGGGATTGGTGACGAACAGGTCGTCGCCGACGATCTGAACCCGGTCACCGAGCGCCGTGGTGAGGTTGACCCAGCCGTCCCAGTCGTTCTCGTCGAGCGGATCCTCGATCGACACCAGCGGGTAGGAATCGAGCAGACCGCTGTAGAACTCGGTCATCTGCTCAGCAGTGCGGGTCTGCTTCTCGAAGTTGTATACCGCCCCGGTGCAGAACCCGTTCGCCGCGACGTCGAGGGCAAGTGCCACGTCCACACCCGGCTTGAAGCCGGCGGACTCGATGGCCGAGCAGATCAGATCCAGCGCGGCCTGAGTGCCGGCGACGTCGGGAGCGAAACCGCCTTCGTCACCCAAGCCGGTCGACAGACCCTGCTTTTTGAGCACCGCCTTCAGCGCGTGATACACCTCGGCACCCCAGCGCAGCGCCTCCTTGAAATTCGGTGCGCCGATCGGCGACACCATGAATTCCTGGACGTCGACGCCGGTGTCGGCGTGCGCGCCGCCGTTGAGGATGTTGAACATCGGCACGGGCAGGATGTGCGCGTTCGGCCCACCCAGGTATCGAAAGAGAGGCAGACCTGCACTGTCGGCGGCGGCTTTGGCCACGGCGAGTGACACACCCAGGATCGCGTTGGCGCCCAGCCGGGACTTGTCGGGCGTTCCGTCGAGGTCGAGCAGCGTCTGATCGACGAGACGTTGCTCGTCGGCCGCAAGCCCGATGACGGCCGGCGCGATCTCATCGAGAACGGCTTCGACCGCCTTGAGGACACCCTTGCCGCCGTAGCGGGAGCCGCCGTCACGTAATTCAACGGCCTCGTGCTCACCTGTCGAGGCACCCGACGGCACTGCGGCACGCGCGAAAGTGCCATCGATAAGAGCCACCTCGACCTCAACAGTCGGATTACCGCGTGAGTCGAGGATTTCGCGAGCGGCGATCTGCTCGATGATGGGCACGGGATTCTCCTTGCTGAGTCTGCTGCAATTATCGACGGCTGTCGCACATAGCCTAGTTGGTTGAAGTCGGTCGTCTAGAGCGGATGACCGTTGGAATAGGCGGTGGCCCAGTCCCGCACAGTGCGCGCGTACAGCTCCGAGTGGTTGTAGGCCCGCAGCGCCTTCATCCACCCGCGGGGAGTGCCCAGGTCGGTCCCACGAAAGCACAGGTACCCGGCGGCCGACAACGCGGCGTCGTCGAAGTTGTCGGGGTTGGCGACGCCATCATTGTTCGCATCTACGCCATACAGCCGCCATGTTTCCGGAATGAACTGCATCGGGCCCATCGCCCGGACGTAGACGGGGCCGTCACCCGTCGAGGCCTCCTGGTCGACGATCTCGAGGTTTCCGTTGGTGCCGTCGAGGTGCACACCGCGGATCGGCGGACTAACATCGCCGTTCGGCGCGATCACCGCACCCCGGTAGGTGCCGTGTTGACTCTCGACCATGCCGATCCCGGCCAGCGTCGTCCAAGCGAGATGGCACCCGGGGTTCTCCACCTCCGCGACGCGCGCCGCATAGGCGTAAGCCTCAAGTGCGTTAATGGGTATGCCCAGCGCCGGGGCGCGTTGCTCGGCCCACCCACGCAGCTGATCGGCGGGCCGGCCGGCGGCGTGGGTGTCGATCGCGGGAACAGGGTCGCCAGCCGGCGGCGGAACACCCTCGGGAATAGGGGTGCCGATCTGCCAGGAGCAACTCGACGCCAGCAGCATCGCCGCCGCCGCCACGACAACGGCGCTGGGTAGCCAGCGTGATGACGACAACTTCACTACTCCCCGATAGCACTGATGACCCGTTATATCGTCCCACGACGGGCAACGCGGCACCCGCTACGCGGCGTCACCGCAGGTCGTTCCGTGGCGACTACCGCCAGTGCAGACGCCACTCGTCGGCGGTGATGGCGCTGTGATCAATCGCGCCGGTATCGCGGCGGGCGGCCGCGACAGCATTCTCGGTTGCCCGAACTGCGTCCATGAACTCCAGCACCGCGGTTCGCAATTCGTTCTCGGTGTCGCGATCAGCACCGATCGTCACTGATGTCAGAGACTCCGGGATCAGATCGGGCGGCAACCCGTTCACCCCCGCCCGAGCAATGACCTTCTGCGCCAGGGCCAGCGCCGGCTGCGCGGTCGCAACGCCGTCGACGCACGAGCGCCCCTCCTCGCTTTCCCGTTCGAGAGCCTTGCGCTCTTCCCATTGGGCTAACTGGTCTTCGAGCGTGATCGGCTCGCCGGCCAGCACTGCAGGTACCCGGTGGACCAGTTTGCGTACGAGCGCGTCGGACACGTCGTCGATGGTGAAGGGATGCTGTGGCGCCTCTTGGGCGATGCGGGCGTGAAAAAGCACCTGCAGCAAGATGTCTCCAAGCTCGTCGCGCAGCTCGTCGGCGTTGCCGCCGCGCACCGCGTCGAACAGTTCGTAGGTTTCCTCAAGCAGGTAGCGTCGCAGTGAGTCGTGTGTCTGCTCGCTCTCCCACGGCCCCGCTGTGCGCAGCTTGTCCATGATCTCGACCGCATCGACGAGCCGCTCACCGTGTTTGGGCGCTGGGGCGGCGATCACCCTCTCCCCCGACGCAATTCGCGCCGTGACTTCCGGGTGTTCGGGGTCCGACGACAGCAGTACCGATGCTCGCGCGCCCGACAGAATCGCTCGCGCCGACGGCAGTGACGCCGCCACCTCGACCGGTAATTCCTCGGTGTATTCGACGTCACCGCCCAGAAACGCCACGGCCTCGATCGGGACCGTTGTGGGGCGGCGGGGGTCGACCAGGATGACGGTCATCAGGGGTTCCCTCGTGTCGCCGGTGTGAACGTCGTGATGTCAACATCTCCTGCAGCGCGGCCGTCAAGTGCGAGCAGCAGATCGGCCACCATCTGCACCAGTTCGAGATCTCGGATACGCGGTGCACCCATCGCGGTGCCGGTCCGCGGAATCGGCACCTGGACCGTCGATGTCGTCGCCCGGTAACCGGCGGCCGGGTAGAGCCGTTTGAGCCGCACCTGCGCGGAGTCCTGCAGCATCAGCGGTGTCACCCGAAGCGTTGTCGCTGAACCGGTTCCGGTCGCGGCGACCTCGGTGACACCGTAGTGCCGACACAACAGACGTAGTCGGGCCACGGCGATCAGGCGCTGGGCCGGCTCGGGGAGCGGGCCGTAGCGGTCGGTGAGTTCTTCCACCACCGAGGTGATGGCTGCCTCGTCGGCACCGGCCAGCCGACGGTACGCCTCGAGCCGTAACCGGTCGCTGCTGATGTAGTCCGGCGGCAGGTGCGCATCGACCGGGAGATCGATGCGAACGTCTCTGGTTTCCTCGGGGGTCGTCACCGTCTTGCCGTCGGCGGCCGCCCGATAGGCTTCGACGGCCTCGCCCACCAGGCGCACATATAAATCGAATCCCACTCCGGCGACGTGGCCGGATTGTTCTGCGCCAAGGACGTTTCCAGCACCGCGAATCTCCAAGTCCTTCAACGCAACCGCCATGCCCGCACCCAGTTCGTTGTTCTGGGCGATGGTGGCCAGCCGGTCATAGGCGGTCTCGGTGAGTGGCGTCTCGCGCGGATACAGGAAGTAGGCGTAACCGCGCTCCCGGCTGCGACCCACCCGGCCGCGCAACTGGTGTAACTGCGAGAGTCCGAGCGCCTCGGCCCGCTCCACGATGAGGGTGTTGGCATTGGAGATGTCCAGGCCGGTTTCGATGATCGTGGTGCAGACCAGGATGTCGTAGTCGCGGTTCCAGAATCCCTGCACCGTCTGTTCCAGTTGCTCCTCCGGCATCTGGCCGTGCGCGACGACCACCCTGGCCTCAGGCACCAGGGCCCGTACCCGCGCGGCAGCAGCGTCGATAGAACTGACCCGGTTGTGAACGTAGAACGCCTGACCGTCGCGCAGCAGCTCACGGCGCAGTGCCGCGGCGACCTGCTTGTCATCGTCCGGACCGACATAGGTCAGCACGGGGTAACGCTCCTCGGGCGGGGTGAGGATGGTCGACATCTCCCGGATGCCGGCCAGGCTCATCTCCAGGGTGCGCGGGATCGGGGTGGCGCTCATGGTCAGCACGTCGACGCTCGCGCGCAGACTTTTGATGTGCTCCTTGTGCTCGACGCCGAACCGCTGTTCCTCGTCGACCACGACCAGCCCAAGATCCTTCCAGCGCACCGCGGTCTGCAGCAGTCGGTGCGTGCCGATGACGATATCGACGCTGCCGTCGGCCATGCCGTCGAGCACCGCACGGGACTCGCGCGGATCGGTGAACCGCGACAGGCCTTTGACGGTGACCGGGAATCCGGCCATCCGCTCGTTAAAGGTCTGCAGGTGTTGATCGGCCAGCAGCGTGGTGGGAACGAGCACGGCAACCTGCTTGCCATCCTGCACGGCTTTGAACGCGGCCCGTACGGCGATCTCGGTCTTGCCGTAGCCGACGTCACCGCAGACCACGCGGTCCATCGGAACCGGCTTCTCCATATCGGCCTTGACTTCGGTGATAGCGGTCATCTGATCGATGGTCTCGGTGAATCCGAACGCATCCTCCATCTCGGCCTGCCACGGGGTGTCCGGTGCGAATGCGTGACCCGGCGCGGCCTGCCGCTTGGCATAGAGCGCGACCAGTTCACCCGCGATCTCGCGAACCGCCTTGCGCGCCTTGGTTTTCGTGTTGGCCCAGTCGCTGCCGCCAAGCCGGCTGAGGCTCGGTGCCTCGCCGCCGACGTAGCGGGAGAGCTGATCCAGGGAATCCATCGGGACGAACAACCGGTCAGCCTGTTGTCCGCGCTTACCCGAGGCGTACTCCAGCACGAGGTACTCGCGCCGGGCACCGCCGACAGTGCGCTCAACCATTTCAAGGAATCGGCCGATCCCGTGCTGGTCGTGCACCACCAGATCGCCTGCGGTCAGTGCGAGTGGGTCCACGGTGTTGCGGCGTTTGGCCGCCAGTCGTTTGCCCTCGGGCCCGGTGGCCCGGTTTCCGGTGAGGTCGGTCTCGGTGATCACCACCAACTCGGCGCCGGTAACGATGATGCCGTTGTGCAACGGCCCCTTGAGCACGTTGACCAGTCCGGTGCGCAGCGGCGCGCCGGGCTCGAGCATCGCGGCGGGGGTATCGCGTTCGCCGAGTTGCTCGACCACCCGGTGCGCGGTACCAACGCCCGGGGCGACGACGGCAGCCCGGCCGCCGGTCAGGACGTGGGCGCGCAGCATCGCGAAAATCTCATCGGCATTGCTCTGCTGACCGCGCGCCGACGGAGCGGCCCGGACGCCGAGATCCACTGCCGCGGACTCGCCGAGTTGGCTGATCGTCCACCACCGATGGCCGCCGGCGCGGGCGAGGCCGCGCACCTCATCGATGTCACGGAAGCCGGAGCCACCGAGGGCTTCGATGTCGATCGGGGCGTCACCACCGATTGCGGCCACCGACCAGGAGGCTTCGAGGAACTCCTGCCCGGTCTTGATGAGGTCGGCGGCGCGGGTGCGGACCTTCTCCGGATCGCACACCAGCAGCGGCGTACCCGACGGCAGATGATCGACGAGCAGTCCGAGTTGCTCCGGGTGCAGCACCGGTGCCAGGGCCTCCATGCCGTCGACCGGGATCCCCTCGGCGAGTTTGGCCAGCATGTCGCCGACCCGGCCGGTGATGTGATCATCGTCCGCTGGCGCATCAGCCGCCAATTTCGCTGCGCGGGAACGCACTTCGTCGGTCAGCAGTAGCTCACGACAGGCCACCGCGACCACCGCGCCGACCTCCATCTCCGGAATGGAACGTTGGTCGGCGACCGAGAACATCCGCATCTCGGTGACCTCGTCTCCCCAGAACTCCACCCGCACCGGATGTTCGGCGGTGGGCGCAAAAATGTCGAGGATGCCGCCCCGCACCGCGAACTCCCCGCGACGGGCCACCATGTCGACCCGGGTGTAGGCGAGTTCGACCAGGCGCGCGGCAAGGTCATCGAAGTTCAGCTCCGCTCCCACCCGCAGGGTGACCGGCTCGATCTCGGCCAAGCCGACGGCCATCGGCTGCAGGAGCGAGCGCGCCGTCGTCACCATCACGGCCAGCGGTGGCCCCAGCTCAGGATCATCGGGATGTGCCAGTCGGCGCAGCAACATCATCCGCGCACCGACGGTGTCCACACCAGGCGACAGCCGCTCGTGCGGGAGCGTCTCCCAGGATGGGAACAGTGCCGCCGCATCCCCGTACACCCCACGCAACTCCGCCGTGAGATCGTCGGCCTCACGGCCGGTCGCGGTCACCACCAACAATGGGCCACTGCGCGCCAGCGCACAGGCCACGAATAACTGCGCACTTGCCGGGCCCACAAGCACCAACTCGTCCGGGCGCGCCGCGGCCAACTCGATCAATTCAACGAACCGCGGCGCCTCCAGGACCGCGTCCACCAGACCCCCCAACGGGGTGTGGACATGCGAGTGCCCCGGTACGGTCATGGTGCCCTCATCCTAGGCAATGGCAGCAAAATCCCTTGCGACGGGCCACGATTCGATGTCTGCTATTCACCCTGCAGCTTGGGGTCTGCTTCGAGATGACTCAAACCGTTCCACATCAGGTTCACCAGATGGGCGGCGACAACTTCCTTATGCGGTTCCCGGGCATCGAGCCACCACTGCGCAGTCATCGACACCGATCCCACGAGCGCCTGTGCGTACAGCGGAGCCAACTCAGGATCCAGACCGCGGCGGGAGAAGTCGCCGGCCAGAATCGAGGAGACCTGGCTGACGGCGTCGTTGAGCAGGCTGGAGTAGGTACCGGAACTGATCGACGCCGGAGAGTCACGGATCATGATCCGGAACCCGTCGGTGCGTTCCTCGATATAGGTCAGCAGCGCCAGCACCACCCGTTCGACGCGAACCCGCGAGCGGTTGTTGGTCAGCGATGAGGTGATGCGGTCCAGCAGTGCCGACATCTCCCGGTCGACCACCACCGC
>JBMOKE010000106.1:0-8142 GCA_049315425.1 Mycobacterium sp. | reverse complement strand
GCGGTGCCGAAGACTTCAGTGAGTTGCGCGCCCAGGACCACGGTGTCGAGGTTGTCGGCTACTGGGGTGAGGCGGTGTCCAGTGCTTCCCAGGCGCGTGCGCTCATCGAGGCCACCGGTGCGCATGGCCTGGCCGGTGATCTGTTCGTCGACGGCGCCCTCGGTTCGCACACGGCGTGGTTGGGCGAGACCTATGCCGACAAGCCGGGGAGCATTGGAAACACCTATCTGGACACCGACGCAATCGCGACGCATCTGTTCGCCTGCACCGAGGCGGGGGTCACAGCGGGTTTCCACGTCATCGGCGACGGTGCCGTCACCGCGGTGATCGACGCCCTAGAGCGGGCTGTTGAACGCTTCGGCATACCCGCGGTAGCCCGCTGCGGCCATCGACTCGAGCACCTTGAGATGGTGTCGGCGCAGCAGGCGGCCAAGCTCGGCGCCTGGGGCATCACCGCCAGCATGCAACCGGGGTTCGACGCACTATGGGGTGGGAATGACGGTATGTACGCCCGCCGCCTCGGGGTTGATCGGGCTGCACTGCTCAACCCGTTGGCGCTGTTAGCGTCGAAGGGTGTGCGGTTGGCATTGGGCTCGGATTCCCCGGTGACCGCCATGGTCCCCTGGGCCTGGGTGCGAGCAGCCAGCCATCACCAGACGCCAGGCAGCGCGATCTCAGCACGGGCCGCATTCGCCGCCGCAACCCGTGGAGCCTGGCGGGCTGGCGGCGTGCGTGACGGGATCACCGGGACCCTGGTCCCCGGCGCTCCCGCTTCCTACGCGGTCTGGGACACCGAAGATCTTGACGTCAGCGCGCCAGCCGACACCGTGCAGCGGTGGTCCACTGACCCCCGGTCCCGGGTCCCGGCGCTGCCGAGTCTGGACCCGGAAGGTCCACTACCGCGCTGCCTGCAGACCGTGCACCGAGGCGTGGTGCTGCATGGGTAACCGAATAGCGCAGTTCACCTCGGGGCTGATGCCGCGGCTGATGCGCCTCGGCATTTCTGTGCTGGCCGGGCTGCTGATGTGCGTGAGCTTCCCGCCGGTCGGATGGTGGTGGGCGGCTGTGCCGGCGCTGGCGCTCTTGACCTGGGTACTGGTGCATCCGGAGACCACGACGGCGGGCGGCTTCGGGTACGGATTCCTTTTCGGCCTGGCGTTCTACCTCCCGTTGCTGCCGTGGATCAGTGGACTGGTCGGACCGATGCCGTGGATTGCGCTGTCGGTCATGGAGGCCTGCTTTCCCGCAGTGTTCGGCGTCTTCGCGGTCCTGGTTGCGCGACTCCCGGGCTGGCCGCTGTGGCTGGCCGCGGTATGGTCGATGCAGGAGTGGCTGAAGTCGAGTGTGCCGTTCGGTGGATTCCCCTGGGGTGTAACGGCTTTCAGTCAATCAGGCGGGCCCTTTTTGGCGCTCGCTCATTGGGGCGGTGCGCCGCTGGTGTCATTTGCGATCGTCCTACTCGCCACCTCGCTATGCGCGCTGGCGCTCGAGATCGCCCGGTGGATCCGCCGTGAAGGATCGCACGGGCACCCGCTGATCGTCCCCGCCGCGGCTATCTGCGCAGTGCTGCTCACCACCGCACTGGTCGCCCCCGCCGTTCGGCGATCTGCCATGCCGGTGGATGACGAGCCGACGATCGTCGTCGCCGTGGTTCAGGGCAACGTGCCGCGGATGGGTCTGGACTTCAACAGTCAACGTCGCGCAGTCCTGGACAACCATGTCCGCCAGACTCTCCAACTCGCCGACGATGTCCGGGCAGGCAAAGCACCGCAGCCGAAGTTCGTGATCTGGCCTGAGAACTCCTCGGATATCGACCCGCTGACCAATGCCGATGCCGCCGAGCAGATCACCGTTGCCGCCCGAGGCATCGGAGTACCGATCCTGGTCGGCGCGGTCGTCGCACGACCGGAGTCGACACCGGACAACCCGGCCGCCTCCAACACCATGATCGTGTGGGACCCCACCGGTGGCCCAGGCGAGCGTCACGACAAGCAGATTGTCCAGCCGTTCGGCGAGTACCTGCCCTGGCGAGCATTCTTCAGCCGCCTGTCCTCGTGGGCTGACCGCGCCGGATACTTCGTCGCGGGCAGTGGCAGCGGAGTCGTGGACCTCGCCGGGGTGCCGGTCGGCGTGGCCACCTGCTGGGAGGTCATCTTCGATCGTGCCCTGCGCGAGTCGGTCCGCAACGGCGCTGAATTGCTGACCGTGCCCACCAACAACGCCACCTTCGATCAACCCATGAGCGAACAACAGTTGGCGTTCGCCAGGCTCAGAGCCGTCGAACACGGCCGCTATCTCCTCGTCGCCGGAACCACCGGCATCAGCGCGGCAATCGCCCCCGATGGCCGTGAACTGGCCCGCACCGCGTTCTTCAGCCCCGCCTACCTCGATGTCGAGGTCCGATTGCGGACCTCCGAGACCCCGGGCACCGGGTGGGCCGAGCCGCTGCAGTGGGCTCTGGTGGCGATCGCGGTAGCGGCCATCGGCACCGCGATACTGCAGAATGGTGGATTCGTGCGCCGGTGGCGCAGCCGCCGCCAGACCGAGGGTCACGACAGAGGAGTCGCATGAGCACCCAGGGCAAGGGTCGGGCCAAGAAGGCCGCTGAACCTCCCAGCCAGCGGACCCTGGTGATCATCCCGACCTACAACGAGCTGGAAAACCTGCCCCTGATCGTGGGCCGGGTTCACAAGGCCCAGCCCGACGTGCACGTCCTGGTCGTCGATGACGCCAGCCCCGACGGCACCGGCGAACTCGCCGACGAACTGGCGCTGGCCGATCCGGCCCGAATCCACGTCATGCACCGCACCGCTAAGGATGGTCTCGGCGCTGCTTACCTGGCCGGATTCGCCTGGGGGCTGGCCCGCAAATACAGCGTGCTGGTGGAGATGGACGCCGACGGCAGCCATGCCCCCGAACAGCTCTACCGGCTGCTGGAGGCCATCGACACCGGCGCCGACCTGGCGATCGGATCCCGCTACGTCGACGGCGGGACGGTGCGCAACTGGCCCTGGCGCCGGCTGGTGCTGTCCAAATCGGCCAATACCTACTCACGGCTACTGCTGGGTGTCGGAATTCACGACATCACCGCCGGCTACCGGGCCTACCGGCGCGAGGCGTTGGAGAAGCTGGACCTGTCCACCGTCGACTCCAAGGGCTATTGCTTCCAGATCGACCTGACCTGGCGCACCATCAACAGCGGGTTCACGGTGGTTGAGGTACCGATCACGTTCACCGAGCGTGAACTCGGCGTGTCGAAGATGAGTGGCTCCAACATCCGCGAGGCGATGACCAAGGTCGCCCAGTGGGGCATCGGCGGTCGTGTGGACCGGGCCCGCGGAGTCGGACGCTGAGGCCCAGTCAGCTAGCCGCGGCGCTTGGTCTTGATCAGATCCAGACGCTCTTTGAGCAGCTCGTCCAATTCCTCGATCGACCGGCGTTCCAGCAGCATGTCCCAGTGCGTCCGGGGCGGCTTGACCTTCTTCGGTTCCGGGAGATTGCCCTCGATCAGAGTGCCTTCAAGACCGTTGCGGCACAGCCAGTTACCGGGGATCTCGGCGTCATCGGCGAACGGGACGTCGAACTCCTCGCCGTTCTCGGTGCGATACCGCGCAACCTGGCGCGGTGCCAGGTCGTGGTTGCGATCGGTCTCGTAGCTCACGGCCCCGAGCCGACTGCCTCTCAGGACACGATCAGCCATCGTCATTCTCCTTGCTTTAGGTCGGGATCGAGACCGCGAAATGAATGCGGCGCGGCTCCCGACTCCATACCCATGATACCGGCCCGCGCGGGTGACCGGTTTAGTCTCAGGGCGTGACGCGTCGCACCCGCCCACAGCCGTGCCGCTGGTGCGGCCGCGAGGTCCCCGATATCGGACTGGGCCGGCGTCGGCAATATTGCCGGCAATCCTGCCGTCAGCGGGCTTATGAGCAGCGATCCATGGTCAAGGACACCGCGGTACCGGCTGACGCGGTAGTGCTCTCTCCCGAGGAAGCCGCTGAGCTTTCCGACCGCGTGTACGAGGTGCGCTGCGCGGCGGAGGACGTCGCCACCGCCGTCGACGAGGGCGCTCCGACCGCTGAGCTGAAGAAGCTGTGCGCCGCATTGATGCGGGCCGCACAGGCCGCCGACGGCTGGCGCTGAATCAGCAGCGGTAAAAGATACCGATACCAGCCGGCGGAGTCGGTTCACGAGTGCAGCCGTAGGTGTCGATACCGTCGTCGCTGTAGTAGACCGCGGTCCGACGGGCAAAGTTCACGCATACCAGCACCGAAGTGTCTGTGCGGCAACGGAAGTCACCGAAAGACAGCGACCTGTCGGTGGGCATGGGTGATCCCTGGCCAGCTCCGAATCGACCCGGGTCGCCGTGGGCTGAGCCCACCTGGACAACGGCGCCGTCAAAATCCACCCAACCGCCCTTCCATGCGCCGTAGGAGTCGGCGGGCTGCGGTGGCGGGTCAGCCAGGTTCACCAAACAGGCCAGGGCTGTTGAGCCGTGCCGGGTATCGGTCATACAACTGGTGCCGGATGGGGTGGTGAAGGCGACGTCATCGCCGAGCGAGGTGGTGGTTCCGCCGCGCAGTGCCACGTGGAAATCTGCACTGTCAACCGGCCCGGCCGCCTCGACCCAGCGGATGGCCTCGGCGATCGGCGCGCCGGGTTGCGGCGCCGGGGACGGGGTTGGCGAGGTGCTCGTCGACGTGGAGGATGCCGGTCCGGCGGTGCGCGATGGCGTGATCGGAGTGAGCTGGGTGGCGTGCGGCGGATTCCCGGAAAGCTGGGAACAGCCCGCTACCAGCACTGACGCGGCGAACAACAGCGCGATCCGCATCACGCAAGGTTAGCCGCCTCCGGCGTTGTGCCACGTCAGGCGCGTCGGGCGCGGTGTCGTTCGCTACCGTCGGGGCATGCACGAACACCCGGTCCGAGTCACCACCGCCAGTGGCGTGGTTGAAGGCTTCACCCGAGACGGCGTGAACCGCTGGCGTTCGATTCCCTACGCCCGCCCGCCGGTGGGCCCACTTCGGTTCCGGGCCCCGGAGCCGGTGCAGCCTTGGACCGGTGTGTTGCCCTGCCACAGCTTCGGCAACTGTTCCCATCAGGCTCGGCGCTACACCATGACCGGGCTGGGGAAGTACCAGCCGATGAGCGAGGATTGCCTCACGCTCAACGTCGTGACCCCGAAGTGGTCCGGTTTGGCTCCGGACAGCGGTCCGTTGCCGGTGATGTTCTTCATCCACGGTGGCGGATACATCCTGGGCAGCTCGGCCACGCCGCTCTACGACGGCGCCACGCTTGTCCGCCGCGGCTGCGTGTACGTGTCGGTGAACTACCGACTGGGCGCGTTGGGGTGTCTGGACCTGTCGTCGCTGTCCACCCGGGACACCACCATCGGCAGCAACCTCTTCCTGCGCGATCTGGTGGCCGCACTGCGCTGGGTGCGGGAGAACATCGGGACGTTCGGCGGCGACCCAGACAATGTGACGATCTTTGGCGAGAGCGCCGGGGCGCATGCGGTGGCAACACTGCTCGCGGTCCCGGATGCGAAAGGCCTTTTTGCACAAGCGATTGCAGAGAGTCCCGCGTCTGGGATGGTCGGCGATGCTGATGTCGCGGCCGAATTCGCCAGCCGATTCATCGACGTGCTCGGGGTCGAGCGGGGTAATGCCGCGGCCGCTTTGTTGAGGGCGCGCCCTGCAGATCTGGTGCGTGCCATGGACACTGTGATGAACACCAGTCTGGATTCGATGATGGGTGCAGCTCCGGTTGGGCCCACGTGTGGCGATGAGTTCCTGCCGGTGGATCCGTTCGAAGCGATGAAGCAGGGCACGGCGCACAAAGTTCCGCTCATTGTCGGCACCAACGCCGACGAAGGCAAGCTGTTCACCCGGTTCATGAAACTGCTCCCCACGACGGAGCACGCCATCGAGAGATTTTTAGCACACACTCCACCCGAGGTGCGCGAACGCGTGCTGGCCGCTTATCCGCACTATCCGCACCCGCAGGCCTGCGTGCAGTTCGGCGGCGACATGATCTTCAACACGGCGGCCTGGCAGATCGCCGAAGCGCATGCCAAGTTGGCGCCGACCTACGTCTACCGCTATGACTTCGCGCCGCGAACGCTGCACTGGACCGGCCTCGGCGCCACCCATGCGACCGAGCTGCTGGCGGTGTTCGGTATCTACCGTTCCCGGGTGGGCGCGGTGTTGACCGCGGGTGTGGACCAGCGTGCCGCGGTCAAGGTCAGCCATCAGGTCCAGACCCGGTGGAACCAGTTCGCCCATACCGGGGTGCCCGGCGACGACTGGCCGGTCTACAACCAGGAGGAGCGTCCGGTGCTGGTGTTCGACCGTCACACCCATGTGGAATACGACCCGCATCCGCATCGCCGCCAGGCCTGGGCGGGCTTCGCGCTCGCACAACAGTAGGCGCGGGGACGCTGTGATCGAACGCCCCGCCGATCTGAACGCCGACTGGCTGACTGAGGCCATCGGCTCGGGACAGGTGAGTGACTTCGTCGTTGATCGCATCGGCACCGGGCAGATGAGTGAGTGCTACCGAGTCGCACTCACGTACACCCCCGGAGAACAGGGCCCGGCTTCGGTCGTGCTCAAGGTCGCCGCCACCGATCCTGTGAGCAGACAAACCGGGCACGCACTCGGGTTGTATGAGCGGGAGGTGCGGTTCTACTCCGAGGTCGCGCCCGGACTGGGTGAACGATCCGGCGGGCCGATCGCGCACTGCTACGCCACCGCTTACCAACCGGAAACCGGCTTCTTTACGCTGCTGCTCGATGATGCCGCCCCGGCTGAAGTCGGCGATGAGATCCGTGGAGCGACGATTTCCGATGCGAAACTCGCGCTGACCCAACTAGGCCGTCTGCACGCGCCACTGATTGGCAGCGAGGCATTTGCCGATGCGGAATGGCTCAACCGGGAGACACCGGTGAACCAAGAACTGATCACTGCGTTATATGCCGGCTTCGCCGATCGCTACGGCCATGCGATCACCGATGAGCAACGCGAAGTATGCGAGCGCCTGGTCAACGGTTTCGATGCCTATGTCGCCGAGGAAGCCGAACGTGTCAAAGGACTCGTCCACGGCGACTATCGCTTGGACAACATGCTTTTCGGCCGTCCCGGTTCGCTACGCGATCTCACGGTGGTGGACTGGCAGACCGTCACGTGGGGGTCCGCCATGACCGATGTCGCGTACTTCATCGGTTGCGCGCTCCAGGTCGAAGATCGCCGGACGCATTACGACGAACTGCTGCAGGCCTACCACGACGGGCTGGGGACCAACCCGTCGCTGAGCATCGATGAAGTCCGCGAGGGCGTGCGACGCCAAAGTTTCTTCGGCGTGATGATGTCGATAGTGTCCTCGATGCTGGTGGTGCGCACCGAACGCGGTGACGAAATGTTCCTGACGATGCTGGATCGGCACAGCAGCCATGTGATCGACACCGGGGCGCTGGACGCGTTGCCGGATCTCAGCTGACGAGGGTGGGGCGACCAAACCGAGTGTGGACTCCCGGGGAGTACAGCGCGCGCAACGGCTCGCCGGCTGTCCGGACACCACTGGCGGCCAACAACTCATCGTAGATTTCGAGAATCGTCGCTGACCGCAGTGGCCATGGCTCGTGTTCGTTGGGTACCCACCAGGTTCGGCCGGCCTTGCGGGTGTGCGCTCCCCAACGGGCGGTCAACCAGACCTCCAGTGGTGTCGGTTCCACCGGTCCGCCGGGGCTGATCGTCAGCTGGCTGAGCAGGCCGCGCTGAGGCCAGCGCCGCAGGCTCTCGTAGCTGATCGTCTCTGCTGATCGGTTGATCCGCATCCATGCCCAGGTGTAGGGGATGCCCATTGCGGTACGCACCGCGGCAACCACTGCGAGACGGGTTGTTTCCAGCGACAGGAATAGCACCCCGTGACGGCCGTGGTCGTCGATGGAGTAGAGCCGGATATTGGTTTCGGCGAAGGTGCCGAAATACGGCACCGGTGGGCTTGGCCCCACTTTGGTGCGGCTCATCTGGAACGGCACTAACGCCGCGTAGGTCATGCCGTCAGCGAACACGTCCGGGCGGGTACCCGGCGGAAAGAGGTGGACGACGTCGGCCGGCCGCACCGGCCAGTGAACGAATGTCA
>JBMOKE010000352.1:0-1853 GCA_049315425.1 Mycobacterium sp. | reverse complement strand
AGTAGCGCGACGACTGATCCGGTGACGGCCAGCAGGTTGACATTGGCACTGGCGAACGAGTTGGCGATATCGGCGCCGAAGGCCGGCCCACCGGTCACATTGGCGACCAGTCCGTCGGGCAGGCCGTCGCGGGCCGCGTCGCGCAATGCTGTGACGGTGTCGGAGAGAGCGAATCCGTTGAGGTCAGGGTTCAGCGCCACCGGTGCCACTGCGGCCTTACCGTCGGTGGCACCGATGACCGGTGGCCCTGGCGCGTCGATCACTCCGGTGACGCCGGCCATCCGGGCTCGGGCCTGTTGTGCGTCGGCAAGGTCCTCCGGTGACAAATCTGTGCCATCGGCTCGGCTGATCACGAGCAGAACCGGTGCGACGTCACCGCCGGGGAAGCCCTTGATCAGTTCGGTGGCGCGGACGGACTCGGCGGTGGGCGGGAGAATGACCGGTGACTGCTGGGCTGTCGCGCTCTGCGGAATAAGACCAAGCAGCGCGCCTCCGAGTGCGGCGATGAGCAGTGCCAGAACCCAGGATCGCCGGGCGGAGACGAGTCCACCGATGCGCTCCCACAGCGGTTGGCGAACTGCGGGCGCGCGATGCATGTCATTATCTTCCCGCTATTGCTGGGCTTTCGCCGTGCTCGACACCCTCGCGCTCAGAGACAGCCGGCCACCCGGGCGTCGAAGTACTGAGCGAAGCGCTCGCTGTCGACGCCGACGGCGACTGCGGCGTTGGGGTCCCGGCCGGTCAGGAACTGTCGGAGGATGTCGTTGAGGTAGGTGACCGTCATTCCCTGCGCCGGCCCCTCGGAGGTCTCGATCTCGACGAGGGCGGATTGGGTCGTGAGCAGCTCGGGTTCGATAGCGGCGGCGACGGCCAACGTGTCGTAGAGGTGCAGCGCCGGGTGTTCGGGGAAGAGCTGTTCGCGCACGGTGATCCACGACTGGGCGGCATCGGCCACGAAGCCGGCCAGCGGCGAGCGGTTGCGGCGCAGCCCGGCGGCGCGGTCGCGATCGAACGAGGTCTGGTGGCAGACGTCGAGCCCGACCATCGTGATGGGCGCGCCGCTGCGGAACACGATGTCGGCCGCCTCGGGATCCATCCAGATGTTGAACTCCGCCGCCGGTGTGACGTTTCCGGGTACTGCCACCGTGCCCCCCATGATCACCAGCGAGGCCATCGCGGCGGCCACCTCGGGTGCGGACTCGATGGCCGCGGCGATATTGGTCAGCGGGCCGATGGCGACGACGGTGACCTGCCCGGGAGCCTCGAGCACGGTGCGGCAGAGGAACTCTGCCGCGGTTCCCCCGGGCGGGCCGCCGGGGCCATCGATGGGCGGTACGGTCCGGGGCGTCGTGGCCTGCTGGTCAAGCCAGGCGCTTTGCAGCCGGCGTCGGTCAGGGTTGCGGGGCTCCGCCGCGCCGGCGTGCAGCGGAAGGTTAGGCCGGCCGGCCAACGCCAGTAGGTGATGCGCATTGGGCCAGGATTGCGCGATCGGCACGTTGCCCTGCACCAGTGTCAGCCCGTCGACCTGTACTCCCGGGGTGTTGAGGGCGTAGAGGATGGCCATCCCGTCCTCGGGATCAGAACCGACTGTGCCCATCGCCAGATCGGTGTCGATGATCAGTCGCATGCGGCAAGCGTTGCATACGCGCGGCTAACGTAGTGCTAATGATGCGGGTCTGTGTGGTGGGCAGTGTTAACAACGACCTGACCCTCACCGTCGAACGGATCCCGACGTCGGGGTCGACGGTGCTGGCGTCGTCGCTCGTCTACGCACCCGGCGGGAAGGGTGCCAACCAGGCGATCGCCGCGGCGCGAGCCGGCGCGCAGGTGCAGTTCGTCGGTGCGGTCGGTGA
>JBMOKE010000105.1:0-8174 GCA_049315425.1 Mycobacterium sp. | reverse complement strand
CCGTCCTGTCGTTCGATGAGTCCGGCGATCTCCAGCATCGCGAGCGGACCCAGAATGTCGGTGGGCGGTAGACCGGCTGCGACGGCGATCTCGTCGGGGGTACGGGTTCCCCGGCCCGGTAGCGCCTCGTAGACCTGACGCTCGGTGTCGCTCAGTGCGTCCAGCGGATCAGTCGGATGCGGCTGCTCATCGGCGAGTTCGCCTGCACGGCCGATGATTTCGCGGATCTCGTCGGCACGGGTGACGAGTTGCGCTCCGGCTTGCAACAGCACGTGACAGCCCGTCGAGGCCGACGAGGTAACGGGCCCCGGCACCGCACAGACGACCCGGCCCAGAGCGCGCGCCCAGGCCGCCGTGCTCGCGGCGCCACTGCGGATACCGGCCTCGACCACCACGGTTGCCCCCGCCAGCGCGGCCACGATGCGGTTGCGGGTGAGGAAGCGGTGCCGCGCCGGCCGCACGCCTGGTGGGTACTCGCTGACGAGCAGGCCGGTTCCGGCGATGCGGTGCAGCAGGGCGGAATGACCGGCCGGGTAGAGGACGTCGACTCCCCCGGCCAACACCGCCACCGTCATACCGTCAGCGGCCAGTGCTGCGCGGTGGGCTGCACCATCGATACCGTAGGCGCCGCCGGAAACGATGGCCACCTCGTGTTCGGCCAAGCCGGCCGAGAGATCCGCCGCCACGTGCTCGCCGTAGGCCGTCGAGGCCCGCGTCCCGACAATGGCCGCTGCTCGCTCGGCGATTTCATCGAGTCGCAGGGGCCCGATCGCCCACAACGCCAGTGGCGCCCGGCCCTGCTGCCTATCCCGCACCGGTGCTCCGTCGAACGAGGCGAACGCAAGACCTGGCCACTCGTCGTCGTCGCGGCTGACCAACCGACCGCCACGGCGCTTGAGGATCTCGAGATCCTCAGCTGCGCAGTCGACATCGCGTCTGGCCTCAGTGCGCTGCGCCAGGATGTCACCGACCTCGCCGCGTCGGATACGCTCGGCCGCCTCCACCGGACCGACACTGCGAACCAGCGCCGACAAATCAGCGCACGGTGCCTCGACGACCCGGCTGAGATAAGCCCAGGCCGTCGTTTCGGCATTAGTGCTCACGGCTTGACCTCCGCCTGCCGGAAGCTGAGCGCCACTGACACGTCGTTGAGATCGGGTGCTGTGCGGCCGGCCAAATCCGCCAGGGTCCACGCGACTCGCAACGATCTGTCGACGCCGCGAAGGCTGATCAGCCCGCGCTCCATCGCGGCCTTCAGTGGAGCCATCACCGGCGCGCTCAAGCGAAAACGGCGCCGCAGGACCGTACCGGTGACCTCGGCGTTGGTGGTGAACCCATAGGAACGCCAGCGTTCGGCGGCGGCGCAGCGGGCTTGAGCCACCCGGGTACGAACCTGCCCGCTGCTTTCGGCAGCCTCGGCCGCGAAAGCTCCCGCGCGCATGGTGTGCATCTCCACTCGTAGATCAACCCGGTCGAGCAGTGGACCAGATAACTTGCCCAGATAGCGGCGCCTCTCCAGCGACGAGCAGATGCAGTCACGCGGATCGGTCTTCGCGCAGGGGCACGGGTTGGCGGCTAGCACCAACTGGAACCGGGCTGGGTAGCACACCACACCGTCGCGGCGAGCGAGCCGTATCTCACCGTCCTCCAATGGAGTTCGCAGTGCCTCCAGTGCGCCAGTTCCGATCTCGGCGCACTCGTCGAGGAAGAGCACACCTCGATGGGCGCGGCTGATCGCTCCCGGGCGGGCCAGGCCGGTGCCGCCACCGACCAGTGCGGCCACGCTGGAGGAATGATGCGGTGCGATCAGCGGCGGCCGGGTGACAAGCGGTATGCGCTCCGAAAGTAGCCCTGCAACCGAGTGGATCGCCGTCACCTCCAGCGCCTCGCTGTGGGTGAGATCGGGTAGCAGTCCCGGAAGTCGTTGGGCCAGCATGGTTTTACCCACACCGGGCGGTCCGGTGAGCATGAGGTGGTGGGCACCGGCGGCCGCAACCTCGACCGCGAACCGGGCCTGGGACTGTCCCACCACGTCAGCGAGGTCGGCAAGCGGCTGGTCATCAGGGGGCGGCGTCGAGACCCGCTCGTCCAATCCTGTGCCGCTGTCCAGCCACTGCTGCATCTGGCGCAGAGTGCGAACACCGAGCACCTCGATCCCGTCCACCAGGCTGGCCTCGGCCAGGTTGGTGATCGGAACCACGATGGCGGGCCAGCCCTGGCGCTTGGCGGCCAGCACCGCGGGCAGCACGCCGCGCACCGGACGGATCCGGCCGTCGAGGGCCAATTCGCCGAGTAGCACCGTTTTATCCAGCCGGTCCCAGGGCTTCTTGCGCCCGGCCGAGAGCACCGAGCAGGCCAGGGCAATGTCGTACAGCGAGCCGGTCTTGGGCAGGGTGGCCGGCGACAACGCCAGTGTCAGCCGTGACATCGGCCAGGTGTTGCCGCAGTTGGTGATCGCCGCGCGCACTCGATCCCGAGACTCCTGCAGAGCGGCGTCAGGCAGCCCGACCAGGTGCACACCTGGAAGCCCTGAGCTGATATCGGCTTCGATCTCCACGATGTCCCCGTCAAGGCCGCGCACCGCGACTGAGAACGCCCGTCCTAGAGCCATCAGCCCACCCACCCAGCCCGTGCCATCAGCCCACCCCACGCAGGTACATCACCTCGGGAACGCGGCGACGCCCGATGCGAACGCCGATCACGTCGATACGGACCTGCGCCCAGCCGGTGTCCTGGCCCGCCAGCCAGATGCCGGCCAGACGACGGATCCGGCGCACCTTCGCACGCGTCACCGCCTCGGCGATACCGCCGAATCCGTCGCCGCTGCGGGTCTTGACCTCAATGAACACCACCGTGCGGTCTCCATCGGCGGCGATCACATCAAGTTCGCCTGAGCGACAACGCCAGTTGCGGGCCAGGATCCGCAGGCCGAGCGCGCGCAGATGCTCGACGGCCAACTGCTCGCCGAGCGCGCCGAGTTCGTTTCGCGTCAACCGCGGAGACGTCATACACCCACCGTGGCCCGCGCCGGCGACAGATTCTGACGAACAGCAACCCCCGGGCCGGATTTATCCCCAGTGCCTCAGCCGTGCACAGCCGCTACTCCGGCAGGCGCAGATCCGGCTTGTCGACCTCTTCGATGTTGACGTCCTTGAAGGTGATCACCCGGACCTGCTTGACGAACCGGGCCGGCCGGTACATATCCCACACCCAGGCGTCGGCCAGCCGAAGCTCGAAGTACACCTCACCCTCGGTGTTACGCGGCACCAACTCGACGCTGTTGGCTAGGTAAAAGCGACGCTCGGTCTCCACGACGTAGCTGAACTGCCCCACGATGTCTTTGTATTCGCGGTACAGCGAGAGCTCCATCTCGGTTTCATATTTCTCGAGATCCTCGGCACTCATCGGCTCAGCAGTCCTTCATGTCGAACGATTCGGTCTTGTCAAACGATTCGGTCTTGTCAAACGATTCAGTCGAACGTACTTCCATCCTGTCCCACCCCTCACCGTGGCTCTGCACCGGTGTCGCCCGCCGAACGTTGATGAACGATTGGCGGTGCTGGATGCACGGACCCCGTTGTGCCAGTGCCGAGCTGTGCGCCGCCGTGCTATATCCCTTGTGCTCGGCGAATCCATAGCCGGGATGCTCATCGTCCATGGCCACCATCAGCCGGTCGCGGCTGACCTTGGCGAGCACACTGGCCGCCGCGATACAGGCCGCCGCCGCGTCGCCGGAGATCACCGGCAGTGACGGCATCGGCAGCCCGGGCACCCGGAAGCCATCGGAGAGTACGTATTCGGGGCGCAGGGTCAGTCCGGCGACCGCACGCCGCATGCCCTCGATATTTGCCGCATGCACACCACAGCGGTCCACCTCGGCGGGTGGAATGAACACCACGTGGTAGGCCACCGCGTAGCGCCGAATGAGCGGAAAGAGTTCCTCGCGCATCTTGGCGGTGAGCTTCTTGGAGTCATCGAGCGCGGCGAGGCTCTGGACCCGATTGGTTCCCAGGACACACGCGGCGACGACCAACGGTCCGGCGCAGGCGCCGCGGCCAACCTCATCGACGCCGGCGACCGGCCCCAGGCCACTGCGGTAGAGGGCTGACTCCAGGGTGCGCAGTCCCGATGAACGCCGGATGACCGTGCGCGGCGGCCATGTGATCGTCGGCATGGTCAACCCTGTTGCGGATCGAACGAGGAAACACCACCCCAGCGCGACGGCGGCCATGCGATGAACTGGGCCTTGCCGATGACATTGTCCACGGGAATCGTGCCCGCATCCGGGTCACCGGTGCACAGGATGCCCTGCTGGGCCTCGGCAGGAGTACTGGCACAGTGCGCCCGGGAGTCTGCCGAGTGGGTGCGATTGTCGCCCATCACCCACAGCCGACCCTCGGGGACGCTCACCGGGCCGAACTCGTTACCCAGGCACGGATAGACCACCGGGTCGGCCATCATCGTCACCGGATCAAGGAAGGGCTGCGTGAGCGCCTTGCCATCGACGGTAAGACCGCTATCGGCGCGGCACTGCACGGTCTGGCCGCCGACCGCGATGATCCGCTTCACCAGATCGTTCTCGTCCGGGGGCACGAACCCGACGAACGACAGCGCGTTCTGCACCCACCGGATCGCAACGTTGTGGGAGCGGATGGACTTGTAGCCGACGTTCCAATTGGGCGGGCCCTTGAACACGATCACGTCACCGGGTTGCGGGGAACCGAACCGGTAGGTGATCTTGTCGACCATGATCCGATCGCCGACGCAGCCCTTGCAACCGTGCAGTGTGGGCTCCATTGACTCCGAGGGGATCAGGTACGGACGGGCCACAAACGTCAGCATCACGTAGTAAAGGACCACCGCGATCCCGACGAGGATTGCGCCCTCCCGGAATGCCGACCGCCTCTTGTCGCCCTTATCGGGACCATCATCACCAGAACGTGTCGTCTCAGGCTGCTCCGGCGTCGAATCGTCCGGGTCTTCAGTCGGGGTCACATCGATCAGCGTAGCCAGCCGTAAGCGGGAACCCCCGCCGCCCACACCGGGCAGCCAGCCGCCAAGCTCAGCGCTTCTGCGGACCCGAGGTCGAAGCTCAGCGCTTCTCCTTGATCTTCGCCTTCTTGCCCCGCAGCTCGCGCAGGTAGTACAGCTTCGCCCGGCGGACATCGCCGCGGGTCACGACCACGAGGTGGTCAATATTGGGCGAGTGCACCGGGAAGGTGCGCTCGACGCCGACGCCATAGCTTTCCTTGCGCACGGTGAAGGTCTCGCGAACCCCGCCGCCAGAGCGACGCAGCACCACACCCTTGAAGACCTGAATACGCTGCTTGTTGCCCTCGATGACCTTGACGTGCACCTCGATCGTGTCGCCAGGGCCGAAGGTCGGGATATCGTCGCGCAACGACGCCTTGTCGATGAAGTCCAGAGTGTTCATGTTCTGACACTTCCTTAGCGGTCGGGCTGCGGGTTCTGCCTCGGCGCATGCGCCTGACATCGCCGAGCGGATCATCAACGTGGTGTTTGCGCAGCAGGCAGATGGTCCGGCCCGCGCGGCTAACCCCTAGATTGTGCCAGATCTGCCTCCAGCCGCGAAATCGCACACCATGACAAGGTCAGCGGCATGTCGCGGGGTCATTTTGCGCAGTCGGTGCGGTCGGCGGTTAGGCTCTCCAAGCCTGGCTTTGACCGGGCAAAGTCCCATCGCGTTCGACGAACGCTACCGCCAAGCCGAGGAGAGCCTCTTGCGACGCCGACCTCCGGTGCTGCTGGCCAGCATTGTCGCGCTGATGGTCGGCTTTCTGCTTGGCGCATCCTCGGCCCAGTTGACCGCCGGCAACCATCCGCCCCTGCGGGTGGCATTGCTGTCCGGCCCCACCGGGGCCCCACTGGCGCCGCCGATACCAAGTGCAGCGCCGCCAGACCCGGTCGTCAACCTCGAGGCGATCGCGCGCAAGGCCGCCTCGGAGGCCGCCAATGACGGCGCCGATATCACGTTCACGTTGCTCGACCGTAAGACCGGCCGGCTGATTTCCAGCGGAGATCAGGCGCCCTTTCCCCTCGCATCAGTGGCCAAGCTGTTCATCGCGGACGACCTCCTGATGGGACTGTCGAAATCCAAGCGCAAGCTGAGCATCGAGGATCGCCGCGGTCTCGACGTCATGCTGCGCTCGTCAGACGATTTTCCGGCTGATGAATTCTGGATCCGGGACGGCGGCAATGCGGTCATCGCCCGGGTCGTGGCTCGGTACGGGCTGGCGTCAACCACCGCCCCCTACGACGGTAACTGGTGGAACACGATGAGCACCACCAAGGATTTGGTGCGCTATTACGACATGCTGCTGGACGGAACCGGCGGCCTCCCGGCGGACCAGGCTGCGGTGATCATGTCTAATTTGGCCGCTTCCACACCGAAGGGTATCGACGGTTACCCGCAGCGTTTCGGTATCCCCGACGGTTTGTTCGCCGAATCCGTTGCGGTGAAACAGGGTTGGATGTGTTGTTGGAACGGCCCCAACTGGCTACACATGTCCACTGGCGTCATCGGTGCAGACCAGCGCTACGTAATCGCCATGGGTTCCATGCAACCGGTAGACGACGCCACCGCGCGTAACACAATGACCGAAACCATCAAAGCGATGTTCCCGGGCGGCCGGATCTAGCCCGGCGCCGTCTCGTCGGGCAGGAGATCTGGCCGGCGTAGCCGGGTTCGCTGCAGCGACTGCTGATACCGCCACGCCGCGATGTTTGCGTGATCTCCAGACAGCAGCACCTCGGGCACTGCCAGACCCCGCCACGCCGGGGGCCGGGTGTAGCCGGGGCCCTCGAGCAGACCATCGATGCGATCAGAATGTGAATCATCTTGGTGGGAAAGCGGATTGCCGATGACACTCGGCAACAGTCGGACCACTGCCTCGATCATCACCAGTGTCGCGACTTCTCCCCCGGCGAGCACATAGTCGCCGATGGACACTTCTTCGACCCGCATCCGGGTGGCGGCGTCATCGGCCACCCGTTGGTCGATTCCCTCGTATCGCCCGCAGGCGAACACCAGGTGAGACTCGCCGGTCCAGCGCTGCGCGTCGGCCTGGTTGAAGAGGCGGCCCGCCGGTGTCGGTACCACCAGAAGCGTTTCAGCAGTGCAGATTTCGTCGAGGGCGTCGCCCCACACCGGAGCCTTCATCACCATTCCCGGCCCGCCACCGTACGGTGCGTCATCCACGGAGCGGTGCACATCGTGCGTCCACCGCCGCAGGTCGTGCACCGCGAAGTCCACGATTCCAGTTTCAATCGCCCTGCCGGACAACGACTGCCGCACCGGATCGAGATAATCGGGGAAGATCGTGACGACGTCGATGCGCATCTCAGGAATCCAGGTCCAGCAGACCGTCCGGGGGATCGATCTCAACGACGCCCGAGGCGAGCGAGACTGATGTCACGATCGCACTGACGAAGGGCACCAGGACCTCCGCGCCCTCGGCGGTACGAACCGACAGCAGTTCCCCACCCGCGGTGTGCAATACCTCAGCAACAGATCCGATCTCCGCACCCTCGACGGTGCGTACCGCGAGGCCTTCAAGTTGGTGGTCATAAAACTCGTCGGGATCGTTGATCGGCGGTAGATCGGCCGAGTCGACGATGAACAGATTACCGCGCAATGCGTCAGCGGTGTCGCGGTCCAGCACGCCGCGCAATCGGACCAGCATACGTGCGCCGTGCGGACGGGCAGATTCGACCTGAAAATCCCGGGATTCGCCGCCACCACGGGAAGGCTTGAGCCGCAGACGATTACCAGGAGCGAACCGTTCCTGGGGGTCGTCGGTGCGAACATCGACAACGAGTTCACCGGTGATGCCGTGGGCTTTCACCACCCGGCCGACAACGAGCTCCATGAGGGCAGCTCAACTACCGGTCGGTGTCCACCACGTCGACGCGGATACCCTTGCCGCCGATACCCGACACCAGCGTCCGCAGCGCAGTGGCGGTGCGTCCACTACGGCCGATCACCTTGCCCAGATCATCAGGATGCACATGCACCTCGACGGTCCGGCCGCGCCGGTTGGTCACCATGTCGACGCGAACCTCGTCCGGGTTGTCGACGATCCCACGGACCAGGTGCTCCACGGCGTCGACGACGGATGAACTCATTCGGCGGCGGACTCAGCCGGAGCTTCGGC
>JBMOKE010000351.1:0-1858 GCA_049315425.1 Mycobacterium sp. | reverse complement strand
GTTGCAACAACTCGGTGACCATCAGCTCGATGGTCCCGTTCGGGGACTGTGGTGAGCGGCGCATGAGATCCAGTGACAGACCATTGTTCCCCCAGGGCACCAGCGACAGCATGGCGACGACGGTGTCATCCTGGACTGCCTCCCCGGTCTTTTGGTCGGCCTCCACGGCCTCCACCAGCAGACAATCACTGTCGGCGCGGTCGCCCAACCGGCCCAATGCCATCGAGAAACCACGTTCGGTCTGGGTGTCGCGCCAGGTGTCGGCACGCTTGACCACCTGCGCCATTTCTGCTTCGGAGAAATCGCGGTGCCGTCGCATTCGAACGGTCAACCCTGCGCGCTTTGCTCGGGTCACCGCCTGGCGCACCGCTTTCATATCCGGTCCGGACAGTCGGAACTTATCCGGGTACAGGATGGCTTCATCGCCGAGTTGCAATGCGTTGAGTCCGGCCTCCCGATACGCCTGGGCCGCAACCGAACTCGCCCCCATGGCTCCAGGTGCCCAGCCGTAGTCCCTGCACAACTGCAGCCAGGCCGCGATGGCCTGCGGCCAGGACCGCGGGTCGCCGACTGGGTCGCCGCTGGCAAGGCAGACGCCGACCTCGACTCGGTAGGTGATGGCGGCGCGTCCGTTGGGGGCGAAGACCACCGACTTGTCCCGTCGGGTCGCGAAGTACCCGAGTGAGTCGTTCTTGCCATAGACCTCCAGCAGACCGCGGATCGCGGATTCGTCCTCACCGGTCAGTGCGTTCTCGGCGCGCTGCGACTGGAACAGCACCACGGCGGCGGCCATCAGTGCCAGGGCACCGAACAGACCGAACAGCGCATTGAGTAGCCCGTGTGGTTTTCCGACGAACAGATCCGGCGTGGCGACGCCGAAGCCGCTGACCCGGTTGACGGCATAGGCCAGCCGGTAGTCGGGTTGCAGCGAGCCGGGAAAGAACTCGAGCAGTCCCCAGGCAAGCCCGATGCCCAACAGGTTGCCGGCCACGAGGACAGCCGCAGCCTTGAACAGCGCGCCGCGACGCACCTTGGCCGAGAACTCGTCGTAGGCCAGAACCAGAACGGCGACGGCAGCGATATGGAACGTCAGACCCAGGAATTCGCCGATGTCCTCGAATCGGGTGCCGTCGTTCTGGATCAGCGAGGCGACATCAAAGCCGATCGCGATCACCAGAATGCCCACCAGCACCCACCAGGCGATGCGCTTCTGGGCCGCCAACGCGCCGGCCATGATGGCCAGCGCAAAGGCCCACGCGAAGCTGGTGTCGGGGAAGTTGAACAGGTAGTGGTCGACGAAGTCTCGCGGTACCCGGGTCAGGTGCCGGATCGTCGTCGAGACACTGGAGAGCAGCGAGGCGGCGGCGATTACGCCGAGGAACGCACCCGCTGCGGCAGGCACCCAACCGAACCCGGCTCGGGCCCTGCGCGTCGTGACCGTCATAGACCGTCAGGATATTCGCTGACCACCTCTGCGGTGGCGGCGCGACTCACGTGAGCGGACCCGTGTACTTCTCGCCCGGCCCGAAGCCGGGCTCGTCGGGCGCCGCGCTGGCCTCCCGGAACGCCAGCTGGAGGCTCCGCAACCCGTCCTTGAGCGGTTTCGCGTGCGGTCCGAGGTACTCCATCGACGCCGTCACCAGGCCGGCCAGCGCGGTGATCAGCCGCCGGGCCTCGTCGAGGTCACGGTTTTCGCTGGTCTCGGGGTCGGGGGAGGACAGCCCGAGTTTCTCGGCCGTCGAGCTCATCAGCATGACCGCCGCTCGGCTGATCACCTCAATGGCGGGGATGTCGGCCAGATCGCGGATGTCGGGGTTATCCATCACGGCTGCTAGACTCCCATGCACGACCGTCCCGG